>CACBNI010000006.1 GCA_902540595.1 uncultured Pelagibacteraceae bacterium
TCTTTTTTGTTTCTTTCTTTTTTTGGAATAGCTTTATTAGGATTATTACCATTTGCTGGCATTGGCATTAGTTCATTTTCTCCTAATAATCTTGCAACTCTAGTTGTTGGTTTTGCACCTTGACCTAACCAGTATTTAATTCTTTCAGCCTCAAGACCCACTCTCTCTTTTTTCTCTTTAGGCAAAAGAGGATTAAAAAATCCAACTTTCTCAATAAATCTTCCATCTCTTGCAAAACGACTGTCTGCTACCACAACTTTATAGACTGGACGCTTTTTTGTTCCTCCCCTTGATAATCTAAGTTTTAACATATTTTCTCCTTTTTTATTTTAATTGATTGAATAGCTCTGGAGGTATTCCTTTATCAGTCATACCCTTCATATTTCCTTTAGACATCTTTTTCATCATTTCAGACATCATTTTAAATTGTTTTAACAACTTATTGATAGTGACTGGATTGGTGCCAGAGCCATTAGCAATTCTTTTTTTTCTTGAACCATCAATTATTTTTGGGTTCTCTCTCTCTTTTTTTGTCATAGACAAAATAATAGCTTCATTTGTAGTTATAATACTTTCGTCAATTCCAGCTGAATCCATTTGAGATTTAATTTTTGAAACTCCAGGCATAAATGACATTATTCCTTCAATGCCTCCCATTTTTTTCATTTGTCTTAGTTGGGCTAAATAATCTTGCATTGAAAACTGACCTTTTTTTAAATTTTCTTCAGCTTTTTTAATATTTTCTTCACCAAGATCTTGAGCAGCTTTTTCAACAAGAGAAACAATATCTCCCATGCCAAGAATTCTGTTAGCTATTCTGTCGGGATGAAAAACTTCGAGATTATCAATTTTTTCTCCTATTCCTAAGAACTTAATTGGAACATTTGAAACATATTTCATACTTACAGCAGCACCACCTCTAGCATCACCATCAGCTCTTGTTAAAATAATTCCAGATAAATTGACTGTATTTTTAAACTCTTTTGCAACTGATGCTGCAACTTGACCTGTTAAAGAATCTGCAACTAAGAAAGTCTCTGTTGGATTTATTACACGTTCAATTTGTTTAATTTCACTCATCATCTGTAAGTCAATTTGAGTTCTTCCAGCAGTGTCAAAAAGAACTATTTCTGCACCATTTAGATTGGCAGCACTAATAGCTCTTCTGCATATATCAGCTGGCTGTTGTCCTTCAATAATTGGTAAAGTTAAAATGTTATTTTGTTCACCTAAAGATCTAAGTTGCTCTTGAGCGGCTGGTCTGTAAATATCCAAGCTGACCATCATGACTTTTTTCTTTTTCGTATTCTCTAAATACTTGGCAAGTTTTGCAGTAGTTGTAGTTTTACCTGAACCTTGCAGACCTACCATCATCATTGGAACAGGCGGTACCGCATTAAGATTTATATCGCTATTTGACTCTCCCAACAAATTAACAAGTTCATCATAAACAATTTTGACAACCATATCCCCTGGAGAGGTTGATCTAATAATTTCTTGTCCCAATGCTTTTGGCTTAACTTTTTCGATAAAGTCTTTAGCAACCTCTAAAGATACATCAGCTTCTAAAAGAGCTTGTCTTATTCCTCTTAAACCCTCATCTACTTGAGCTTCATCAAGAGAAGGAGATTTTTTTAAAGAAGAAAAAATTTCTTCAAATTTATTTGTTAAATTTTCAAACATATTTTTTCACACAGCAGTAATCTCACTAGTGGGCGAAGCCTCGCTGACTAGTGTCGATCTCTTTGTTTCCAAAGACACCGCAAAGTTAATGTTTTTGCGGAAACGGCAACAACCTATAATAGAGGTTCAAAAAGTCAATAAATAAGTTAAATATCTATATATGGATATCAAAGCGTTTAAAATGGATGGTTTAGGTAATGATTTTGTCATTATAGATAATAGGCAAAAAATTACTAATTTGAGCAAAGAGCAAATTATTAAAATTTGCGATAGAGAATTTATAGGTTGTGATCAATTAATATTGATAAATAAAAACGAGACTTCAGATGCATCTTTAGAATTTTATAATTCTGATGGTGGAACTTCTGGAGCATGTGGAAACGGAACAAGATGTGTTGCAGATTTATTATCAAAAGAAAATAATAAATCGTTAATTACTTTAACCACACAATCTGGAGATTTAAAATCAGAGATATTGGGAAACAGGCTAGTTTCTACAGAAATTGGAAAAGGTAAAACAGAGTGGAACGAAATTCCCCTCTCTAAAAAACTAGACACCAATAACCTTAATATCAAAATATCGGATTTAGATAATAATAATTATACGGGAGGAGCGGCTGTAAACGTTGGAAATCCCCACGTAATTTTTTTTGTTGATAATAACGAAAATTTTGAAATAAAAAAAATTGGACCAGAAATTGAGCACCATCCTTTGTTTCCAGAAAGATGCAATGTCACTTTAGCAACAGTTGTTAATAAGGAATTAATAAAAGTTAAAGTTTGGGAGAGAGGAGCTGGTCTTACTAAGGCTTGCGGTACAGCAGCGTGTGCTACTGCATTTGCTGCAATGAAAAATGGACTTTCAAGTAATGAGGTGGATATAGAGTTTTCTACAGGTAAATTATTAATTTTTATTGATGAAAATAATAGTATTCACATGAAAGGACCTGTCTCAGACATTAAAGAAATTAATATAAAAATTTAATGGGAATTTTTGATAAATTTAAATCTGGTTTTAAAAAAAGTGCATCCGCATTTACTTCAGGGCTAAAGAATATTGTAATAAAAAAAGAAATAGACGACAAAACATTAGATAAAATTGAAGATTATTTAATTCAATCAGATGTTGGCACAACCGCAGCGTCAGAAATTAGAGAAATTATCTCAAAAACTAAAATTGATCCAAACAAAGACACTGCAGAGGAAATAAATAAAATTTTAAAAGATTATATAATTGAGTTAATGAAACCTTTAGAAAGTTTCGATTTTTTTAAAAAAAAAGAAAAACTATATGCTACTCTAGTGTCCGGTGTTAACGGAGTTGGTAAAACAACTACAATAGGAAAAATAAGTAAAATATTAAAAGGTAACGGAAATAAAGTTATGCTTGCTGCATCAGATACATTTAGAGCAGCAGCAATTGAACAACTGGAAAATTGGGCAAAAAAAGTTGATGTTTCTCTTACAAAATCATCACAAGGATCCGATCCAGCATCTGTTGCTTATAAAGCTATCGAAGATGCAATAAATAACCAATTTGATCAAGTTTTGATAGATACAGCTGGAAGATTGCAAAACAAAAAAAATTTAATGGAGGAATATAAAAAAATTGCAAACGTAACTAAAAAAATCGACTCTGAGGCTCCTCATGATGTAATTTTAGTTTTAGATGCTACTTCTGGACAAAATGTACTCAATCAAGTTGAGGAGTTTAATAAAATTATCCCTATTACTGGACTAATAATGACAAAATTAGACGGAACAGCTAAAGGAGGAATTCTTTTAGCGGTTGCTAAAAAATATAAACTGCCAATAGTTGCTCTTGGTTTAGGTGAAAAAGAAGATGATCTGCAAGTTTTTGAGGCAGAAAAGTTTGCTGATGCCTTTACACAGATTAATTAATTAAAGTGCTTGAAATCAAAGGTTTATAAAAGCTACATTTATAATTGTCTTTAAAATCATAATGATCACAGTCTTTTGCAATTGAAGATATAATAAAGTCGAACTTTCCATTAACCGGATAAACCTCTAATTTTTTTTCTGTAATATCAAATTTGAAATTAGCTCTTAAGCTTTTAACGGCACTAATCATAACAAGTGTTTTATTATCTTTTAATAAATAGTATGCAAAATCATCAGGAAAGACTGGAAAATCATATTCCTGCAAAAAATATTTAGCTCTTCTTGGAAACCATTCGTAAGATATTAAAGGTGATGAACTTTTTGTTTCATAATCATATATATAGAGGTCTTTAGGATAATCGTTTATGTAGTTATTATTTTCCCCTCGTGCCAAAATAGCTTTTTCACGTGTTTTAAAATATAAGGCAAAGTTTTCATCATGTGAATTCATTTGATCTATGTGAAATAAATTATCTACCGAAGATAAGTTTTCCTTTGCAAAGCTAAAGTTTCCAAATGAAAGTAGTATAAAAATAAATAAATATAATTTTTTCATCCTTAAGTCATTAAAATAAAAGTTTGGATTATATTTGTTAAGAATGTGGCTTAATTTAATCGTTTTAAAAAATCATTTAACATAGAAACTAAGTTAGAGTCATACTCCATCATATGGTCGTCATCCTTTGTAAAATATGAATATTTTGGATTATTTGCCAAATCAAATATTTTTTTTCCCATCCAGAAAGGAACTATTTTGTCTGCTTCACCATGCATTACCAAAACTGGGATATTAATACTTTTGATTTTTTTCTGGTTCTCGTATTTATCTTTTAAAAGTAGGCCAACAGGGATGTAGGGATAAAAGTTCTTTGCAGCTTCTACCATAGAGGTAAAAGGTGTCTCTAGTATCAATCCTGCAAAATTCCCTTTTTGAGCAATCTCAGTTGCTATTCCGGTTCCAAGCGACTCCCCAAAAATAATAATATTATTTTCATCTACACCATTATTTTTTAGCCACTCCAATGCACTTTTTCCATCAATATAAAGGTTGTTTTCAGTGGGGTTACCATCATTTCCACTAAAACCTCTCCAAGCAATAATTAAAAAATTTACATTTAAATCATTAAAATGATTTAATTTATTTATTCTGTTCTCAAGATTTCCTGCATTACCATGAAAAAAGAGAATTGTTTTGTTATTTTCTAGATTCTTTTTATGAAACCAGCCTAAAAGATTTATGTTGTCGCTTGTTCTAATTTTTACTTTCTCAATCTCAACTTCTAATTTTTCGCCATAATAATTATTTTCATTTGGGTGATACATTAGATTTCTCTGGAATATGAAAAGTAAAATCAAAATCGAAAAGTAAACAACTAAAATTCCAATTATTATTTCCATAAATATACTCCTACGGCTTATTCTCATAATTTTTTCTAGCTAAGTAAACTCCTAAGAATACCAAAGCTGTACCTAAATAATGATACGATTCTAATTTTTCATCAAATATTAAATAACCGTAAATTGCTCCATAAATTGTAAAAACATAAAGTGTGAAACCGGTTAAAGACGCACCAAGATTTTTTTGAGCCTGTGTGTAAAGAGTAAATGCGATTATCCCAGGAAAGATAGCTGCAAATAATGCCCATAAATAAAATTCTTGATTAAAAACGGTTCTTGCTACAAATATTTCCTCAGCAATATAGAAAGGTAATAAACTTAGTGCTCCAAAAAAAGATACTAAAGTAAACCTTTGAAGAAGTGATAATTCAGATTTCCAATAAAATAGATAAATTGAATATAATGCCCAACCTATAGCTGCACCAAGCATCCACAGATCACCAATAGTAAAATTTAAATTAACTAGTAAATCTAAATCTCCTTTAATAATAATCGTAAACACACCTATTAAGCATGCAAACAGTCCAGTTATTTTAAATAAGTTTATTTTTTCATGAAAGAAAATTGCTGAAATCAAAATTATAAAAATTGGGGAAGAAGTATAAATAATTCCCATATTAGTAACTGTTGTTGTTTGTCCAGCTAAAAATGGGAACGCTCCACATACACCGCACCCCATAGCACCAAGAAAAAATAATTTTTTAAATTCTTTTTTGATAATTGGATAATTTTTTTTTAAAGAAAAATATGTAAAAGGTAAAAGAATTATAAAAACAAAAGTCCACCTCCAAAATGCTAAAGAAATTGGTGGAACAAAATCAACACCTCCTCTCGCAACTATTAAATTTGAAGCCATAAAAATAGGTTGAATAAACAGTAAAGAGAAAGCTAAAAAATTGTTTTTTTGTTTAGGCAATTTTCTATTTAAAAAATTATTTCTTGTCGAAGAACGCTTCGTAGACCAACATAAATATTGCTATGGCCATTAAGATATAAACAGGGAGTACATCAAAAAAACTGATCATTGTCGATCTTGTTAATGTTGTTGCAAGACCAATTAAAAATACTAGTGCCAGCAATGTTCCCAGAAATGTTGTAAATTTAGTCATTTTATTTATTACATTCCTTTTCTAACCATTTAGCAATACCTAAAAATCTATGATCATCAAATCTTGCACCGATTAACTGAACTCCTAATGGCATATTGCTTTCTCCTTGAAGTAAAGGAAGTGATATGCATGGGGTTCCCATATATGACCAAACTTTATTAAATTCAGCAGTTCCAGTACTTTTCAACCCTTTGGGAGCAACGCCAGGACTTGATGGCGATAACACTCCATGATAATCCTCAAAAACTTCCTGATAAGAGTCATAGCTTCTTTTCATAAAATCAATAGCTTCAGCATATTCTTTAGCTGAATGTTTATTTCCTTTGGAAATTGCATCTTGCATATATTTAGATAATTTTTTTCTATATTTTTGATAATAAAGCGCAAAGTTATTCGCTAAATCTGTTTCATGGATAATCTGGTGGTACTTGTGAATATCTTTAAAGTAAGACGGTGTGTCAAAAACCTCAATATTATTTTTAAATGATTTTATAAAATATTCAAAAGCTTCTCTTGATTTTTTTTCAATGAGTTTCCAACTTTCAGTTTTATAAAAAATAAATTTTGGATCAAATATTGGTCCTTTTTTTGTTTCCTCTAACATGTGTTCAGTTGAATAATGAACTGTAGCAGCGTCATAATTATCTTTTTTAATTAAAACTTTTGCAAGAAGGGCCACATCTTCAACTGATCTGCCAAACATACCAATATGATCCAGCTTATCTGACGTTTTAAGAACACCGTTTCTAGAAATCAATCCATAGGTAGGTTTATATCCAACTACACCACAATAAGATGCGGGTCTTATCACTGATCCGCCTGTTTGCGATCCTATTGATAAAGGTGCCATAAAAGAAGCTACTGATGCAGCAGATCCACTAGATGATCCTCCTGGTGTTCTAGAGTGATCATGGGGATTTGTAGTTTTAGATGGTCCAAGATACGCTAACTCTGATGTTGCTGTTTTTCCCATTATAATTGCGCCAGATGCAAGCAAAAGATCTACTATTTCAGCGTTTTGAGAATAAGATTTACCTTTTCTGATTGATGTTCCACATTCAGTTGGCATGTCTACAGTTCCTATAATATCTTTTAGGGCTACTGGTACTCCATGCAGGGGTCCCAAAGGTTTACCAGAACGTCTATAATCATCTGCCTCGGCTGCTTTTTCTAGTAGAAGTTTTTTGTCGAAGTGTACCCATGCTTTAACATCTTTTTCAAATTTTTTTATTCTCTCAATATATTTTTCACAAATTTCAACAGACGTTAATTGTGAGTCTTTTATTTTCGCAGCAAGTTCCTCAACTTTTAACGAAAATATATCTATCATTTTATTTTATTGAGCAAATAATGTTTCTGGTAACCATAAAGCTATCGCAGGAAACATATACATTAAAAACATTGCAAAAATTACAATTCCTAAGAATGGCATAATTCCTCTGAATATTTCCATAAGTTCAACATTTGTTTTTTGAACTCCTTTTAAATAATAGGCGGACATCGCCATGGGGGGAGTTAAGAAAGATGTTTGCAAATTTAAAGCTATTAACATTGCAAAGAAATATGGATTAACCCCAAAAATTTCTAATAATGGTAAAAATATTGGAACAAAAATAATTAAGATCTCAGTCCACTCTAGTGGCCAACCTAAAAGAAAAATGATTATTTGAGTAATTACTAAAAATTGCCATGTTGAAATATTTATAGAAGTGAAAAAATGTTCAAAAACTTCGTGGCCACCTAAATAAGAAAAAACAGATGAAAAAGTCCAAGAACCAATGAATAACCACATAATCATTGCAGTTGTTTTTGCCGTTAAAAATACAGACTCTTTAAAGTTTTGCCATTTAAGAGTTTTGTAAAACCATGATAAAATAAGTGCACCAAATGCTCCTGCAGCTGCGGCTTCAGCAGGTGTGGCTATACCAGCCAAAATAGTTCCAAGCACTAACATAATTAATCCAAATAAAGGTACAAACGAAACCAACACTTCTTTTAAAATTTCTGCTCTTGGAGGTATATCCTCTGCTGGTGGTCTTGGAGCTATCGATGGGTTCAGCCAGGCTCTAAAAACTGCATATCCAATATATAAACTTGCTAATAATAATCCTGGGAAAATAGCAGCTGCAAAAAGTCTTAGTGGAGATAATTGTGCAATTACTGAATAAACAATTAACATTATGCTTGGAGGAATTAAAATACCTAAGCATCCACCTGAACAAATAATCCCTGATGCAAATTTTTTATCATAACCTGCTTTAACCATTGCAGGCCAAGCAAGTAATCCCATCAAAGTTACTACTGCTCCAATAATTCCTGTTGCTGTTGAAAATAATGTACATGTAATTAATGCAGCAACTGCCATCGATGCAGGCAGCCTGTGCGCCGCTAGTCGGATTGCAAAAAATAATTTTGCTACTATCCCAGCTCTCTCAACTAAATAACCCATAAATAAAAATAAAGGAACCGCTGTGAGAACATTATTATCCATAACTGTGTATGTATTTTTTACAAATAATGAAAATATCCTGTTATCAAATAGATGTTCCATCATTGCTGGGTCATAATACGCGTAATAACCAAAACCTATACCCATCGCCATTAAGGTAAATGCAATTGGAAACCCTAAAAGTACTGCAAACAAAAATAATCCCATCATCAAGATAGCGACTTCGGGATTTGTTAGACTAAATAGCATTTTCTTTATCTTCCTCTTGAGATTTTCTCATTAAAATTTCTTCTGTCTCTTGGGCCACAACCATTCTTGAAGGCCACTTACCTTCTTGGATACAAATCACAGACCTAAAAACTTCACTGATACCTTGAATAATTAACAAAATACCCGCAGCAGGTATTAATGACTTAACCATATAAATTTGTATTTGAGCAGGACTACTCCAACTAGTTTCTTTTATTTTCCATGCTAATGCAGCATACTCATATCCATAAAACGCCAAAGCTACTACGCCCGGAAAAAAGAAAATAAAGTATAATACAAAATCTATCCAAGCTTGTGTTCTTGGTTTGAATAATCTGTAAATAACATCACCTCTTACATGTGCTTCTGTGGCTAAACAATAAGCACCAGACATCATAAGGATAGCTCCATACATCTGCATGCTAAAATCAAAATTCCATAAAGTTGGTTTATTAAAAACATAGGCCATTATGACCTCATATACTGTTCCACCCATTAAAATAACAATACACCAAGAAAAAGCTTTGCCCATTGAAGTGCTCAAAGCATCAGCAAATTTAATGAATGATCTCATCGTGTATGAATATATTAAATTTAACTAAAAAAAAAGGGGGTTTTTAAAACCCCCTTTTTAAATTTGTTAAAAGTTAATTAGATTTTAACTTTTGCAATTGGACCAAACTCATTTTCATAAGCTAATTTGTAGTTCGGTTGATTCATCAACAGATACTTCATAGTTTTCTTAGCGTATGCTTTTTGAGAGTCGATTACCTTCTTAAAGAAAGCATCTTTAGCAGAGAACTCTCCAACGATTTTATCCCAACCTTTTAATTGCTCGGCTAAGATAGCATCGGATGTTTGGTAAACATTAACCTTATGCTCATTCATCAATTTAGCTAAGTCGTTAGAATATCTAACTAGCGCTTTGAAGTAGTTATCTGAGTTTGCAGCATAAGCAGCATTCTTCAAGATAGCTTGATGAGCAGGTGCAAGGCTGTTCAGTCTCTTAGTGTTCATAGGCATTTCAAACATCTCCTGAGATTGGTGAAAACTTCCTAAGTGATAGTGTTTAGAGACATCTTGCATTCCAAACTGTGAGTCTGATGTAGGGTTGTTAAACTCTGCAGCATCAATCAAACCAGTTTTCATAGCTGGTTGGATCTCACCACCTGGTAATTGTCTTACGACCATTCCCATAGCAGTTAAAACGTTAGTCGCAAGACCAACTGTTCTATACTTCATACCTTTAACATCAGATACTTTTGTTACGTTCTTTTTGAACCAACCAAAAGGTTGGGCTGGCATAGGCATAGCAAAGAAACCAGTGTAATTATATCCAACACTAGCGACTGCTTCTTCATATAATGCTCTTCCTCCACCATACTCCATCCATCCCATTACTTCTTGAGATGATAGTCCGTATGAAGGTCCAGTACCAAATAGTGAAGCTGCTGGATTTTTACCATACCAATATGCTGTCACCCAGTGACCCATATCAATAATTCCATCACTTACAGCCGCACCAATTTCTGAAGTTTTTACGATTGATCCAACTGGCTGTAGATCAATTTTAAGTGTTCCACCAGACATTGCATCAACCATTTTACAATAGTCTCCTGCCATTTCATAAAAAATGTTTGCGCCTGAAGGCCAAGCTGCTTGCATTTTTAATGTAACGTGTCCACCAGCAGTCGCAATATTAGGCATTGCTACAGCTGTTGCTGCTGCTGCACCTGTTGCTGCTGCTGCTTTGAAGAACTTACGTCTTGAAGGTGTCTTAGCACCTTTTAATGATTTTTTATTCTTAATCATTTTGTTCTCTCCTCTTGTTAATTAACATTATTGAGTAAAACATAGTTTTAAAATAGAGTCTTTCTAAAAAGATGGGCAGATTGACCCTTAAATTAAAATTATACAATCTTGAGTAGAATTATGTATTTTTTGAATTAATTAACTTTATTTTTACAGCTTCCTATTTTGAAGAATTCATCAATATTATCTATAGCTAAATTAGCCATTGCTGTTCGGGTTTCTTTAGTAGCACTGCCTAAATGTGGAAGAATAAAAGCACTTTTGTGTTTAAAATATCCAGGATTTAAATTTGGTTCATTCTTATAAACATCCA
This sequence comes from uncultured Pelagibacteraceae bacterium, assembly GCA_902540595.1. Lineage (GTDB taxonomy): Bacteria > Pseudomonadota > Alphaproteobacteria > Pelagibacterales > Pelagibacteraceae > Pelagibacter. The sequence goes on from CACBNI010000006.1 coordinate 10,916, forward strand.
ATCCTACGGCATAAACTTTTCTTCGTTCAAGAGCATCTATCAAAGCTTCATCCTCAATAATATCTCCCCTTGCAACGTTTGTAACAATTGCTCCTTTAGGTAAATATTCAATTGTATCTTTATTAATCATATCGACTGTTTCTTTTGAAGCTGGACAACAAACAGACAGTACATCTGATACTGAAAGCAAGTCTTTTAAATTATCATGATATGTTGCACCGTCTTCTTTATCTTCCCTTAGCTTAGATCTATTGTGATAATGAATTATCATTCCTAAAGATTTAGCAACTTTTGCAATTTTTTGTCCAATTCTCCCCATGCCTAGTATTCCAAGTCTGGCGCCTGTTAGTTGCTTGCCAATTAAATAATCTGCAGACCACTTCCAGCCACCTACTTTTGCACTTTCTATTCCCTCAGCAGCACGTCTACATGCACCCAAAATCAACAATACTCCTATTTCAGCTGTTGCATCAGTCAAAACATCTGGAGTATTGGTAACTGCAATACCTTTTTTCTTTGCTGCTTCCAAGTCTATATTCCCAAATCCAACAGCAAAATTAGAAATAATTTTTATCGAGTCTGGAAGTTGATTTATTGTTTCAGCATCTAATTTATCAGTTAAAGAAGACAATATTCCCTCTTGCTCACCACTTAACTCAATTAATTTTTTTTGAGAATATAATTCATCGTTTAAATTAAAACTTGCTTCAAATAATTCTTTAGCTCTATCCTCACAAGATCTTAGTAATCTTCTAGTGATCAGGATTTTTCTCATATTAAAAGATTAGTTTAAATCAAAAATCTTTCCAGGATTCATTATATTGTTTGGATCCAATGTTCTTTTAATTGATTTCATTACTGGAATACTATCAGGATGCTGCTCTAGTAAATACTCCTTTTTGTGAAGACCTACTCCATGTTCACCTGTAATAGTTCCCTCAAGCTCTAAAGCTTTTCTAATTAATGTACCATTAAAAGCTCTTAGTTTTTTGTAAATATCTTTTTGTTCAGGATCATAGGGTAAAACTACATGAAAATTACCGTCACCCATATGGCCAACCATCGGAGCTCTAACTCCAAATTTTTTTGCTTGTTCTTCGGCAAATTTTACACATTCAGTTATTTTAGAAATTGGAACGCATACATCAGTTGAATAAACTCTTCCATTGTTGTTAAGAGCTTTAACAGAATAATAAACATCCCATCTTGCTTGCCAAAGTTTATTTCTGTCCTCTAAATCTTTGGCCCATTTAAAAGAACTACCTTTATTATCTTTTGATAATTCTTCCACAATTTTAATATTTTCTTGATTTGAGGACTCTGATCCATGAAATTCAAAAAATAAAGTCGGTACCGCCTCAATATCTTTTAACTTTGAATAATTAATACTAATACCCATCTGGTCTGCATTTAGCATTTCAATTCTTGCAATTGGAACACCATACTGAATGACTTGTTGAGCGGTCATGACCGCATCCTCTAAGGAAGGAAAATGACATACTGCACTCATAATACTTTCGGGTATAGGAGATAATCTTAAATGAACTTCAGTAATAATGCCTAGGGTTCCCTCTGATCCAATAAATAAATTAGTTAAATTATAGCCTGCTGATGTTTTTTTAGTTCTACCTCCTGTATTAATAATATCTCCATTTGGTAAAACAACAGTTAAACCTGAAATAACTGTTCTCATGGTTCCATATTTTACAGCCATTGTTCCTGATGCTGAAGTTGAAGCCATACCACCTAAAGCTGCGTTTGCTCCTGGATCAATTGGAAAAAAAATTCCGTCTTCTCTTAGATGCTCATTAAGTTGTTCTTTTGTAACACATGCCTGAACTCTACAATCAAAATCTTCAGCATTAACACTTAGAATTTTATTCATCTTTTCCAAGCTGATAGTTATACCTTTTTCATTTCCTACAACGTTACCTTCTAAAGATGTGCCTGTACCAAATGGGATTACTGGAATTTTATTTTCATTACATAATTTTAATATTTTTGAGACCTCTTCATTGCTTTCTGGAAATACTACTGCTTTTGACAAAATCGGATCGTAGGTATCTTCTCCCCTAGCGTAATTTCCTCGAGTAGACTCTGACGTAGAATATCTATTATTTAAAAGATTTTTTAATTCTATTTCAATTTGTTCATTCATAATTTGAATACTAGTAAAAAAAGATAAAATAATACAGCTTATTTTGAAAGCATCTTGGCTATATTTTCTAAAGCCTGCTGTATATTATCTCTAGATGCGGCAAAACTAAATCTTACATAATCTTGGCAAGTTTTACCAAATGCTGTTCCTGGAACAATAGCAACTCCAGCCTCATGCATGGCTTTTTTACTAAATTCCGAACCATTCATGCCTGTGCCAATTACTTTTGGGAAAGCATAAAAAGCACCCCCTGGTAAACTACACTCAATTCCAGGCAAATCATTTAATCCTTTATGTATTAAATTTCTTCTTAATGTAAACTTATCTAACATATCTTTAATCGAGTCATCTGGTCCATCTAATGCTGCTATACCAGCATATTGTGCTGCTGCATTCACGCAAGATACGCTATTTATTAATAATTTGTTAACATGTGGAACCATTTCTTTGGGCCAATAACTCCAACCTAGTCTCCAACCAGTCATTGAGTAAGCTTTACTCCAACCCTCTAAAACAATTAACCTATCCTTTAAAGCTTCATAATGAAAAAATGAAGGCATTTCTTTATAATCAAAAATTTGTCTACTATAAATTTCGTCACTTAAAATAGTGACGTGTGGGTGTTTTTCCAATTCTTTTGCAAAATAATCTATCACTGGTTTTTCAACAAAACTACCTGTAGGATTATTTGGGTTAATTAATATTAACAATCTAGTTTTATCTGTTATTAGCGATAATATTTTATCTGGATCAAATTTAAGATCTTTATCTTCAGTAAGATCATAAGGAACAGCTGTAGAACCAGTATAGTTTATCATCGATTCATAAATTGGGAATGCAGGTGTAGGATGGATTATTTCCGCCCCTGGTTCGCCAAAACATTGAATTGCATAACTCATTGTCGGCTTTCCGCCAGGCATAATTAAAATTCTTTCAGCATCAATATCAGCATCATAACGTTTTTTAATCCATCTTGTTACAGCTTCTCTACATTCGGGAATTCCGTTTGACATAACATATCCATGATGTCCATCATCTAAAGCTTTTTTAGCAGCTTCAACTACATGTTTCGGTGTTTTAAAGTCTGGTTGACCTAATCCCAAATGTATCATTGGGTGGCCTTTTGCTTCTAGTGCTTTGGCTTCTGCTAAGACACTAAATGCTGACTCAGTTCCTAAATTTTCTAAATTCTTTGCAAGTTTCATAATTTTAAAATCAAGAAACTAGACGAAAAGTAAACCAATGTCTATTTATGATTTTTTAAAACCCATTATAGGCTTTAAAGTAAACCTAAAGATCACTTGTTGTTTAATTACGGTAGATTATTTTTGACGCATCTAAGTCTTTGATTTTCTTGCAACCCATTAAAATCATATTTCTTTTGATTTCTTTTTGCATATTGTCCAATAATCTCTCAACTCCTTTTTGTCCTCCAGCACCCAAACTAAAAAGAAATGCTTTTCCAAAACTACATGCTGTTGCTCCTGCGGCCAAAGCTTTTAAAACATGTGTGCCTCTTCTAATGCCACCATCAAGAATGATTTCTAACTTATCACCGACTGCATCTGAAATTGCTTTGACTTGATCAAAGGGAGATCTAGAGCCATCTAATTGTCTTCCTCCATGATTGGAAATCATTATTGCTGTGCATCCAATATCAATTGCTCTTTTCGCATCATCAACCGACATAACTCCTTTCAATGCAAAAGGACCGTTCCATCTCTTAATACAGTACTCTGCATCTTTCCAATTCATTTTAGGATCATATTGTTCATTAATATAATCTATAACTGACTTTGCAATGTTAGTTCCTTTGTCAGTTTTGTGTTTTATGTTAGCTAACTCGAATTTTTTATTTGTTAAATATTTAAAAACCCATTCTGGACGCACCGCGAAACTTAGCAGGCTTTCTAGGGTTAATTTAGGAGGAGTTGTGAACCCTGTTCTATGATCCCTTTCTCTGTTTCCCGCAACAAGAGTATCCACGGTCAAACAAAGCCCATCAAAATTTGCTCTTCGACATCTATCAATTAAATCGTCAGTGATAGACTGATCCTTATGAACATATAGTTGAAAAAGTTTTGGACCACTTGAAATATTTGCAATTTCTTCAATTGAAAATGAAGCCATAGTAGACATACTGTACATCGTTCCAAATTTTTCAGCGGCTCTTGCTGAAGCTTTATCTCCCTCAGGTGAATATAAACTTTGCATTGCAGTCGGAGACAAGAAAAGAGGCATATCAATTTTTCTTCCAAAAAGTGTTGTGGATAAATCTGGCTCTCCAACACTCGCCAAAATATTTGGGACTAGATCACAATCATTAAAAGCATCAGTATTTCTATTTAAAGTTACTTCGTCATCCGAACCACCATCAATATAATGAAAGATAGGTGCTGGTAATTTTTTTTTTGCTAATTTTCTAAAATCTTCAAAATTATAACAATCGCCGATATGCATTATGTTATCTTCTGAATCTCAAATTACTTCTATTGAGGTCGCTAATTGTTTTACAACCCATTAACTTCATATCTCTTACTAGTTCAGATTTATACTTTTCGATAGCCCTCTCAACACCAGCCTGTCCTCCAGCAGCTAAAGCATAAAGATAGAGTCTTCCCCCTGAGCAGGCTTTTGCACCTAATGATAATGCTTTAAGCATATGCGTTCCTCTGTGAATTCCTCCTTCACAAATTACATCTAATTTATCACCTACAGCATCAACAATTTCTGCAAGCTGATCAAATGGAGATCTTGATCCGTCAAGTTGTCTTCCTCCATGATTTGAAACCATTATACCTGTACACCCAATATCAACCGCTCTCTTAGCATCTTCAACAGACATAACCCCTTTTAATGCAAAATGACCTCCCCATTTAGAACAAAGTTGTTCAGCATCTTTCCAATTCATTGATTGATCTAACATAGTAGAAAAATAGTTTCCAATTGAGGAATTGGTGCTTGTACCTTCTTTCACAAAATCTTGAAGATGAGGTAATTCAAACTTACCTTTTGTTAGATAATTAATTCCCCACATTGGCTTAGTCGCAAAACTATATAAACTTGAAAGAGTTAGTTTAGGTGGAGACGTAAAACCAGTTCTTAGGTCTCTTTCACGATTTCCTCCTGTTATTGTATCCACTGTTAGCGCCATAACATCAAACTTTGCTGCTTTTGCTCTCTCTAAACAAGAGTCATTCAAGCCTCTATCTTTATGAAAATAAAACTGGAACATTTTTGGGGTATCAACCATAGATGATATTTCTTCCACGCTTACTGTCGCTAATGCAGATACTCCAAACATGGTGTTAAATTTTTTAGCGGCTCTACCAACAGCTCTTTCACCATCATAATGGAATAATCTTTGTAAAGCAGTTGGAGCTAAATAAAAAGGTAAATCTAATTTTTTTCCAAATATTGTTGTAGATAAATCGACATTTTCTACCCCTCTCAAAACATTTGGAACTAAATCTACATCATCAAATGCACTTGTATTTCTAGCATACGTATGTTCGTCGTCAGCTGCTCCATCAATATAATGAAATATAGGTGAAGGTAATTTTTTTTCTGCAAGTTTTCTAAAGTCTGCAAAATTATGACAATCTTTTAAATTCATAAATCCTTTTAAAAGTTTTTTAAGAAATTAAACATATAACTATTTGCCCCAGGATTTTTATCTCCTAAGCTTGCATTAGATATATGATTGTAGGAAAAACCTAGTTCACTATTATTGGGTAAATCAAGAGAAAACTGTAACTCACTCTTAAATTCAATTAAATGACCTAAATCCTTTCCATCCCCCTCGTGATACAGTCCTGGAGTAAAACTGGGAGTAAAATTTATGGCTCCTATTTTATATTGAGCCTGTACACCTGTATAAATATAAGCAGCATTATCAGCAGTAATTAGTGCTCCAGTAATAGGTGATAGATTTCCCAAAAATGTATTACGATTTAAATCCTCATTTTGATGCTGAAACCCTATTAAAGTCGATCTTTTTCCGTCATCACTAAAATCAAACATCCCCGTATAAACATTGAACTCTGTATTTTGATTTTTTACTTCTAATTCTTCTCCACTTACTGAAAAAGTTAAAAAAACTAAAAATAATGATAATATAAAACTTTTTAAATTCATGGCTAATAAATACTTATTTTTTAAATATAAAACTTTTCACAATTATTGCACCTCCAAATAGAAATATCAATATTGGCAATAACCATAGTAAATAGGTATTTTTATTAAGTCCGGGATCATACAATATCCAATCCCCGTATTTTTCCTTAAAATAACTATATATTTCTTTATCAGACAATCCTTCATTTAATTTTTTATCAACTAAAATCTTCATACTATTAGCAAAATCAGAATCTGAGTCGTAAACTGATTGTCCCTGACAAATCAAACATCTAAGATTTTTAGTTATCTCATTTCTCTCGCTATTTTCATTTGCATAAAGATTATTAAAAAAGAGTAAATGAAAAATAATTATTAAAGTTTTAAAAGTTTTCATTTTGTTAAATTCTGTATTTCTAAAAAAAGTTCCTGGTTTAAGGGCCCAATATATTTTTTTATTATTTTGTTGTTATGTATTATGAAGGTTTCAGGTACACCAAAAGCACCCCACTCAATTGATTTGGTGCCATTTTTGTCAATAATAATTTTTTCATAGGGATTTCCCAATTCATCCAGAAAACTTTTAGCATTCTTTTTGTTATCTTTATAATTCATTCCAATAACAATAAATTTATTACTTTTACTTAAGTTCATTAATATCGAATGCTCATCTCTGCATGGTGCACACCACGATGACCAAATATTTAATATATAAAATTTATCTAATTGAAAAATTTCTTTTGATTCTAATGTCTCATTAGAAAGGAGAAGTTCAGCTGAGAAAATTGGAATATCATTATTGATCTTCACCTCTGGAGTATAAATATTAGTATCCTCTAGACTTTTATAAAAAACTACAAAAATTACAAAAAATATTACTATAATTGAGTAAGGTACTAATTTTTGTTTCATGTTCTTTTTTTTAATAAACTAATTAATCCACCCAAGCTTATGATCATTACCGATAACCATATCCACAACATGAAAGGCTTAACTTGGTATCTTACATTAAAATAATCTTGATTTTGAACTAAATTGATTACAATAAACTTATCCTTCATTAATGTTGTCTTAATATCTGCTTCGCTAGTAGTGATTTTGGGTTGATTGTATATTCTTAGTTCAGGGGATAAATTATTATTAATTCCCTCAGAATTAGTAATACGAAAATTAGCAATAATAGAGTTATAATTTTTTTGCTTTTTTTGATTTATGCTCTCAAATACTATTTTTGTTTTTGAGCCATTATAAGTTTCGCCTACTTTTAGGTTAGTTATAATTTCACTTGAAAATAAATTGTTAAATAAAATACTTAAAATCAATAAACTAAATCCAAAGTGAGCAATATTTTGGGCAAGATTTTTATACTTCTTATTAAAAAAATCTCTTAAAGTAATGAAGAATAAGTAAAGAGCCGCAGAAATTAAAATGGTATTAACAAGAACATTTGCATTAAAATTTTTTACGATAAAAAACGAAATTAAAACTGAAATGACTAATAGTGAAAATAGATAGATTTTATCTTTTAAATCTGACTTTATCCATTTTAACTTAGGGCCAATTGCCATCATCAATAAAAAAGGAATTAAAAATGGGATTATCAGTTTGTGATAAAATGGTGGTCCTACAGAAATTTTTTGGGAAGATATAACATCCAAAAATATAGGATAAACGGTACCAATCAATACTACTGATAAAAAATACATCATAAACCAATTGTTTATTAAAATTGAGGTTTCCTTACTTAACCAAAAAAAATTAGCTTGATTGTTTTGACTAGGTTTGTGAAAGACGGAAAAAATAAATAAGGATAAAAAAATCAAAGTAAATAAAAATATTAAAATAAATAAACCTCTCTCTGGATCATTGGCAAATGTGTGAACAGAATTTAGAATTCCAGATCTTACTAAAAAGGTTCCACACATACTTAAAGTGAAAGTAGCAATTGACAATATGATCACCCATGAGGTTAAAGTCTCTTTTCTCTCAAGTACTAAAATACAGTGTAAAAGGGTTGTCAGAGCAAGCCACGGCATTAATGAAACATTTTCTACAGGATCCCAAAACCAAAATCCGCCCCAACCTAATTCGTAATAAGCCCAAATCGAACCTAGCAAAATACCTAAAGTTAAAAAAATCCAAGAAATTAAAACCCATTTTTTAATATGAATCGCCCAGTTGGTTGAAACCATTTTTAAAGTAGTTGCGGCTAAAGCGGAGGAAAAAATAATAGAAGAACCAACATAGCCCAAATACAAAATTGGAGGATGTATAGCTAATGCAGGATCTTGTAAAATTGGATTTAATCCTAAACCCTCATTTGGAACTGGAAATAGATAATTAAATGGATTTGATGTTAAAATTAGAAACAAAAAAAAGCCAATAATAATTACTTGCTGAAAAACTAAGGTAAGAATTTTATATTTAATTGGTTGGTTTTTTGTTCTTAACAAAAATATGAAAATGAATAAGGTTAATACTAATAGCCATAACAACAAACTCCCCTCATGATTTCCCCAGGTACCACTTATTTTATAAAAAAGAGGTTTAGTTGTATGTGAATTATTAAACACTGTTTCATTACTGAAATCAGAAATAATGAATGAAATAACTAAAGCAAAAAAACTTACAACAACAAAAAATAATTGTAAAAATGAAAAAGATAGAATTTTATTATCTAATTGATTAAAATTTCTAAAATTTTGAATTGAAAAATAAACTAAGATCAGACCTATACACAAACCTAAGATTAGTGAGTAATGACCAACAACACTATAAATCAATTTATTTTTCCTCCAGAGCTTTTTTTACTTCTGGTGGCATGTAATTCTCATCATGCTTAGCTAAAATTTTTGTGGCAGAAAAAAAATTTCTATCTTTCAAAAATCCCTCTGCAACTACTCCTTTTTCCTCAGCAAACAGGTTGGGGACAGCACCAGAGTAACTAACATTTATTTCATTTTTAAAATCTGTGATAATAAAATTAACTTCATCCGAGTTAACATTAATTGAATTTTTTTTAACCATACCTCCAACTCTAATTTTACTTTTGTCTAATTCTGTCAGTGTTTTAATCTCAGATGGTGATTGAAAGTAAACAACATTTTCCTCTAAGGATTTTAAAACTAAAAATACTGTTAAAATTAAAGTAATTAAAATTAATGATACAAACAAAAATCTTAATTTAACTTTACGACCATACATGGTTCAAAAGTTAGTTATTTGTGGCGTTAGCTAAAATTTCTTTGTTTATTCTTTGTAATTTTGCAGAATTAGCTTTGTCAGAGTTTAAAGATCCGAATTTAGCAACAAACTTATTTTGCTCTTTAGCAAATTGTAATTTTGTAATCACATACAAGCCAGAAAAACTTAAAAGAGTAAAACCAAAAGCAGACAACACATAAACCCCGTATCCATTCATAAAAAGTAATTCGATCATAATCTATCTAAGCCTTTATTTTTAATTTTTATCAGTTCTGTATTATATTTCATTAAGAAAATTAACAACGAAAATAGAGCAAATGCCGCAGTCATTATTAACAAAGGGAAAAGCATTGATGAATGAATTGAACTTTTTGATAAAATATTAATTGAGGCAGGCTGATGAAGTGTATTCCACCACTCAACAGAGTATTTAGTGATTGGAACGTTAATTATACCAATGATTGTAATAAAAGCGGTAATTTTAAAAACCTTTTCCTCTTTTTCATAAATTCTCCATGCAATTAAATACAAAGCAAAAAACAATGCTAAAATTAACATTGAAGTAATTCGGGCATCCCAAGCCCACCAAGTTCCCCATGTAGGCTTGCCCCAAATAGAACCCGTAACTAATGCAATAATGTTAAATACAAATCCAGACGGAGCCAAACTTTTTGCAATTAAAAATAAATTTTTATTTTTAAAAATAAAACCACTAACTGACAGTAGGGTTATCGACGAAAAAATTCCAAGTGAGATCCATGCTGATGGAACATGCACATACATTATTCTTACTGCATCACTTTGTTTATAATCTTCTGGAGACAAAATTAACGCCTCAGTTAAACCAACTGTTAGAACAACAACAAATAAAAACAAAACATACCCTGGAGCTTTAGATGTTATTTGAAATATTTTATTTGGTTCTAAGAGTTTGAACATATTTGTTATTTAGGAATTAATTTTAGAATTTCTATTATGAAAAAGTTATCTGATCAAGAATATAGAGGGGGAGACAAAAGGACTAAATATAACGTTTAACATCCTTGATCAGAATATAAATGAGTATAGTTAATATTTATGGCCTTGTTTTGAGCAGAATGTGTTGGAATGGTGATTTACTTAGTTCGAAAGCTTAAAATAACTTGAGCCTTTTTTACCTGAAAAAATCTCCTCGATTAGAGGGTGTTTTATTGGCTCATCAGAATCGTCCATGAGCAAATTTTGCTCTGAAACGTATGCCTCATAAGTAATTTCATCATTTTCAGCAAGTAAGTGATAAAATGGCTGATCTTTTCTTGGTCTAACGTTCTTTGGAATTGATTGATACCATTCCTCGGAATTATTAAATTCAAAATCAACGTCATAAATGACACCTCTAAATTCAAAGTGTTTATGTTTTACAATGTCACCGATTGAAAATTTAGCTTTCTGGATTGGCATTGTGATTAGTATGGGTATTTAAATATAAAAATCAATGCAAAAAAGATTAATGTTTTGTGATGTGGCAAATATGTTAATATCTTTTTAGTGAATAAATCTTTTTTAAAATTTATTACCGATTTCGGGCCTTTAGCGATATTTTTTTTCTTTTATTATAATAATGATAAAAATTTATCAGTTGCAATTCCTCCACTCATAGTTGCAACTTTAATTGCTTTAGCAGTTGTGTGGTTCTTTGAAAAAAAAATACCTCCAATGCCTTTGGTAAGTGGAATATTAATAACTTTCTTTGGAGGATTAACTATTTATTTTAATGATCCTATTTTCATTTACGTTAAACCAACAATTATAAATATAATATTTGCTTTAGCTTTATTTTTTGGAAAATATTTTACAAAAGAACCCATTTTAAAAAAAATTATGGGAAAATCAATCCCATTAACTGACATGGGATGGGAGATACTAAATAAAAGGTGGATGTTCTTCTTCCTTGGGCTCGCCGTACTTAATGAATTTGTCTGGAGAACACAAACTGAGGAATTCTGGGTCAATTTTAAAGTTTGGGGAATGTTGCCAATAACAATAATCTTTACAGCATTTCAAATACCACTAATCAATAAACATAAAATTGATGCGCAGTAATCTAAAATTAGTAATCAATAATCCACAAAATAAAATAGAGAAAAAACAATTTTTTGAAAAAGATGAACTCAAAATTATTTTAGATCTATATGCAAAGATGGTTTCTGAAGGATCATGGAAGGACTACGGACTAAATATTTCTAGCAAGCAAGTTAGTTTTAGTGTTTTTAAGAACGCTACAGAAAATGCCCTGTATAAAATTTGTAAAAATTTCAAACCCAAAAACAAAAACCTTAAGTATCTGATTACTGATACAAATGGTAAAGTCTTAAAAAATTCTTTTGAACTTAAAATTTTATTAAAAAATACGAATTGGAAAAAACTCTGAAAAAACTATCGTCTTTGACCAAAAAGTCTCAACAACATTATAAATAAATTTATAAAGTCTAAGTAAAGAGTTAATGCACCCATCACTGCTTTTTTGCCCATGATTTCGCCCGTGTCACTAGCGGCATACATATTTTTGATTTTTTGTGTATCGTAGGCAGTAAGACCAACAAAAATTAAAACTCCCAATATTGAAATTACAAAATACATCATTGATGACTTCATAAATATATTGACTATAGAAGCTATAATTATTCCAATTAAACCCATCATTAAGAATGAACCTAATTTAGTTAAATCTCTTTTGGTCGTATAACCATAAATACTCATCGCTCCAAAAGTTGCTGAGCAAATAAAGAAAACTCTTGTTACACTCATGCCTGTGTAAACTAATAAGATTGAAGATAAAGATAAGCCCATCAATCCTGCAAAAACCCAAAAAGTTGTCTGAGCTTTTGATGCACTCATTTTATTAATTCCAAAACTCATATAAAAAACAATTCCTAATGGCGCAAGCATCACAAGCCATTTTAAACCTGACATATAAATTGCATTACCCATTTGCGTTAGACCCACAATAGATCCAGTACCGTTAGTAACGACTGACATTTTAAATGTTAACAACGCAACTATTCCAGTTAATAAAATTCCTGTTGCCATATAATTATAAACTTTTAGCATGTAGGCTCTTAAGCCTTCATCCATTACAACAGTTGATTGTTGAGCTGCCTTAGCTCTATTTAGTATTCCGTTTTTATCAAATTTCATATGAGCATTATATAATAGCCTTTTACTAATTATTCAAGATACCTTAAAAGGTTAATAAAACATTAACATAATTTTCAGATGAATTACAAAAATTTAGGTAACACGGACTTAAAAGTAAGCACAATTTGTCTCGGTACCATGACTTGGGGTGAACAAAATACCCAAAATGAAGCATTTGAACAAATGAATTTTGCTTTAGATCAGGGAGTAAATTTTTGGGACACTGCAGAATTATACGCTGTTCCTCCACGAAAAGAAACTTACGGGGACACTGAAGAAATTATTGGAAACTGGTTTGAGAAAACCAAAAAAAGAGATGGGGTAATTCTTGCAACCAAAGTTGCTGGACCTGCTCGGGATTATTTGAGAAATGGAGAAAATAGTTTTGTTGGTACAAACTTAGAGACTGCATTAAATAATAGTCTCAAGAGACTTAAAACAGATTATGTAGATTTATATCAACTTCATTGGCCAGAAAGAAAAGTAAATAATTTTGGAAGATTAGGTTACGTCCACAAGGAAAACAATTGGAACCAATTTGAAGATGTATTGGGAGAATTAAATAAATACATAGATCAAGGTAAAATTAGGCATATTGGTTTATCAAACGAAACCCCTTGGGGAACAATGAGTTTTCTTAAACTTTCTAAGGACAAAAATTTACCAAGAATGATGTCAATCCAGAATCCATATAGTTTATTGAATCGATCCTATGAAGTTGGATTAGCAGAAGTATCAATAAGAGAGGAAATCGGATGCCTATCATATTCTCCACTTGCAAGTGGTTATCTAAGTGGAAAATACAGAAATAAAAAATTTCCAAAAGGATCTAGAATGGAAAGAGATTTTGATTTTTGGACAAGATACAGAAAGCCAAATACTGAAGAAGCAGTAGAGCTTTATTACAATATAAGCAAAAAACATAATCTTGATATGAGTCAAATGTCTATCAAATTTTGTGAAATACAGGACTTTATGACTAGTGTAATTATTGGAGCAACAACAATGGAGCAGTTGAAAACAAATATAGAAAGTGTAAATGTTAATCTATCAGATGATGTCATTAAAGAAATTAACCACGTTCAAAAAATTTACCCAAATCCATGTCCTTAATTAAAAAAATTATAACATTTTTTACTATTTTGTTTTTAGCAAGCTTTGGTCAACTTCAGGCGCAAGAAGTAAAAAAAATAGGCAAGTACAAAGATTGGGAAGCAATGGTAGTTTCTGAAGCAAGTGGAAAAGTTTGTTTTGCGCAATCCTCACCTATCTTGCAAGCACCAAAATCAAACAAGAGAGATGCAAAATTATTTGTAGCCTTTAGACCAAACGAAAGTATTACTAATGAAGTAAGTGTTACCCCAGGCTATGAATTTAACAAAAGCAACTCTGTTACTGCAGCTTCAGGTAAAAATAAGTTTAAATTTGATATTAAAGAACAAGGCTTTGCTTGGATTGCCGATAATAAAATTGAATTAAAAATGATTAAGCAAATGAGAAAAGGATCTAGATTAATGGTCACTGGATATAATCAAAAAGGCTCTCAAACAATTGATCATTATTCATTACTAGGATTTACAAAGGCTTATAACGCATCTCGAAAAGCTTGCAGTTAATTTAATGAAATCAAAAAAAAAAATTGTCCTCGCATACTCTGGAGGGCTTGATACCTCTATTATTTTAAAGTGGCTCCAAGAAAATTATGATGCAGAAGTAATTTGTTACACTGCAGATGTAGGGCAAGAGATTAATAGAAAAAAAATAATCTCTAATGCAAAGAAATTTGGTGTAACAAAAATAATTATTAAAGACTTAAAAGATGTCTTTGTAAAAGATTATGTTTATCCAATGATCAGAGGTCATGCTATTTATGAAGGTATCTACTTGTTAGGTACGTCTATCGCAAGACCACTTATAGCTAAAGATCAAATCAGAGTTGCTAAGAAATTTAAAGCATACGCAGTCTCTCATGGAGCAACTGGTAAAGGAAACGACCAAGTAAGATTTGAACTAGGATATCATTACTTTGGACCAAAAATAAAAATCATAGCACCGTGGAGAATATGGAATTTAAAATCTAGAACTGATCTAATTAATTATGCAAAAAAACACAACATAGCTATTCCAAAGGATAAAAAAGGTGCTCCACCTTTTTCAGTTGATGATAATTTATTTCACACCTCTACTGAAGGTAAGCTTTTAGAAAATCCAAAAAACTCTGCTCCAGAATTTATTTTTCAAAGATCAGTTTCACCTGAAAAGGCACCAAATAAAGCTTCTTTTGTTACTATCAATTTTAAAAACGGAGATCCATTTGCTGTTAATGGAAAAAAACTTTCTCCAGCAAAATTATTAGAAAAATTAAACAAACTCGCAGGTAAAAATGGAATTGGGAGAGTTGATTTAGTGGAAAATAGATTCATTGGTATAAAGTCGCGAGGGGTTTATGAAACTCCTGGAGGTACTCTATTGCTTCATGCACATAGAGCCATAGAGTCTGTAACCTTAGATAAAGACACCATGCATAAAAAAGATCAAATCATGCCTAGATATGCCGAACTTATTTATAATGGTTACTGGTTTTCTAAAGAAAGATTTAAACTACAAAAAATTGTAGATCTAAAAAAAAATAAGGTAAACGGTTCTGTGAAACTAAAACTTTATAAAGGAAATGTTACAATTAATTCTAGACAAACTAAGAGCACAGCTTACTCAATGAAAAAAGTTTCGTTCGAGGAAAATAAAACGTTTAATAAGTCAAATGTTGAAAAATTTATTAATTATCACAAGAAAAAACTGCGTTCTTAATTAATCTTAGGTCAATTTATCGTTTGTCAAATTAGTTTAAAGCTATATCTTAAAATTATGGAATCATTAAAAAATTGGATGAGAGATACTGCTAATATTTTATTTGATGACAGCAAAAATGATCTTCGTGCCCTTCCTAAAACAGTTAGATTACAAATTCTTTTGGTCCTAAGTTTTATTTGGACTACTGTTTTTAGTTTGTATGTATTTTCATATACAACTTTTGCATTTGGCTGGGCTGGACTTTTTTTAGCTCACATTGGTTTAATATTTGCTGTATATATGACATTCAAACAATTCCACAGGGCAGAGGAAAGATCTGCTAGTGTTTTTCGAACAAAAAATTTTGATCCATTTAAAATAATGGTCATTGTTTTTGTAATTGTATTTATTTTTGTTTTTTCAAAAGGAATTGAGGTTTTAACAAGTCCAAACCCAAATTCTTACTCTATTCCTTATGATGGGCCTTCAAAATCAGTGTTTGAAAAATGGCTCCCATTTAGTAAAGATAAGTAATGGATAAGATAGCGAAAAACTTACAGTTAGGATTAATGTGCATTATTTTAATCAGCACTATTATTGCTGTTGGTATTGAAATTTCAAATATGTTTACAAATCAACTAGTTACATTAGCTGATTTGCTTTTAATGTTTCTATATTTAGAGGTACTAGCGATGGTGAGAGTTTTTTGGAATCAACAATCTATAAGTATTACCTTACCACTTCTTATTGCAATAACAGCTCTTGCTAGGTTTATTATTCTACAAGGCAAAGAAATGGATCCTACCGCTCTTGTCTATGAGGCAGTGGCTATACTGTTAATTGCTGGAGCAATTGTTGTTCTTAGATTAAGGCATAGTGACAAATTAGGTCTAAAGAAAAAAAAATCTAGGTAATCTAAATATGTTATTTGAGGCTTCGAGGGCGAAAGCCATTGAAAAATTAAATCATTTTGTGGAAAATAATCTTTCTGAATATTCTAAGTTAAGAAATTTTGATTTTGGGTCAGAGAATAGATCTAATGTATCCTGTCTATCCCCTTACATCACACACGGGATAATAAGCGAAAAAGAAATCATAAATAAATCTCTTAATAAATTTTCTTTTGCAAAAAATGAAAAGTTTATCCAAGAGGTTTTGTGGCGTACTTATTGGAAAGGTTGGCTTGAACTAAGACCTAATGTTTGGGATGATTATTTAATAAAGTTAAAAAAAATAAAAGAAGAATTAAAGGATAATAAAGAATATTTAAATGCCATCGAAGGTAAAACAAATATTGAGTGTTTTAATGTATGGGTAAATGAGCTTAAAGAAAATAATTATCTTCATAACCATACCAGAATGTGGTTTGCAAGTATTTGGATTTTTACTCTAGAGTTACCATGGCAACTAGGTGCTGAGTTTTTTATGCAACATCTGTATGATGGAGATGCTGCATCGAACACCCTAGGATGGAGGTGGGTCGCTGGAATTCAAACACAAGGTAAGCATTATTTAGCAAGCGAGTGGAATATTAAAAAATTTACCAATAATAGATTTCAAAATATAAAATTAAATGAAAACGCTCCTCCAAAAAACTCTGAAAGATCTTACTCGGTTATAAATCAAGAATTTAGCAACCCTCAAGACATTAAGGAAAAAAATCTTATAATTTTTGAAAATAATCTCTCATTTGAAATCACTGACTTTAACAAAAATTTTTTTAAAAAAATTTATATAGTTTCTAATAAAAATGAAAATAGATCTATCAAGCTCAGTGAAAGATTAGTGAAATTTAAGTCTCTTTTAGTGGAAGACCAAAAGCAAAGGCTAAAAGATAAAAAAATTGACTCTGAGGTAATTAATATTAATGAAATTAACAATATTGAAAATTGCTACGGATTGTATCCAGCTGTTGGAGAAAATTTAGATTATCTAAATTCTAATAATTTAAAGATAGAATTTTTATACAGAGATCTTGATCGAATTTCTTGGCAATACTGTAATAAAGGGTTCTTTAATTTTAAAAATTATATTCCAAAAATAATTTCAACTTTCAGCTAATACCATCTAATCATTCCAATGATTCCTGCAGTTGCATAGAAAAATTGTAAAAATAAAATACCTTTATGACCTCCTCTATAAGCCCAAATTCCAATTAAAATTGCTGATAAAAGCAACAAGCAAAAACCAAAGAACTCTATTCCAATATTTGATGCAACAAACAAAGAATACAATATTGCGGTTATAACCCCTGCCCATTCAAAAAATTTGTTGTTCATAAAAGTTTTTATAATTATCACAAAGTGTTTTAGAATAATAATTTATATCTTTGATATAATTTGGGTCTTCAATTTTTACATTCATCACTTAACCAATCAAATAGAAGATAACAAGATATCTACTTACTTTTCCAATTGCTACTAAAACAATAAAATCTAAAAATTTAACTCTCAATAAACCTGCAATTAAAGTTAACGGATCACCTAAAACAGGGACCCAAGCAAATAATAAAGACCATTTGCCAAACTTTCTAAACCATTTTGATGATTTTTCTATTTGTGTTTCTTGAAATGGAAACCATTTTTTTGAACTAAGATTTCTTGAGTAAAATCCTAAAGCCCAATTAACAACAGATCCTAAAACATTTCCAAAGCTTGCAACGATTAACAATAATAAATTGTCATAATTTGATGTTACAATTAACCCTGCCAATGTAAGTTCGGAAGAAAATGGTAAAATAGTTGCTGCTAAAAAAGATATTACGAATAACGATAAGTAGATCACTTAGAGCACTTTTTTGAACAATACTTTACCTTATGCCAATTAAGCCTCCATTTTTTTCGCCATGTAAAAGGTCTTTTGCAAACAGGACAAGTTTTAGACGGCAAATTTTCTTTTTTCATTAAATAGTATTTTGTCTAATAAATTTATCAGCCTCTGAAAGAATTAGTTTTTTTCTTTCATCTTTCATTTTATCAAAGATACGAACCATCATTGATAAACGAGGATTTTTCAAAAAAAATTTTCTATTTCTATCTATAAATCTCCAATAAAGTCCGTCCATAGTATTACACCACTCTCCTTTTTTAAAATCCATCATTTTCATAAAATATGCGGATCCACATATATAAGGTTTGGTTGCAAAAATACCTCCATCGCTAAACAGTCCCATTCCATAAACGTTTGGAACCATCACCCAGTCAGATGAATCGACAAACATTTCCATAAACCATTTATAAACAATGGTAGGCTTAATCTCACACAAGTTCATAATATTAGATAAGATCATTAATCTTTCGATATGATGTGACCAACCATAATCGACTGCATTCTTAATTGCATAGTCTAATGGTGGAAGGCCAGTATTTCCTTCGTACCAAGAGTTTTTCATTTTTCTATTTTGTTTAAAGAAATTTCTAGTTTCCATTTCTTTAGAATAACCCTGATAAATACCTCTCATAAACTCCCTCCAACCAATTACCTGACGGATATAACCTTCCAAAGAATTCATTCTTATTTTATTTTTTTTATGAAAATCTAAAACTTTGTGAATTATTAATTCAGGTGTTATTAGCCCAAGGTTAATATATGGACTTAAAGCACTGTGAAAAAGAATGTTATCTTTTTGATCTACAGCATCCTCATAGTCACCAAATAAGTTTGATTTTTCTTTAATAAAAAAATTTAAAAGTTTGACTACATCATCATATTCTGTTGCAAACCAAAAATGATCTGTGCTACCTGGATGGTCTTTAAACAATTTTTCAATAATAGGTTTCAATTTTTTTGTGTGACTTGTTTCATTAATTTTGGGCAATTTTGGTATAGAAATATCTTTAGGTAATTTATTTCTATTATCTTCATCAAAGCTCCACTTATCACCAATTGGATTGCCATCTGGTCCCATTAGTATTCCTGATTTTTTTCTTACCTCTTTGTAAAAAGTTGCCATAAATGGTTTTTTTGAGTTTCCTAAATATTTTTTAAATTCTTCACGAGAATTAAGAAACATTGGTGTTTGAATGATATTCCATTCAATCTTCTCTTTTTTAAAAAATAAAGAAATCTTTTGTTCAAAAGGTTTATCTTCTATCTCGAAGCTAGATACTGCCTTGATTTTTTTTTGGGCAATGATTTTTTTTAATTTTTTTAAATAATCTTCACTAAATTCTTTGTCTTCAATTTTTGAATATTCTAATTTAAATTTATTTTTCTTAAGACTATCTGCGTAGGATCGCATAGAAGATAAAAACAAAAGAATTTTTTGCTTATGGTGTTTTTCATAGGTACATAAACCTTTATCTTCTGCCATAAAGAAAGTATGGTCTTTTTTGAAGCGGTCGATGTATTTTGTTGGAAATAATTGATTACCAAGTATAAAAAATAACTTCATGGTTAAATATAACTAATAAAATTTTTTATGTCAGAAAAATATCTTATTTTTGGTGCGACAGGATCTATTGGCTCTAGTCTTGCTGAACAATTAAAAAGCTCTGGTTATGATATTCATTTAGTTGCCAGGAACGAAAGTGAAGTAAGCGCTTTAGCTGATAAGCTAGGATGTCCATTCACACTTGCAGATGTTTTAGAGGAAGGATTTATAGAAAAAGTTAAAACCGATGTACCAGAAATAAAAGGTATTGCTTATTGTGTTGGTTCTATTGATTTAAAACCATTACGAATGGTGAAAGAGGAAGATTTCAATAAATGTATGAAGCTAAATTTATATTCAGCAGTTGAGGCTATCCAGGGTTATCAAGAGAGTTTGAAAAAAAATAAAGGCTCAATTGTTTTATTTTCAACTGTTGCTGCACAGAGGGGTTTTACTAACCACGCAATCATCGCATCTGCAAAAGCAGCTGTTGAAGGTTTAACTGTTTCTCTTGCTGCTGAATTTGCTCCAAATATCAGAGTAAATTGTGTTGCTCCAAGTCTTACCAAATCTAAAATTGCAGAACCAATGCTAAAAAATACAGCTATTGCAGAAGGAATAGCAAAGGCTCACCCTCTTAAAAGATTAGGAGAAGGAAAAGACTCTGCATCACTTGCAAAATTTTTAATTACAGAAGATAGTTCCTGGGTTACCGGTCAGATAATTGCAGTTGATGGTGGTAGATCTAAACTTTCATAAAGTGATTAGATATTTTTTATATATAATTTTTTTTACTTTTATTAGTTCAAATAGTTTTTCGAATGATTTTAATTTTAAAAAAATTGCAGATCTCGATGATCCTTGGGGGTCATCTTTTATAAATAAAGATGAGCTATTAGTTACTGAAAAAAGTGGAAAAATTAAAATTATAAATATTCTTTCAAAAGAAATTTTCGAGGTTAAACATAATTTAGATTTTTTAGTAGTTGGTCAAGGTGGGTTGCTAGATATTATTTATCAAGGCAATACGGTTTGGATTTCATACTCAGAAAATAGATCAAACTGGAAAACAAGTACTTCAATCGCAAAGGCAATGTTTGATAAAAGAGAGTTAAAATTTGAAAATATCTTTCAGGCGAATCCTCCAATTGACTCGGGTTATCATTTTGGATCAAGACTGGCTATTAAAGACAATTATTTATTTGCATCTGCTGGTGAAAGAGGACAAGGTATGATTGCACAAGATCCATCTCAACATCCTGGAAGTATTATTAGAATTCATCTAGATGGAAGTATTCCAAAAGATAATCCTAAGTTTGAAGGAAAATCAGATTGGCTCCCAGAAATATATCAAATAGGTATTAGAAACCCTCAAGGTTTAGCCCTATCTCCTTTTGATGGAAAAATTTATATGAGTAATCACGGCGCTAAAGGAGGCGACTGGTTTGGCGAGGCAAAAAAAGGTGAAAACTATGGATGGAAAATTTTAGGTTGGGGTGGAACAAATTATTCAGGCAGCAAAATTGGACCAAAATGGAAGCCTGGGTTTACAAAAGCTATTAAATACTGGGTTCCTTCAATTGCAACTAGTGCCATCACAATTTACAAGGGCTCAGAATTTAAAGAATGGAATGGTCTCGCTTTGGTAACTTCTTTAAAAGATAAATCCCTTAGAGCTCTTGATTTTAGTGACCTATCAAATGTTAAAGAAAGTCTAATTTTTAAAAATAAAATTGGGAGGCTAAGAGATATCCAGGTTCATCCTGAAAATGGTAAAATTTATTTTTTAGCGAATGATAGTTTGTGGTTAATGGAAAAAAATTAAAGAATTGTTATTCTGTGCATAATTCTATTACCTTTAAAGGGTGTTGCTTGATGCAACATGGATCTGTTATCCCAAATAGCTAATTGATTTTTTTCCCATTCCAGTGAATGTTGAAATTTTTTTTTAATTTGGTGTTTGAATAATTTTTTTTTTAAATCAACTTCATTTTTAATTTTTGGCTGAAATCCAACTAAATGACCTGGGCTAGAATAGATTGAATAATTTGAACTTATTTTTCTTATAATTTTATGAGTAGATTTTAATTCTTTTATTTTTTTCCCTTTCTCTTTTACTCTCTCTTTTGTGGTAATTGAAATTGGACCCTCAGAGGAATAAACCCCTTTTAAACTTGATAATTTTCGTTTCATAGGTTCAGTTAGATTTTTAAAAGCATGATATTGTGAACAAAACTCTGTATTTGCTTTTCCTTTTTTGGGAACTAATTTTGATAGCAACATAGTAAATCTTGGTGGTTTTTTTGTATAAATAGAATCTGTGTGAAACTGTTCACCAAAACTTGGTCCTTTATCGCTTTCTTTTCTTTGAACAACAGTTATCTGAGGATATTTTTTGTTTAATCCTTTTAATCTTGGATAATCTGCAAGTTTTCCAAAATTTTTAGCAAACTCAACATAATGTTTAGGGGAAAGATTTTGTCTTCTAAAAAAAATCATTCCATATTTATTTAGAGCATTAATAATGATTTTGAAATTTTCTTTTGAAAGTTTTTGAAGATCAGTGTCAATCTCAGCCCCAATATTATTTTTATTGGGAATAATTTTTATCATCTTAAGAATTTAGTAATTTGTTTTTTGCTTTCTCAAACTCTTCTTGGGTTAGCACTCCACTTTCACGCAAACTATTTAATTTTGCTAACTCATCACTTAATGAACTATTGTCGGTTGAAATGGTTGATTTAGTCTCCGCTTCGATCTCTTCTTTTTCTGCTCTATTGGCTTCTTTAGCATTAAATCCGTTCATTATTGCCATACCACCTAAATATAGTACATAAGCCATAATTGGTATTACTAAGCCAAAAAAAATTATTTTTTCCATAAACTAATCTTCGTCTTCCTCTCTCCATTTTTTTTCGTACAGTAAGTAAGCTGCATAAACTACTGAAACTGTACCTACAATCATTCCATAATCAAAACCTGTTTGCTGGTCGTGAAGGTACCAACCCAGTTGAGTAGCTCCAATTGTTGGAAAAGTTAGTAAAAGAAAAATTATGGCAATCCTGTATGGATACTTTGGTTTTTTCATATCTTAGATTAACAGAATAAATTGTGAGATTTAATTGCTAAATTTGCGTTCTTTTGAAACACTCTATGGTATTTTTCAATAAACAAGCGATTGTCATTGGGCCTACACCACCTGGAACCGGCGTTAAAGCTTTTGCATTTTTAGAAACTTCATCAAAATCCACATCCCCAACAATTCCTTTGTCAGTTTTATTAATACCAACATCAATAACAATAGTATCTTTTTTAACCCAATCGCCTTTAACAAGTTCTGGAATTCCAACTGCTGCAACTATTATATCTGCTTCTAAACATTCAGCTTTTAAATCTTTAGTTTTTGAATGAGTAATTGTTACTGTGCAATTTTCTTTTAAGAGAAGTTGGGTCATTGGCTTTCCATTTAAATTTGATCTTCCAACTATTACTGCTTTTTTTCCATTTAAATTAGGTTCAACTTTTTTGATCAATAAATAGCAACCCAAAGGAGTACATGGTACTGAACTTTCATATCCAGAAGAAAGATTTCCAACATTCGTTGGATGAAAACCATCAACATCTTTTGAGGGTAAAATTGTTTCAATTACTTTTTGTTTATCAATATGTTTTGGAAGTGGCAGTTGAACTAGAATTCCTGAAACTGTCTCATCCTTATTTAATTCTTTAATTTTTTCTAATACTGTTTTTTCCTCGACTGAATCTGGATATTTAATAACTTCAGATTTTAAACCTACTTCATTAGCTGATTTTTCTTTGTTACGTACATAAATTTGGCTTGGAGTTAAATCACCTATAAGAATGACTGTTAAGCCAGGTACTTTATTGTATTTTGCTTTTAATCCTGTGACTTCATGCTTAAGCTCTTGTCTTAATTCTGCAGCAGCTTTCTTCCCATCTATTAAAATCATTTTATCTTTCTAAAAAATCATTGGCGCGATGTAGAGCTTCATACACATTTCAATAAACCAAATCAATAGTAGAAGAATTACGGGAGATATGTCTAAAGATCCTAAATTAGGTATAAAACGTCTGATTTTGTTTAAAATTGGATCTGTAAGTCTGTAGGTTAATTCTAAAAGAGAATAAACAAATCTGTTTTGGGTATTTAAAACGTTAAAGGCAATTAACCAACTTACAACTACATTTGCTATTACAACATATGAGTAAAGTTTTAGAATTTGTAAAACTAAATAAAAAATTGCTATCATTTTTTTTCGACATAAATCGACTGACTTGGGAAAGCAAAAGAAGCACCATTTTTCTCAACTATCTGTTTAATTTCAATTGCTAATCTCTCTTTCACTTCTAGAGAATTACTCCAACTATTAGAGTTCGTAAAACACCTCACCAGCAAATCAATAGAACTATCTGAAAATTTTTCTATTCTAACAGCAACTCCTGTTGCTTGGTTAAAGTCTTCACTTTTATTTATATATTCTTCTATCTCGTCTCTTACTTTTTTTAATTGCTCAATTGTAGAGTCATACTGAAGAGTAATAATCCACCTCACTCTCCAATTTGAAGTTTCACTTACGTTTATGACTGCATTTTCTGCGAACTGAAAGTTTGGAATAATTGCTAGAGACTTATCAAACTTTCTAATTGTTGTTGACCTAAAGCCAATTTTTTCAACTATCCCTTCTATTATTCCATCAACTGCTATCCAATCTCCAATTTTAAATCTTTTTTCAACTAATACTAAAATTCCTGAAATTAAATTTTTAAATAAATCTTGTGCACCTAGAGCCACTGCAACACCAAACAAACCAAGACCTGCAATAATTGGGCCAATTTTAATTCCCCATAACTCAAGAACTGCAGCTAAACCAAGTATAAAAATTAATACTTTTAAGGACTTTATTATCCATCCAATGAGTTCTCTTGTTAAAAGTTTATCTAGTCCACTTAATATATAAGATACAGGTTCGATTATTTGATGAATAACCCAAAATATTAAAATAGTTATCAATGTTCTATTAATAGTATCTACTACATCTCTACCTTCTGCGGAAAAAGTCATGTAATAGCTTGCAATAAAAAAACCTAAAACGATTGGTAAAAATCTTGCCGGGCCTTCTAAAGCGCGAACAAAAGTATCGTCCAATTTGTTTGTGGTTCTTTTAGAAATAATTTCTAATTTTTTAATAACTAATTTACTGATCAGGCCCCTAAAAATGAGAAAAACTAAAAAAATAGCAATACCAATTACGATTTGAAAAATATCAACTCCAAGAATACCCTTATTCCAAACTGATAAAAATATATCAGAAAAATTATTTATTATGTCCATGGCTAAATTTTATATAACAAAAACTCCTCTTCTCCAGGATTAAAAAGAAATATCTTTTTCCATTTAATTTCGTTCAGTATTAATGAGGTTTTTTCACCTATACACATTAAATTCGTATCCATCCAAAAACTTTCTAGTTGATGAATTTTGATAAAGTTTAAAAAGCTTGATCCGCTGTTTTGAGAGTAAACATAGACCATATCAGGCATATTTTGTTTTAATTCTTTAACAAAGTCTTCATTAAAATTATGATTATGGTTGACCCTATAATTTATAATCCTCTTGATACTATAACCTTCTTTTATTAACTGCTGGTCAAGATCGACTGATATTGTTTCTCCACTCACATAAAGTAACTGACCACTAGATGAATTATGGTTTTGCAAGATTAATTCTTTTAAATTTGAAACATTACCTTCAGCTGCAATTGTATTTTGAAAACCAAAACTTCTTGCTTTTTTTTCAGTTTCTTCTCCTACACAGAAACATTTGATTGTCTTATTAATTTCATCATGATTTAAAAATTTTACAGCATTAGCACTAGTGAAGATAAATCCATTGAAGTCTGCAAAATTTATTTCGTCGTGAACTACTTCCTCAACACTTAATAAAGGAAGGTGGGAAACTTGATGACCTAAGGATTTGAATTTGACTATCATTTCAGAGCAGTCTTCTAAAGGTCTTGTTAGTAAAATATGCATATTATCTTTTATAAGAATTATTAGATTTTGTTTTTAAAATTTGACCTACTTCTTTGCCAATTTGGCTAAAGTCTTCAACTTTGCCAGTTTTTTTTTCATAATATCTTTTCGAGCCATCTAAAGAAAATAATTCAGCTTCAACAATAATTTTATCATCTTTTATTATAGAGTGGGCTCCAACTGCGGTTTCGCAGTCGCCTTCCAAAACTTTTAAAATATTTCTCTCAACATGTGCTCTCATAGATGTTTCGTTATGATTTATTTTTTTTAAAACTGAGATTATTTCCTCATCGTCCTCTCTACATTGAAGTGCAATTATACCTTGTCCAGCACTTGGAATTATTTTTTCAGGAGAAAATATTTCTGAAATTTCACTGTCAAAATTCAAAAATTTAATTCCTGCATAGGATAAGATTATTGCGTCATAGGTTCCATCTTTAAGTTTTTTAATTCGTGTATCAACATTCCCTCTAATAAGTTTACATTCAAGATCTGATCTGATTTTTTTAATTTGATATTCTCTTCTAAAAGATGAGGTTCCAATTATAGAGTTTTTTTTTAATTCATTTAATTTTTGTTTATCCTTTGTGATAAGAATTTCTCTTGCATCGTTTCTTTCTAAGAATACATCTGTTTTAAGACCTTGAGTTTCAAAAGCTGGCATATCTTTGAGTGCGTGAACTGCAATGTCGATATTTTTATCTTGAAGTTCTTTTTCAATATTGCTTGAAAATAATCCTTTACCACCAACTTCTGACAATCTTGTATCCTTAATCTCGTCTCCTTTTGTTTTTATTTTTTTTATTACAACATCTTCATCAATTAAATCAGTACTTTTGACAATTTGATCTTTGGCTTTTTGGGCATAAAGCATAGCCAGCTTACTGCCTCTAGAACCAATGATAATTTTACTATTCATAAATATATTTATTTCTTACTTGTATTGAGATTGTACAATTATTAAAAACTATTTGAATGAGCAAAAAACCCTTAATTCTCGGAATAGAAACGAGCTGTGATGAGACGGCTGCATCAATTATAACTCAAAATGATCAAGGGAGTCCGGTAGTTTTATCAAGTGTCGTTTCAAGCCAAGTTGAAGTACATAAGGAATTTGGAGGAGTGGTTCCAGAATTAGCTGCACGAGCACATATTGATAAAATTGATTGGATTGTTCAAAAAGCTATTAATGACAGTGGAAAAAAAATTAATGAAATTGATGCCGTAGCATCCACTGCAGGACCTGGTTTGATTGTTTGTCTGTCTGTTGGTTTAAGTTTTGGAAAAGCTTTTGCAGCTTCAATAAATAAACCCTTTATAGCAGTTAACCACTTAGAGGGTCATGCATTAAGTCCTAAGTTGAATTCAAATTTAAACTATCCCTATTTACTTTTGTTGATCTCAGGTGGACATTCACAATTTTTAAATGTTCAAGGATTAGGAAAATATAAAAGATTAGGCACAACCATTGACGATGCTTTGGGAGAAGCATTTGATAAAACTGCAAAACTTTTAGGTATTGAATTTCCAGGTGGTCCACAAATTGAAATTTTAGCAAAAAAAGGTGATCCTAATAAATATGATTTACCAAAACCTATTTTTAGTAAAGGTGGTTGTAATTTGTCTTTTGCTGGTCTTAAAACGGCTGTGTTAAGAATAACTAAAAATATTAAAACAGATCAGGAAAAATTTGATCTAGCTGCATCTTTTCAAAGAACTATAGAGGAAATTTTATATAAAAAAACTAAAGTTGCTTTTAAAGAATTTGAAAAACAAAATGCTCTAACTGAAAAAAATTTTGTAGTTGCTGGAGGAGTAGCTGCTAATAAAAATATTAGAAATATGCTAATCAGTTTATGTGAGGAGGAAAATTATCAAAGTATTTTTCCACCAATAGAACTTTGTGGAGATAATGCCGCCATGATAGCAATGGTTGGTTTAGAGAAATTTAAATTAAAAGAGTTTAGTCAATTAGATCATCCTGCAAAACCTAGATGGCCCCTTGATGAGAATGCTGCTTTTTTGAAAGGTGCTGGGGTTCAATTATAATGCAATACTGGTTAATGAAATCTGAACCAGATGTATGGTCTATTCATCAACAAATAAAGTCAGGTGCCAAAGGGGCACCGTGGGATGGGGTAAGAAATTATCAAGCTGCAAAAAATTTAAAGTCAATGAAAAAAGGTGACCTTTGTTTTTTTTATCATTCAAATATTGGTAAAGAAATTGTAGGTATTGTTGAGGTCATTAAAGAGCACTACTTAGACAAAACTGATAAAAGTGGGCGCTTTGTTGCTGTTACGGTTAAGTTTAAAAAGAAACTAGCAAAACCAGTTACCTTAGAAGAGATAAAAAAACATAAGGAATTAGGCGATTTAGCGTTGATTAAACAGAGCAGACTATCTGTAATGCCAATCGATTATAAAAGCTGGAAAATCATAAATAACATGAGTAGAATTTAAAAAAAAAATTTACACATGCCTAAAAAAAAGAAAAAAAAACCTAAAGTAAAAAAAAAATCTTCTAAAAAAGTTAAGAAAAGAACTAAAGTAAAAAAGGTTTCAAACAAAATCAAAAAAAAAACAAAAAGCAAAAAGAAGACTAAAAAAGAGAATGGTTCTTCTCCTCCTGAAATAGTTATAAAAACTAAACCAGAATGGGTAAAAGCAAGTTTAGCAAATAAAAGTAAGTACCAACAAAAATATTCACAATCTATCAAAAGTAACGATGATTTTTGGAGAAAAGAAGGAAAAAGAATTACTTGGATAAAACCTTATAAAAAAATTAAAGATGTTAAATACAGCACTAAAGAAGTAAAAATTAAATGGTATGAAGATGGAACTTTGAATGCTTCAGCTAACTGTATTGATAGACATTTAAAAGATAAAAAAGATAAAACTGCAATTATTTGGGTTGGCGATGATCCGAAAGATAGTCAAAAAATAACTTATAAACAATTACACCAAAAAGTTTCCAAAGCTGCAAATGGTTTAAAAAAACTTGGAATTAAAAAAGGAGATCGTGTTACAATTTATTTAACCATGATCCCAGAGCTTGCAATTTTAATGCTGGCATGTGTTAGAATTGGAGCAGTCCATTCAATTATATTTGGTGGTTTTTCTGCAGAATCGATTTCGGGAAGAGTAAATGATTGCGAGTCTGAATATATAATCACTGCTGATGAGGGAGTTAGAGGAGGAAAAACTATTCCACTAAAATATACAACTGATGAAGCTCTAACAAGTTGTCCAAATGTAAAAAAATGTATTGTAGTTAAACGAACAGGAAATTACATCAATTGGAATGAGGAAAGAGATGTTTGGTATCATGATTTAATTAAAGATGTTTCAAATCATTGTGAACCTGAAGAAATGAATGCTGAGGATCCTTTATTTATTTTATATACCTCAGGATCAACTGGTAAACCAAAAGGAGTTCTTCATACTACGGGTGGGTATATGGTATATGCATCAATGACCCATCAATATATTTTTAACTATAAGCCAAAAGATATTTATTGGTGTACTGCTGATATTGGATGGGTAACGGGTCATAGTTATATTATTTATGGACCCCTTGCTAATGGTGCTACAACAATAATGTTTGAGGGAATTCCTAATTATCCTGACACTTCAAGGTGGTGGCAGATCGTTGATAAATATAAAGTAAATATCTTCTATACCGCTCCTACAGCAATCAGAGCTTTAATGCGTGAAGGTGATAAACCGGTTAAAAAAACCTCTAGAAAGTCTCTTAAGTTGCTTGGTACTGTTGGTGAACCGATTAATCCAGAGGCTTGGATGTGGTATTACAAAACAGTTGGGAACTCAAAGTCTCCTATTGTAGATACTTGGTGGCAAACGGAAACAGGTGGAATACTAATAGCTCCTCAAACTGGAGCTATTCCATTAAAACCTGGTTCAGCTACAAAACCGTTCTATGGAATTAAGCCTGTTATCGTTGATAAAAACGGCAAAGAGATAAAAGGCGCTGGCGAAGGAAGGCTTTGTATTGCTCAATCATGGCCAGGTCAAATGAGAACTGTTTATGGAGACCATCAAAGATTTATCGACACTTATTTTTCTCAGTTTAATGGTAAATATTTTACTGGGGATGGCTGTAGGAGAGATAAAGATGGATATTACTGGATCACAGGACGAGTTGATGATGTAATTATTGTATCTGGACATAATCTAGGTACTGCTGAGATTGAAAGTGCATTTGTTGCTCATCCAAAAGTTGCTGAAGCAGCTGTAGTTGGTTATCCACACGATATTAAAGGAAATGGTTTGTATTGTTATGTCACTTTAAATGCAGGAGAAACTGAAAATGGAGATCTTGAAAGAGATTTAAAACTTTGGGTCAGAAAACAAATTGGGCCTCTAGCAACTCCTGACTTAATACACTTTACTCCGGGTCTTCCAAAAACTAGATCAGGTAAAATAATGAGAAGGATTTTGAGAAAAATTGCTGCAAACGAGCATGGACAATTAGGTGACACCACTACTTTAGCTGATCCAAGTGTTGTCGAAAGCTTAGTCGATAATAGAAAAAATATTTAAAACTGAACTAAGTTCTGAAATTCTTGTTTAATTACATCCCACTTTAATATCATAGAGTTTAGGACAATTTTACGATCTAAGGTTTTTAACTCTTCAGCAATTGGTGCCCATTTATACAATGAGAGTGCGCTTGGATTAAACGGTAGATCTGTATGATAAGTATCCCAGTTAATATTTTGAAATCTATCTTCAAAATCAATTCTAGCCTGGTCAACAACGTCTAATGGCATTTTATTCGAAATTTCATCATCTAAAATTTTATTAAAAATCTCTTTTGCTTTATCAGTGTCTTGAAAATTGAAATTAACCCTCAAATAAGAGAAAGTATAAAGAGATAAATCTTGAAGTGCCACAGAATAAATATTCCATTTCGCAAGATTAACTGAGCCCATAAACTTATCATTTTCAAAATGAAGAACATACCGAGTTCCCATTCGAGTTTTTAAATAATTATACAAAGTTACTTGGGTTACCCATGCAGATTTAGTTTGAATAAAAGTTTCAAGTTCATCTAAATTCTTAATTTTTTTTTTTGGAATAAACGCTTTAAACATTGCTAACAAATATGTCTTAAAATCCGTTGCTGTTAGATCTTTCCAAGTTAACTTGTATTTTGACATAATCTGAGCCGTATGTGGCATTTATACCCTAAAAAAGTCAGTAAATAAGTACCTATTATGGTTAAATTTAGGTCTTTTCAAAAGCCTCATAATGGTTATGGTTTTGCCAGTTATAACTAAATAGAGAGGTAAATATGTCAAATCAAGAAAAACATTGGGAGAAATCCAGAGGTTTGCTGATGATAACGTTAGCAATCTGGTTTGTATTCTCAATTGGCATCTTCCTTTTTGGAGCTGAAATGAACGAGGTCACAGGACCTTTCGGTTATCCGTGGACATATTGGTTTACGTGTCAGGGATCTCTTGGAGCATTTGTAATCCTTATTTTCTGGTTTGCGAATAGACAAGAAAAGATCGACGAAGAGTTCGGCTTTAGCGAAAGAGAGGATGAATAATGAAAAGTACTAATTTCATTGATAACTTGCCTAAAGTTTATGGAATCTATACCGGAGGGTTTATAGGTTTTATAATTTTAATGGCAATTGCAGAGCAGATGGGTATGACTGCGAAGGCGATCGGTATCGCTTTTGTAGCATTTACTGTATTCATCTATGCATTAATCGGTTGGCTATCAAGAACAGCCCAAGCGGATGCATATTACGTAGCTGGAAGACAGGTACCAACAGTATTCAACGGAATGGCCACAGCAGCAGACTGGATGTCTGGTGCTTCATTCGTTGCAATGGCTGGAGGTATTTACTTTAAAGGTTACGGTTATATGGCTCTACTTGTAGGTTGGACTGGTGGTTACGTGTTAGTTGCATCTTTATTAGCACCTTACTTAAGAAAATTTGGCTGTTACACAGTTCCAGATTTTATAGGTACAAGATACGGTGGTAATTTGGCTAGGTTTAGTGCGGTAGTGGTTTTAACCGTTGCTTCATTTACTTATGTAACAGCACAAATTAACGCTACAGGTACTATTGCATCTGTTGCACTTGATATCCCATTCCAATACGCAGTTTATATTGGACTAATAAGTATTTTATTATGTTCAATGTTAGGTGGTATGAGAGGGGTAACTTGGACACAGGTTGCGCAATATATTGTACTAATTATAGCTTACTTGCTTCCAGTATTCTGGATCAGTAACAAAATAGGTGCGGGTTTCTTCCCTCACTTTATGTTAGCTGATGAAGTAGCTAGAATTGGTGAGTTAGAAGCACAGTTTGGTTTTGTTAAAAACTCAGCTGCTGATCTAGCAACGGTACCTAAAGGCTTAGCAGGAATAACTAAGGCTCACTCTGCAGTTAACGCTTCACCTTGGGCATTTATTTCATTAGCACTGGCGATGATGATGGGAACAGCATCATTACCTCACGTGATGATGAGATACTTTACTACTCCAAGTGTAAAAGCAGCTAGAAAATCAGTAGGTTGGTCACTATTTTTTATCTTCCTACTTTATTCTTCTGCTCCAATGTTAGCTACACTATCTAAATTATCTTTGTTAGATCCGAATTTATCTACGGGTATTATCGGTAAATCAGTAGCAGAGGTTCAAGCGATAGATTGGTATCAAAACTGGAATACAGCAAACCTAATGTTTATCAGCGACTTTAATGGAAATGGAACAGTTGAATTAAACGAGTTCTTCATGGGTGGTAAAGCCGTTGTATTAGCAACACCAGAGATAGCTGGATTACCTTACGTAATCTCAGGTCTGGTTGCCGCTGGAGGTATGGCAGCTGCCATGTCAACAGCCGATGGTTTGATTCTAGCAATTGCAAATGCTATATCACATGATGTTTACTATAAGATCATTGATCCAAAAGCGGAAACTGCAAAACGACTAGTTGTTGCAAGGGTATTGCTTGTAGTAATTGGTTTTGCTGGAGCAACTATTGCGGCAATGGAGATCCAAGGTATCTTAGGTTCGGTTATCTGGGCATTTGATTTTGCAATGTCAGGATTGTTCTTCCCACTTGTACTTGGTGTATGGTGGAAGAGAGCTAACAGACAAGGTGCTATTGCTGGTATGTTAGGAGGTCTAGCTGCTGGTACTTGGTACTTAGTTTGGGTACGAACTGGTGGAAGTGGATTCCTAGGAATTACTCAATTAACATTTGGTATCTTCGGATCAGCTGTTAGTTTGGTTGCGATGGTGGTTGTGAGTTTAATGACTCAAGAGCCAGACAAAGCAACTCAAAAAATGGTTGATGAAGTACGTGTACCAAGTGGTAAAACAATTCTTGGAAAACAGTAAATAAACTTTATAAGGGGCGATTAATTTCGCCCCTTTTCTTTCTTTTCAATTTCAAATATAAATCTTAAATGTCAGCAAACTTTCACCCGTTTATATATTTTATTGATTATTTCTTTGGCATAATCATGTGGACACTGATCGGTAGAGTTGCAATGAACATCTTTCAAAGAGAAGACTCTGAATTTTTTTTTATGAGGGTCTTTGTTAAATATACAAATCCTTTAATCAGACTATTTAAGCCTCTGACCCCATCGTTCATTATTGGGCCTTTGGTACCTTTATATGTGGCTTGGTTTTTTTATATGATTAGATTTTATTTAATGCCTTGGATCTTGGGCTATTCTGTTATGGGGATGCTATCATTTCCTCTCGAAAGTGAAATATCGAGACAAATTTATCAATTTTTTGATTCAATTAAATTTTAAAAATTGATACTAGTAAATCTAGCTATCAATGAAAAATATACAAATTTCACCGTCAATTTTATCTGCTGATTTTAGTCAATTAGGTATTGAAATTAAAAGATTAGAAGAAGGTGGTGCTGATATGATCCATGTTGATGTCATGGATGGTCATTTTGTTCCAAATCTAACCATTGGTCCCCCAGTTATTAAAGCCCTTCGAAAGCACTGCTCTTTAAAGTTTGATGTACACTTGATGATTTCACCGGTGCATAAATACATAGAAGCGTATGCAGACGCAGGAGCAGATATCATTACAATTCACCCAGAAGCAACTCAAAACTTGAGAGAATCAATTAAAACGATTAAAGATTTAAAAAAGAAGGTCGGAGTTTCTCTTAATCCAGAGTCGAAAATTGAACTAATTACTGAATTTTTAGATCAAATAGATTTGGTTTTAATCATGAGTGTTAATCCAGGTTTTGGAGGTCAAAAATTTATGCCAGAGGTTCTAGATAAAATTAAACAGCTTAAAAAAATTCAACGAGAAAAAAATTTGAATTTTGATATTGAAATAGATGGTGGAAT
Source organism: uncultured Pelagibacteraceae bacterium (assembly GCA_902540595.1). GTDB lineage: Bacteria > Pseudomonadota > Alphaproteobacteria > Pelagibacterales > Pelagibacteraceae > Pelagibacter. The sequence continues at coordinate 45,164 of CACBNI010000006.1, forward strand.
AAATTTTGAAAATTGCAAAATTGCTATTGATGCTGGAGCAAATATTCTTGTTTCAGGTACAACCGTATTCAAAAGTAATGACGGAGATATAAAAAAGAATATTGATTTATTAAAACTAAAATAAGTTAATGATTAATGCAAATTCCTTAGGTTTTTTTGGCCAATTTTATTTTGGTTTAAAAGATAATTTTAAAAAAATTTATCAAAATTCTAATCTTTACGAAAAAAAAATTTCAAAAACTTTCGACAATTATTTTCAATACAAACCAAGTCCCTACCTTCTCTCTTCAATTATAAAATATCAAAATAAAAAATATCGAATTGAAGATTTTGCTGTTGAGTCTATTTGGCAAAACAAAATGAAATCAAAAGACTACGAAAAATTAAATAATTTTTTTTGGTTTTTCAGTCTTGATTTAAAATCTTCAAAAGAAACTACACAGTCAGTCATCAAAAATTGGGTAAAAGAGAATAGTAAATATAACAAAGATAGTTGGGAATTTGATTTAACTGCTAAAAGAATAATTGCGTGGCTATCCAATCACCAGCTTACCTATCAAGACAGTGACAAAGAATATCGTTTAATGTTCGATCACATGATTCAAAAACAAACTAATCATTTATTAAGTGATATTAGATCCTCAAATACATTGGAAAATAAATTAATTGGTTGTTCTGCTATAATTTTAGCTGGCTTAGCTTATAAAAATGAAAAAAACTATCTTGAAAGCGGATTGGGTATTTTAAAAAATATAATTAAATCCTCAATTGACAACCAGGGCTTTACAAAATCGAGAAATATTAGACAATTAATTTTTTATCTAAAATATTTTATTATTATAAGAGAGTGGTTCAAAGAATCTCAAAATGTCATTCCAGAATATATAGATGAAACAATATTTTATTTAGGGTCAAGCTATGCATTTATCTGGAAAAATATCGGAACCGACATTTTCTTCAATGGTAATTATCATTCAGAAAATAAGAATTTTGATCAATACTTAAAAAGATTTAGTTATACTTTTAAAAATGAAGTGAACGAACTTGCTGGATACGCCATTCTGAAAAATAAAAAAATTATTTTAGCAATGGATGTTGGTTCAAGTCCAAACAAAAATTTTTCTATGGATTATCAATACGGCGCCCTATCTTTTGAAATATTTTCAAATCAAAAAAGATTAATAACCAATGCAGGATATTTCTTGAACAAAAATAATAAACTAAATAAATTGTCTAAAAGCACTGCCCTTCATAGCACATTGATCGTCGAAGATTTTTCTTCATGCTCTTCCCAAAAAATGAATGATAATATTTTAGTAGAAAAAGGACTTAAGGTTTCAAAAAAGAATATTGTAAATGAAAAAAATTATTGGAAAATTTCTGGCTCACATGACGGATATTTACAAAAATTTGGAACAATTCATGAAAGAGAAATTGAATTTTATCCAGAACAAAATAAATTTATTGGATCTGATAAAATATTAAGAAAAAATCCTAATAAAGAAATAAAATTTGATATTAGATTTCATCTTGATCCAAATTCTAAAGTGATGAAAACTCAAGACAATAAATCTATACTCATTGAATTAGGAGATGAAGGTTGGAGATTCAGTTGTGATAATTTTGATATAAGTATTGATAATAGCCTATATTTCGGTCATAAAAATTCATACAAAGATAATCAAAATATTTTTATTTCTGGAATGAACAAGGAAAATGAGCAAATTATAAAATGGCAAATAATTAAATTATAATGAAAATAAAAACAGCTCTGATTTCTGTTTCAGATAAAAGAAACCTAAAACCTCTTTTAAATGTACTAAAAAAAAATAAAGTAAAAATTATAAGTTCCGGTGGTACCTATAAAGAAATTAAAAAATTAAAATTTAGTTGTATTGAAGTCTCAAACTTTACCAATTCGCCAGAAATTTTAGAAGGTAGAGTTAAAACTCTTCACCCTAAAATTCACGCGGGAATTTTAAATAAAAGAGATAGTAAATTACACTTAAAAGACTTAAGAGTGAATAATTTTGAAAATATAGATTTGGTTATCGTAAATTTTTATCCGTTCGAGAACACGTTAAAAAATACTAACAATCATAGTAAAATAGTTGAAAATATTGATGTTGGGGGCCCTACCATGGTCAGATCTGCTGCAAAAAATTACAAGGATGTAACAGTAGTTACTTCGTCAGAACAGTACGCTGAATTAATAGATGAACTAAATAAATTTAAAGGATCTACATCTTTAGAATTTAGAGAGAAACTATCAAGAATTGCTTTTGCTGAAACAGCTTATTACGATTCTGTAATTTCAGATTATTTTAATAAAATAACTAATACAAACTTTCCAAAAAAAAGAGTTTTGCATGGAAATTTAATTAATACACTCAGGTATGGTGAAAATCCTCATCAAGAAAGTGGAATTTATTCAAGAAAATCAGAAATGGATATCAAACAAATCCACGGAAAGCAGCTTAGTTATAATAATTATAATGATATTTTTGCAGCATTAACAATTTCAAAATCACTTCCAAAAAATTCTGGAACAGTAATTGTTAAGCATGCAAATCCGTGTGGAGTTTCAATTAAAAAAAACCACCTTGAAAGTTATAAATCTGCACTTACTTGTGACCCTGTCAGTGCTTTTGGAGGAATAGTTTCTTGTAATTTTAAAATAACAAAACTTTTAGCTCTTGAATTAAGTAAGCTATTTCTTGAAGTAATTGTGGCTAATAACTTTGACGCTAATGCTTTAAAAATATTAAAGAAAAAGAAAAATTTAAGATTAATAGATGCTTCAAATTACAAGGTAAATGATGGTTTAAAACATTTATCGGTTAATAACGAAATATTAATACAATCAGAAGATCTAAAAAAATTCACTACTAAAGATTTAAAAATTGTATCAAAACGAAAACCAACTTCAAAAGAAATTAAAAATCTAATTTTTGCATTTAATGTTTGCCGGTATGTAAAATCTAATGCAATTGTTCTTGCTGCAAATGAGACAACCGTTGGTATTGGCTCTGGACAACCAAGCAGATTAGATAGCTGCAAAATAGCAATAGATAAAATGAAAAAATTTACAGATACAAAGGAAAATTTGGTTGCAGCTTCTGATGCGTTTTTTCCATTTGTTGATGGTATAGAAAAGCTAGTACAATCAGGAGTTCGAGCTGTGATTCAACCATCAGGATCAATCAGGGATAAAGAAATAATTAAATTTGCAAATGAAACTGATACAGTTTTAGTTTTTTCAAAAACTAGACACTTTAGGCATTAGTAATTTTATCTATTTTTGCAGCTAAAATAAAATCATTTTCAGAAAGACCCTTTATAGCATGAGTAGTAACTTTAATCTCAGCATAACCCCAACCAAAAGAGATATCTGGATGATGTCCTTCATTTTCAGATATTTTACCAACTTCATTTATGAAATCTTGGCTTTTCAAAAAATTTTCAAATTTAAATTTTTTTGATAAAAAAAATATTTCATCGTCACCTTTTGTAATATCCCACCCATCCACTTTTTTTTGGTATTTATGAATTTCAGATACATCAAAGGGCAAAACTCCACCTTCGCAGGGCATACATTTTTTATTTAATAAATCACTCATAATTCAAATTTGGAGCGGGCAAAGGGGGTCGAACCCTCGACCTTCTCGTTGGCAACGAGACGCTCTACCACTGAGCTATGCCCGCTTGTTAAAAAATCATTATAGATAGCGGTTTTTAGAAATGCAAGTATTAGTTCAATTAGTAAAATTTATCACCAACTGTGTCGTGAGTGTGTCGAGATTTTTTAAAAACTTTACATGAAAGTTTATGGAAGGGTAAGGTTTTTTTTGGTAGAAAGTTATTTTTTTAAAAAGTGATTTATTTCTACCTATGAAAACAGAAACAGATCTACTCTATTAATTCCATTTTCATCTTTAAAAGGACCATAGTGACATTCATAGTCTTTTGCTAAAGACTTTGACCCAAAAAATACAAAAAAAACAAACTAAAAAACCACGAAACTTAAAAGTTTTTTCATCTATCCTTTTTTCTAGTTTCTTCGTTTATGCTTTCTCCATACTCTTTAATTTTTTGATGTTCTTCTTGTTGAGCTATAGCTTTTCGATCATGAAATGCCAGTGCCATGAGTTTGGTGTATCATGTTCCTTCATAGAAAGCCAATTAAATTCAAAATCCTTAAATATAGCCGTTAATTCATTAGCAGAACAATAATAATGAGGATGAGCCTTATCGCTTTCAGAGTCCGAATTTATAATCCAAGTGTTCTTTGAAATCTCTTTGCAATCATATTCATTTTTTAAAAGCTCAATTCTTCTCTGAGGGAGCATGGTTCCATGAAACGTGCCTCCAGGTTTAAGTACTCTTTTTATCTCATTAACAGTATCAATTAAAATATCATGGTTACCGTGGTAAATCGTATTCCATGATAACACATGTTCAAAGTAGTCATTAGCAAAAGGTAATTGATCCATTTTACCAAGTACTGTTTTTATAAAAACACCATTTTTTTTTCCTAACTGCTCAATAGACGCAAGTCCACTTTCTGCTGCATCAAAAGCAGTAACCTCACAATCGTTTTGTGCAAAAGGAAGGCTATGACGACCTACTCCGGCACCGAGGTCTAAAATTTTTTTAGATTTTCCAATTTTTTCGAAAGTTGCGAGCACCTCTGGCTCAGCTTCAGTCCATTTCTCACTAACATTTTTATTATCCCATTCAGTATTCCAATACTGATACGCCGTATCTGTTTTTGACATCCGACTACCTTTCTCTTTTTTATGCACTATTTCCTGCTTTTGAACGATCCATCGAGTATTTTTGAGCGAGCATAGCTGCTAATTTGTTCTACGAACAATATTAAAATAAACATTAAGCCTATTACTATAACAGCTCTATCATAAGCCATCCAGTTAAAAAGACTGTTTAATTCCATTCCGATTCCACCAGCACCAACTAACCCTAACACTACTGATCCTCTTACGGACTTTTCTAAGGCGAAAAGCGATGTTGTTATAAAGCCGGGCATAGCAGCAGGAATGATTGCTGAAAAAGTACTGTCTAGCTTTGACGCTCCACTACTCTCTATACCTTCGGCTGCACTCCTTTCAACATCCTCCATCTCTTCAGCAAAAAATCTACCTACAAATCCTATTGTATCTATCGCAATCGTTAATGTGCCTGCAAAAGCTCCGAGCCCTACAACCATTACAAATATAATTGCCCATACTAAATCAGGTATTGTTCGCATAAATGTTATTAGAAACTTTGCAAATACTTGAAGCATTCTTACTGGGATGCTATTTCCAAGTAGTCCTCTTGAGGCCATTAGCGCAAACAAAAAACCTATAATTATACCTAAAAATGTACCAAAAATTGCCATTTGGGCGGTCTCTATTAAGAGCAAAATATACCTGTTAAAATCGCTCAAGCTTAATCTATGCTCACTAATAGGAGGAAAGGCTTCACTAAGAAACCTACCAATATACTCACTGCTTCCAAATAATTTGCTGAAGGAAAAACCAGCACCATCAAAAGCCCACACCAAAATCAAAAAGAAAACGATAATAGAAATATAATGAAAGGATGAAATATGCTCAAATCTTTTTGGGGGGTTCATTATCTTGTTCCTACCAATTAAACATTTCTTACAGAGCTGTCGTATTGCTCAATTAATTCTTTTGGATCCAACGCTTTACTTGCTCTCAAGAAGCTTATTTCACCCTCTTTTAAAGCTAAAACTTTGTCGGAATATTTTACGGCATCTTCAACATTATGCGAGGTAAATATAACTGTTATTTTTTCTTTTTTACATAGTTCTGTGAGAAGCTCCATAACCGTTTTTGCAGCCACTGGGTCAAGGCTAGCAACAGGCTCGTCAGCAAGTAATAACTTGGGTCTTTGCATGAGAGCTCTAGCTATCGCAACTCTTTGAGATTGTCCTCCAGAAAGGCTATCAACTCGTTTCATGGCAAGATGAGATAAATTTACTTTCCGAAGGCAATCCATTGCCCTTGATCTAGAATTTTGAGGAGCCAGAAAATGAAACCATCGTGTTACTCGAATTATACCGCTAGTGATATTTCCAAAATCTCCATGAATAACATTTGATAACACACTTAGTCGAGGAACTAAATTATGCCGTTGAAAAATAAACGCTACGTCTCTTCGTATTTGACTTAGCTTATGACTATTTAAAGTGGTTATTTCCTTGTCAAAAATTTTAATACTTCCACTCGATGGTTCTATTAAGCGGCTGCAGCATCTCAGCAAGGTAGATTTACCTGCTCCATTAGAACCGATGATTGCTAATAAACTTTGCGAATTAACACTAAAAGAAAGACCTTTTAATACAAACTCACTACCAAAACTTTTTTTTAAATCTTTTATTTCTAAATCGATCATACAGATCGAGCGCTCTAATGAGATAGAGCGCTTCAATATATTATCATTATTTGTGATTATTCTTGAATATCGAATTCAGGCAAGCCAGCTGTTCTGTACATGGCTCTTACTATATCATAATCAGAATCATCCACCTTAAGCAATCTTGTACCGATGTATTTATCATTGGCTGGTTCACCTTTATCATCAAGCCCAGCTAAAATACCAGCAATCAAGGCATCTTCGTTATCTTTCATTGCCTTGGTTACTTTGTCTATTTCAGCCTTCGTTAAATGACCTGCACCCATCATCATATCGTATGGCAGATCACCCGATCTGGCTAACACCTTGAACTGACCTTGATTTTCGGGTGTTCTGTTATACTTGATCCAAGAACTAATTTTTACACCAATTGCTGCAGTATCATCTCTCTCCAGCCCAGCATGTTGCAATGATTTCTTTGTATGAATTACTTTGATGTCTTTCATTGGGTCTACTCCATGATCCATCATCACTTGCATTGGACAAAAATGTCCAGATGTCGACCCAGGTTTAGCAAAAGAGACAGCTTTACCTTTTAAATCCTCCATGCTCATTATTCCTACCCCCGTCTTAACGACAATTCCGCAGTAATAATCTGGTCTTGCAATCGCAATCATTGCTTGGGCATTTGTAAGCTTATTAATCGCAACATATTCTGCAGGCCCTGTTATTGCAAAATCCAATCTTTTTCCTCTTAAGGCCTCTGCTGTTGCTGTTTGATTACTTACAGCAAAAAATTCAAAAGTATCTCCAGTAGCTTTTTCTAAAGCTTCCTTAAATGGTCCCCACTCAGAGATAAGAGCATCCATTCCTTCAATGTCGGTAACAGCCATTTTGTAAGTTTTTGCTGAAACTGCTGAACTAATACCTAGTGTTAGGGATAGTATTAATATAGTTTTTAAAAATAGTTTCATATTTGGTTCCTTTTTTTTTTAAATTTAATAGTACTTATTAAGAAATTTATCCTAATTTTTAAGTGAATTTTTATTACGAACTTATTAAAAATTTGTAACATTTTAATTACAATTATATTTTTTGCCACTCACCATAGTTTTTCTTTTCTGTGTCAAAGTGTGTCGTGAGTGTGTCAAGATTTACTAGACGTTGAGAAAGACTAAGATTAGCAAGGATAAAAAACTAAGGATTACCTCATTGGCAACGAGACGCTCTACCACTGAGCTATGCCCGCTTAAATTATTCTTGAAATTAGACGTTTTTTTTCATTCAATCAATACAAAACCATATTAAATGTGTTATGGTGTAATAATAAATGAAAAAAGAAGATCTTCCTACGCAGATACCTGTCTTTCCACTAAGTAACTTTATAATCTTTCCAAAAGCAACGGTGCCATTAAACATTTTTGAACCACGTTACATTGATATGATTAATGACAGTATGAAATCAAGTAAAACTGTTGGTATGATACAGCCAAAAAGTTCAACAAATGGAAATAATGTTCCCGAATTACACGAAGTCGGATGTTTAGGAAAAATAACAAGTTTTAAAGAGACTGAAGATGGACGTTATTTAATTGAATTAAGGGGCTTAATAAGATTTGAAAATATTAAGGAATTAACAACTGAAAAAAAATACAGAATTTTAAATGTCAATTATGAAAACTTTATCCAAGATTTAAAAAGTGAAAAAGAAGATCTTAAATTTTCTGACCTTGAATTAATTTTTAAAGATTTGAAGTCATTATTTGAAAAAAGAGGTTTTATAATTAATTGGAAAGCATTAGAAAAACAAAGCCTTGATGAAACAATAAATGCACTAGCCATGGCATCTCCTTTCTCACTAGAAGAAAAACAAGTATTATTAGAGTCTAAAAATTTAGATATGAGGAAAAATAAAATTGCTGAAATTTTAAGTACATATACTTATGATATATACGATAATACAACTATCCAATAGACTAAAGTAAAGTTCCCCTATCAGCAATTTTTGTAAAGAGTTTATTAATTTTATGATTTTTATTTAACAGTTGAACAGATTTACTTAAGAAACTGCTATTCGTTTTTCTCTCAAAATTAAAAAATTCATGGACCAGATCAATACCATTGGAAAATATAAAATTTTTATGTTTTAATTTGCTTTCGAAATCATAATTTACAGAACTATCTATGTTTAAACCTAAGCTCTGTTTACTTATAATAATTTCTAAAAGAATTTTAACATCACGGATAGTCATATTGAAACCTTGGCCAGCAAGAGGGTGAATTCTATGTAATAGATCACCAAAAGCCAATATATGGTCGTGGTAGTATGATCTTAAGCTCAAAGATTTTAGTTCAAAAGAATTAATTTTTTCAATTTTTAGAATTTTGTATTTTTGATTATACTTTTCAATCAAGTTATTAATATTTTCATTTTTTTTATTGTAAAAAGAATAAACTACAGATGTTTCTTTTTCAGAGATAGGTAAAAAAGCCAAAGGTCCCAATTTAGTGAAAATCTGAACTGCAATATCATTATCAATTTTTTCATGTTTTAAAATTGTTGTGTAAGCGAAACTATTATATTTTTTTAAAATTTTTTTACTGAAATATTTTTTTGTAATTGGGCTAGTAAAATCTGTGTTAATAACGAGATTATAATTATCTAAAAAATCATAATTTTTTAAGGAATTAATTTTTTTAAAATATTTATCTTTAGATAGGCTTTTTTCTAAAACACCCAAAAGATTTTCATTTTTAATTATGTAAAAAAGCACATTTTTATTATTTTCGAAATTAATTAGTTTTTCTTTTCTTAAGTTATCTGAAAAAATTTCTATTTTTTTTAATTTCCAAGCTATTTTGTCTACATTAATTATTGCATCATTAAAAAATTCAATGTTACTCTTAGAAATACCAATGGTTCTTGACCTATTTAATGAACTTATTTTTTTTTGTGCATAAAGATCCACATATATATTTTGGTTAACTAAAGCTTTTGCTAGAGTTAAACTTGATAAGCCAGCGCCTAGAATACAAACCCTCATATTATTTTTAATTTTAACAACAAAAATTAGATGATACAAAGTGATTAAATTGATTCATATATGGATATTAAAAAAACAGCCAATTTACTGCTTAATTTTGCTATAAAACGTCTAGCAGAAATTTTTGGTCTATTTATTTTTTTGTCAGGCACTTTGCTATTAATAGCTTTAATTACATATTCGCCTGAAGACCCTAACTTTATATTTCCTGATAACACAGAGATTAAAAATTTATTAGGCTTTCAAGGTAGCTTTATTTCAGATCTATTCTTTCAGTCAGTAGGCTTGATCTCTTATTTAATTTCTTTCACTTTAATTTTAACCGGTATCAACATATTTAGACTTAAAGAGTTTTTTCTAATTATCGAAAATATTTTTTTTACAATCATTTATTGTGTATTTGGAACACTTTTCTTTAGTTTCTTTTATTCTGATGCTTTTACACTTTATATAAATGGAAATGGTGGTTTTGTTGGGAATTATTTTAATCAAACATTTTTAAATTCTTTAGTTCAAATTCATGAAGCAAGCTCATTTTATGTTCTAATTTTTTTCACTTTTTTGTTATTTTTAATTAGTATCAATTTTAATCCATTTAAATTTTATAAATCGATTTTAAATATTTATAATTTCTTTTTTAGAAAAAAAGAAAAAAACTATACTGACAAAAGTGAAGTTATAAGTGAATATATTCCCCAAGATGAAATAAAAAATCTTATTCAAGAAGACCTTCCATTTATAAAGGCTGAAAATAAAATTAATGAAAAAATAAAATTTAAAATTCCTAGTTTTGATTTATTAAAAGTCCCAACGAAAAAAGAGAGAGAAAACTTAAATCTAAATGAAACACACAGCTCAGAATTTTTAGAAAAAATTTTATTAGATTTTGGAGTTAACGGGAATATAAAAAAAGTAAGTCATGGTCCAGTTGTAACTCTTAATGAATTTGAGCCAGCTGCAGGTGTTAAGGTTTCTAAAATTATAAATTTATCAGATGATATAGCAAGGAACACAAGCTCGGAGTCTGCAAGAATTGCGACTATACCAGGAAGTAACACCATTGGAATAGAACTACCAAATAATGCAAGAGAGAACGTTTATTTAAGCGAAATATTGAATACAACAGATTTTAAGAAAAGAGAAATAAAATTACCAATTGCTCTTGGGAAAAGTATATCAGGTAAGCCTATTGTTGGAGATTTATTTTCTATGCCTCACCTTCTGATTGCTGGAACTACTGGATCTGGAAAGTCTGTTTGTATTAATACAATTATTTTATCGCTTCTTTATCGACACACTCCAGATAAATGTAAATTTATTTTAATTGACCCAAAAATGCTTGAACTTTCAACATACGAGGGGATACCTCATTTATTGTGTCCTGTAATAACAGAAGCTAAAAAGGCTGCATCTGTACTTGGTTGGGTAGTTAAAGAAATGGATAGCAGATACAGGCTTATGACTAAAGAAGGTGTAAGAAATATAGATGGTTATAACGTTAAACATAAACTTCCAATGCCTTATATTGTTGTAGTAGTAGACGAAATGTCTGACTTAATGCTGGTAGCTGGTAAAGAAATTGAAAATTATATTCAAAAACTCTCTCAGATGGCAAGGGCGGCTGGTATTCATATTATTATGGCAACCCAAAGACCAAGTGTTGATGTAATTACAGGAACTATAAAAGCAAATTTTCCAACAAGAATATCTTTTCAAGTTACATCAAAAATTGATAGTAGAACAATTCTTGGAGAACAAGGAGCAGAACAATTGCTGGGTAAAGGAGACATGCTTTATATGTCTTCTGCTAATCGAATAGTCAGAATTCATGCACCTTTTGTTTCAGATAATGAGATAGAAAAAATTAACAATTTTTTAAGGTCTCAAGCAGAACCAGATTATGTAGACGAAATATTAAATTTTGCAGATGAAAAGGAAATTGGGGACAGTGCACATAAAGGTGATAAAGATGAACTTTACCAGGAAGCTTTAGAGATAATTAGATCGGAGGGTAAAGCCTCCACCTCGTTTTTACAAAGAAAACTTCAAATAGGGTACAATAGAGCTGCAAGAATTATTGATATGATGGAAGCAGATGGGATAGTTAGTAAGGCAAATCATGTTGGTAAAAGAGATGTTCTTTAATGATAAAATATATTGTTACATTTTTTTTTTTATTTTTCATTACAAATGGTAATACAAATAATAAAGAAAAAATTATTGAAAATTTAAAGAATACCCAAAATCTTGATTTTAATTTCGAGCAGAATATAAATGGAAAAATTGAAAATGGAAATTGTACTATTCAATATCCAAAAAAAATATTTTGTGAATACGCTAAAAGCAATAACAAAATTTTAGTATCAAATGGTAAATCCTTAGTTATTAAAACTATTACGAGTTATTATCGATATCCACTCAATAAAACTCCTCTTAACTTTATTCTGGATAAAGATTTCTTAATTAATAAAATTAATGTTTTAGATGAAAGAATTGTTGATGGATCTTTGATCAACTATACAATCAAAGAAAAAGATAGTGAAATTAATGTTTTTTTTAACAAAGAAACCTATGATTTGATTGGATGGCAAAATACAGATGTATATCAAAATTTTAATATTACTTTTTTATCCTCAATTCGAAAAAACAGAATAATCCCAAAAAATATATTTAAACTCCCAATTCAAAATTAAATATTAATGATTTCAGTTTTAAATACTTTCATGCCTCTCATCATATAATTATTTAAAGCATTCTTGTGATCTAAAGTACAAGTGTGAACCCAAACTCTACCGATTTTATTTTTAAAAGATATCTTAATTGCTTCTGATAATAAATATGATCCAAGTTTTTTATTATGATACTCCTCTAAAATACCTAAATAAGCTATTTCAACTTCTTTTTTTTCCTGATGATAAATTAACTCAAAAAAACCAACCAAATCATCTTTGCATTTTAAAATATAAGTATTAACATTTTTACTTGAAACATAATTTATCCACTGCTCTTCATTCCAAATTAACCTATCAACCCACTTATGTTTATTACCAATGTTTTTATAGAAAAATTTATTGAGCTGAAAGTTAATTGGATCTAACAAATTTAAAGAATAATCTTCAGAAGGCTTAGATCCCTGATTTAGATCTTTAAGAGAAGTTATTTCTAAGTAATTTCTTTTTACTTCTTGTGTCACTCAACCATTTTTCCAACTGTTTCACCTCCGAAGAGATGAAAATGTAAGTGTGGAACCTCTTGACCGCCGTGTTCATTGATATTGGCTAAAGCTCTATAACCTTTGCCTACTTCTGTTGATATACCCAACTTTTTTGCAACAATATTTATACCTTTAAGCAAACCTACCATCTCTTCAGGTGATGCATTTAAACTAAAATCATCTAGATCAATATATTTTCCTTTGGGAATTACTAAAGCGTGAATTTTTTTTTGTGGATTAATGTCATGAAATGCTAAAATAAAATCGTCCTCATAAATTTTTTTACAAGGTATCTCCCCTCTTAAAATTTTAGCAAAGATATTACTGTCGTCGTAGGCCATTTTTTATTTTCTTCTACTGTTCAATTCCTTCATAACTTCTTCAATTTTTATTCCACTTCTTTCAAGATACATAATTAGGTGATAAAGAACATCTGCAGCTTCATGAATTTTATTTGTATCTTGTTCGACGGCTTCAATTAACTCATTAATTTCTTCTAAAACTTTTTCTTTTGCTAAAGATTTATCCTCAAGAAGCTTATTGGTATATGAGCCAACAACAGGATTACTTTTTCGTTCTCTAGCAAGGCTTACAAGATCTTCTAAAATTTTTAGCATACTAAATCCTAACAGGTATGTCTTTTGAAGCCAAATATTGCTTAGCTTGGTTAACAGAATAAGTGCCATAGTGAAATATTGATGCTGCTAAAACAGCACTAGCCCCTGATTTTATTCCATCTACCAAGTGATCTAAGGTTCCAACTCCACCAGATGCAATAACTGGAATATTAACACTAGATGATATCTTTTGCATAAGCTCAGTATCATAACCAGACTGAGTTCCATCTTTATCCATCGAGGTAACTAATAGCTCTCCAGCCCCACATTTTTCCATCTTAGATGCAAATTCCAGTGCATTTATCCCAGTTGGATTTCTTCCACCATGAGTAAAAATTTCCCATCCACCGTCATTTCTTTTTGCATCAATTGCAACCACAATGCATTGAGAACCAAACTTTCTAGAACTATCTTCAACTACTTTTGAATTTTGAACTGCAGCAGTGTTAATTGAAACTTTATCTGCTCCACAATTAAGCAGTTTGTTTATATCTTCAACACTTCTAACTCCACCACCAACCGTTAATGGAACAAAACAATTCTTAGAAGTTTGATCTACAACACCATAAATAGTATCTCTATTTTCGTTAGAAGCAGTAATATCTAAAAAACAAATTTCATCTGCCCCACCATTTGAATAAATTTTTGCTTGCTCAACAGGGTCTCCAGCATCCTTTAAATCGACAAAATTAATACCCTTCACTACACGACCGTTTTTAACATCCAAACAAGGTATTATTCTATTTTTAAGCATCCAATTCCTTAACTAATTCATCTAAATTAATATCACCATCATATATAGCTTTACCAACTATAATGCCTTCAATGTTATTGTTATTTAATTCTTTAGCCTTTTTAATGTCAGCTATTGAGGAAACTCCACCAGATATAATTACTGGACAATTAGATGTATCAGCAACTTTTTTGGTCTCCTCAAAATTAGGACTTTGTTTCATCCCATCTCTGTTGATATCAGTGTAAATTAATCTACTAGCGCCAAAGTCATTTACCTCTTTTAAAAAATCCAAAGTTAATTGATTAGTGTTTTCTTTCCAGCCAGATACAGATAAATATCCATCTTTAGCATCTAAACCTAAAGCAATTTGATTTGGAAATTTTTGGCAGGCTTCTTTCAAAAAGTTTTTATCTTTAAAAGCTGCACTTCCTAAAATTACTTTTTCAACACCAATATCTTTATATTTTTGAATGCTTTCAATACTTCTAACTCCACCCCCTACTTCAACATTTAGATCACATTTTCTAACGATTTCTTGAATTAAATCTAGATTTACTGTTTGACCAGTTAAAGCTCCATCTAAATCAATAATATGTAAGTTTAAAAAACCATGATCTTTGTATTTTTCTGCTTGATCAATTGGAGATATTTTATACTCAGTTTTATTATCAAAGTCTCCCTTTACTAACCTCACACACTTTTTGTTTTTAATATCTATAGCAGGAAAAATTTTCATTTTTTCATTCTTATATTTGGTTTACCTGTCACCTTCATTTTGATGTTATTATCTTTTTTTTTTTTATCCAAATCTTTAGTAATATTCATACTTGCACAAGAAAGTAAAAAGAGTAAAAAAATAAAAAATGAAAATTTCATAGTTATAAATTAGTATATATATAATCCATTCTCAATTTTGATTTAAATATTTTCTTATATTTATTTTTAACTAAAAAATTATTTACATCTTTAAAATTTTCGCGTCCAATTTCGACAAGAATCATACATTTATTATTTTTTAAAATTTCGACTAATCCACTTAATACACTCAATTCATGACTTTCCACATCTATTTTCATGAAGATTTTTTTTTTTGTTAGTTGAATATATTTGCCACCTACTTTGAAATCTGCTTTAAAAATTTTAGAGTTTTTTCTATCATGTGAACTATTTAGAATGGTTGAATTTGTTTTTGCAACACCATGTTTATACCAAGTTATCATTTTTTTTTTGGTATTCTCATCTGATAAACCAAAATTATATATTTTTATATTTTTAAAAGAATTTTTTATTAATGTTTTTCTAAATTTATTATAAGCATCCTTATTTGGCTCAAAAGCTATGACTTTTACATTTTTAAATTTATTGGCAAAATAAAACGAAAAATATCCAGAGTTTGCTCCTATATCTAAAAAGTGTGAAAAAAAGTCTTTACTCATCTTGACTTCTAAAAAATTGATTGCGTCTTGTTCGTACTCTTTATTCAATATGATTTGTCTATCCACAGGATCTAAAAAATCTAAATAAAATTTAATATTATTAATATTGTAGTAACCTTTGTTTTTATTGATCAATTTAGAAATTCTAATACCTAGGGATGGTATTAATCTCTTTAATATTGGAGCTTTTAAAACGAATTTAATCATCAAACTAAATGTGGTTATTCAATTATAAATTTATAAAATTATTTATTATTTTGAGTCCTGTAGTATCACTTTTCTCTGGATGAAATTGAGTACCAAAAATATTTTCCTTTTCTATGGAACATACTATGTTTGATGAATAATCTGTAGTAGAAGAAATCACATTCTTATCCTCTGGAAGAAACTCATAACTATGTACAAAATACATGTGAGATTTATCTTCTATGTCTTTGAAAATTTTACTATCTTTAATAATATTTAATTGGTTCCAACCAATATGAGGAAGTTTGAATTTTCCGTTTTGGTTGTTAATTTTTGATACCTTGCCTGCTATCCACCCCAAACCTTTTGTTTCTTCTTCCTCATAACCTATATCAGCAAACATTTGTAAACCAACGCAAATTCCAAGTAGTGGTTTTTTATTAGTTAAGGCAAATTCATTTAAAGTATCGACCAAACCACTGATCTCATTAAGAGCATTAACGCAACTCTTAAAAGAACCTTGGCCTGGTAAAACAATTTTATCGCTAAATTTAATCTTTTTTAAATCAGAGGTAACCTCTATATTTACCTTTTTTTTGGCAACCTCCTTGAAGGAGTTTATAACTGAGCTTATATTGCCTGAATTATAATCAACAATTGTAACATTCATTAAACTTATAATGAGCCTTTGGTAGATGGAATGCTTTTTTTACTTCTAGGGTCCATCTCCAAAGCATCTCGTAAAGATCTTGCTAAACCTTTATAACAAGACTCAATAATGTGGTGACTATTGTCCCCATAAATATTTTCAACGTGTAATGTGATGCCAGCAGATTGTGAAAAAGCTTGAAACCATTCTTTAAATAGTTCGGTATCCATCTCCCCAAGTTTTTCTACTTTCAATTTTACTTTCCAAATCAAATAAGGTCTGTTTGAAACATCGATTGCAACTCTAGTTAAAGTTTCGTCCATTGGAATAAGTCTGTGAGCATAACGCTTAATCCCAACAAATTTTTTTACTGCTTTTTTTAAAGCTTCACCAATTGCAATACCGGTATCTTCAGTGGTGTGGTGAAGATCTATGTGTGTGTCTCCTTTAGCTTTAACTTTTAAATCAATTAAAGAGTGCTTTGATAATTGCTCGAGCATGTGGTCCAAAAAACCTATGCCAGTGTCAATTTGGTACTTTCCTTTACCATCAATATTAACTTCAACACTGATACTAGTTTCTTTAGTTTTTCGAGATATTTTTCCTTTTCTAGCCATATGTTTTTAAAGGTATATATACATAATCACCGTATATCAATATCCCTATCTCTACTTGAAGTATCAAAATTAGTAACCATTTGTTAATGATGACAACAATTGTATTAATAAGAAAAAATAATGAAGTTGTGGTTGCTGGTGACGGGCAAGTTAGTATGGGAAATACTGTTGTTAAAAGCACTGCTTCGAAAGTTAGAAAAATTGAAAAAAGAGATGTTGTTGCCGGATTTGCAGGATCAACTGCCGATGCTTTGACTTTGTTTGAAAGATTAGAAGCAAAAATCGAAAAGCATGCAGGAAATTTATCAAGAGCTGCGGTTGAATTAGCAAAAGATTGGCGAACTGATAAATACTTAAGAAGATTAGAAGCGTTGATGGCTATTGGGGATAAAGAAAATAGTTATATAATTTCTGGAACAGGAGATGTTTTGGAACCTGAAGGTGATGTGATTGGAATTGGTTCCGGAGGAAATTATGCTTTAGCTGCTGGAAAAGTTTTAATGGATACAGACATGTCCGCAGAAGAAGTTGCAAAAAAAGCCATTAAGGTTGCATCAGAAATTTGTGTATTCACAAATGATAATATTAAGGTTCATAAAATATAATGGAAAATTCAAACGTAACACCTCTCGTTCCAAAAGATAAAAAAGAAAAAGAAGGAGCTTCTTTGGTAAGTTCCCTGTCCCCAAGAGAAATAGTTTCAGAATTGGATCGATTTGTAGTCGGTCAAAACAAAGCAAAAAAAGCTGTAGCAGTTGCTTTAAGAAATCGATGGCGAAGACAAGCCCTTAAAGGTGAAATGAAAAATGAAGTTTTGCCAAAAAATATATTAATGATCGGACCAACAGGTGTTGGTAAAACTGAAATTTCAAGAAGACTTTCAAAACTAGCTGAAGCCCCTTTTGTCAAAGTGGAGGCAACTAGATTTACTGAAGTTGGTTATGTAGGTAGAGATGTAGAGCAAATAGTAAGAGATTTAATTGAAATTGCTATCGCAATGGAGAAAGTTAAAAAACGAAAAGAAGTTTTTGCTCAAGCTCAAAAAGCAGCAGAGGAAAAGGTCTTAGACGCATTAGTAGGTAAAAAAGCAAGCCTTGCAACAAGAGAAAGTTTTAGGAAAAGATTAAGAAACGGTGATTTGGACAATAATGAAATAGAAATTTCTGTTAGTGATAGTGGATCTGGAGCATCATTTGAAATTCCTGGTATGCCAGGTGCTAATGTTGGAATGATCAATATTGGTGAAATGATTGGTAAATCTATGGGAAACAAAGAAAAGAAAAAGAAAATGAGTGTAAAAGAGTCTCATGAAATTTTAATCAATGATGAATCTGATAAACTAATCGAACAAGATAAAATTGTAAAAGCAGCAAAACTTTCAACTGAAAATAACGGCATTGTCTTTTTAGATGAAATAGACAAAATTTCAGCAAGAACGGATAGAGTCGGTGGTGATGTGTCTCGAGAAGGTGTTCAAAGAGATTTATTGCCTTTGATTGAGGGAACAACAGTAAACACCAAACACGGTCCAATTAAAACAGACCATATTTTATTTATTGCATCAGGTGCTTTTCAATTAGCTAAGCCATCAGATCTTCTACCTGAACTTCAAGGAAGACTGCCTATTAGAGTTGAGTTGGAAGCATTAACTAGTGAAGATTTTAAAAGAATTTTAAGAGAGCCTGATTTTAGTTTAATAAAGCAATACGTTGCCTTGTTAAAGACTGAGAATGTTGATCTTGAGTTTTCGGATGATGGGATCGATACAATTGCAAATATTGCTTCAGAAGTAAATGCGACTGTAGAAAATATAGGCGCAAGAAGATTACATACAATAATTGAAAAAATTTTGGATGAGATAAGTTTTACTGCAACTGATCGTGCTGGTGAAAAAATTGTTATTAATAAAGATTATATTAATAAGAACTTGGATAATTTAGTTAAAGATACTGATCTTTCAAAATTTATTCTATAGATCTATTTTTTTTTAAAAAGATATAAAAAGCGCCACTTCCACCATCTTCAATACTTGCATCTTTGATCTCATTGATAATGTTCATTAAACTCTTGTTACTTTCAATAAATTCGGGAACTGAATATTTCAATATGCTTAAATTTTTAGACACATAAGGATCCTTTTCGTTTTGTGAATGAAGTCCTTTACCAGTAACCACAATCAACTTATTTATTTTTTCACTAAAAGATTGATATATAAATTCTTCGATAGTTTTATTCGCTTCCTCAAGCGTGTACCCATGAAGATCAATTGATTTTACTTTAAAAAGTTTTTCCTTTGATAACTTTAAATCTTTGTTTGGGAGTTGTTCATCACTAGAAATAAAGTTTTCCCAGTCTTTTTTATCTTTTTCTGAAATATCGTTACTCAATTAGGTTAAAGTATTTACCAGCTGCCAGTTAGGATTTACAGAAGTTGTATCCCTTGAAAACACCCAGGTATCATAAATTTTTTTTATTTTTTCTGGGTCTCCAGAAACAATTTTTTTTTCTTTATCTCTAATACAGGTTATTACTTCAGCAATAAAATCAACTGTAACATTTAAAATGTTACCAATTTTTTTATGTTCTTTGATTTCTGCTGAGTTAATACCTATAAAAGTAATCTCAGCAAAATGACCTCTTGAACTTCTTTCCTTAAGGGCGTCATTAAATTGGGAATATATCTGTCCATTTAACAAAGATCTGCTTGTTGTAATTTTATTATCGTTATCACTAAAGTCAGTAATTATTGTTTCATATGCAATTTTAGCACCTTTTAAAAATTCTTCTTGAGCAGCAGTGTCGAAAATTTCATTTGATTTTCTTGGTTGATCAACATTAATATTTTTTAGCACCTCTTTAAATTGGGCTGGAGTTTTTCCGTCAAAACCTGTTCTTTTACCAAGAATTCCTCTTAGTCTTAGAAAAATAAATCCCGCTATCATTGCTAGCAGAATGATGTCGATGTACTCGAAACTATAATTCATCCGATGATAGTAATTACTCTATTGATTAATTTCAACCAGCAATTTAGATTAAGGACAAATGAACCCAATATTATTAACAATAATCCTAGTACCAGTCATCGAAATCTATCTTTTGATAAAAATTGGTTCACAGGTCGGAGCGATTACAACCATTTTTCTCATTTTTACTACTGCAATCATAGGCGTGTATTACGCAAAATATGAAGGGTTAAATACATTAAAATCTGGATTCGCTCAATTAAGTAAAAATGAAACACCTGCATACGAAGTAATTTCAGGTGCAGCTATAGCATTTGCCGCTTTATTGTTAATCATCCCTGGGTTTGCAACAGATGCGTTAGGATTTTTATTAATTTTTCCATACAGTAGAAAAATGATTTTCAAAAAATTTTCTAAAAAATTTAAACCCAAAGAAAATAAAAAAAATAATTTTATAGACGGAGACTTCGAGGATATAGAAGACGACAATGACAGAAAAATTTAAAATATTAGGAAAATATATAAAAGATTTATCTAGTGAAACTCCTGATGCTGAAACCTATATTTACGTTAAAGATAGAATTTCGAAGTATCAATTAGATATTGATATTAATTCAAAAGCATTAAAAAATAAAATGATTGAAATAAACACAAGATGTAGGTTTAATGATAAAAACGAGAGTAAAAAAAAATCTTTTTTTGAAATTATTTATTCCACCATAGTTAAAATTAATGAGGAAATTAAGGATAAAAAAGAATTAGAAAAAATTATATTATGTGATGTGCAAATTGAGATTTACCCTTCATTAGAAAAAGCTCTTTTAGATTTACTTCACAATTCGGGTTATCCTGGTATCAAATTTGAAAAAAAAGTTGATTTTGAAACTCTCTATAAGCAGAAAGTTAACTAAAATAATTCTTTTTTAAGTTTTGTTTTAAATACTCTTTATGTTTTTTTAGCTCTTGATCAGATGGTTTTACAATACCTTTGAAATAAACAACATTGGAACTTTCTTTTTGTTTTTTTTCTTCAGTATTATTTTTAAAATCTAGTGTTGGTTCTTTTTGATCAATAAGATTTATATAAACTTTTGCTAATAAATCACAGTCTATTAAAGCTGTGTGCTGAGTTCTTTTGGAATTATCAATCCTAAAACGTTTACAAAGAGCATCCAAACTTACCGGGGCACCAGGGAATTTATCCCTTGCTAAAATAAGTGTATCAACGATTTCATTTTCAATTTTTTTTTTACCAAATAAATTAAGTTCATTGTTTAAATGAGCTAAATCAAATTCTGCATTGTGTATTATAAGTTTTTTATTTTTTATAAAGTCCAAAAATTCTTCACAAATCTCACTAAATTTTTTTTGTTTAGATAAGAATTCATCATTATATCCATGAACTGCTAGAGCCTTTTCGGAGACTTTTCTTTGAGGATTTAAATAACAATGAAATTTATTTTTTGTTGGAATTAAGTCTTCTAATTCAATACATCCAATTTCAACGACTCTGTGCCCATCTTTGACTGAGAGACCTGTTGTCTCGGTATCAAGAACTACTTCTTTCATATTCAATAGTTTTTAAAATTTTTTTAATCTCATTAGTAACAGATTTTTTGGTAAATTTATTTTTAATTATGAATCTAGATTTTTTTTTTTTATGAGCAAGTGAGAGTTGAATCTTTTTAAATTTGTTTAATATCTTGAAATTAAAGTTTTTTCTTTTCTTTAAGTTTCTTAATATGTCGTTTTTTTTAGAGTCAACGAAAATTAAAATATCTTTTTTTTTATTTATTTTATTTTCCAACAGTAGCGGGATATCCAAAATAATAAATTTTTTATTTCTATTTATACTTATAAAAATTCGTAACTTATTCCTTATTTCTTTATGAACTATCTTAATTATTTTCTTTAAATTTGAATTATTTGCAAGAATTGCCTTTGAAAGCTGTATTTTATCTATTGGAAAATCATAAACATAGTCAGGTAATATTTTTTTAAATTTTTTATATACCGTCCTATTCTTTTGGTACAACTTTGAAACTTCATGATCTGCATTAAAAACTGGGTATCCAAAGCTTTTAGCAACATAGCTTTTGCCTGATCCTATATCACCTAAAATCCCAATCCTTATCATCGATCTAAAAGTTTAATTGTTTCATTGTTTATCTTGGGTTCTATACCATGCCACAACTTAAATGCTGAATAAGCTTGGTAAATAAACATTAATTTACCATTTTCATATTTATTACCTAATTTTTTACCTATATTTAAAAAATTTGTTTCACTTGGGTTATAAATTACATCATAAAATAACTTATTGTTACCTATGTTAGTAAAATTTAAATTTATTTTATCATCTTGGTTCAATCCTAAGCTCGTCGCATTTATAATTACATCAAAATTTGGAACTTCTCCCCAATCAATCAATTTTATATCTTCAAAATTTTTTTTAATATCATCTGCTTTTCCTTTCGTTCTGTTGCTAACAAAAATTTCGGCTGCTTTCATTTTAATTGAGGCATAAATTATGGAAGGAACAACACCACCTGCTCCTAATATGAAAATCTTTTTTCCACTAAAATCAAAATTTATTTCTTTAATTGCTCTTTCGAAACCTTCAATGTCAGTATTGTGGCCAACCACTTTTTTGTTTTGAAGATATATTGTATTTACAGATTGTGTTTTTCTTGCATCCTCACTCAATTCATCTATATGAGGTATAATAGCATTTTTAAATGGTACGGTAATATTTGCTCCATGCATATTTTCTTTTTTAATATTCAAAATTAAATTTTCTAGTTCATTATGATTTAATTCTTTTTTTTCATAAATTGCATCTATATGATTTTGTTTAATCCAGTAATTATGTAGTTCAGGGGATAAAGAGTGTTTTATTGGGTTTCCAATTACTAAATATTTTTTCATTTAATCTCTTTTAGATACTCTTTAATTTTTTTAATAGGAAGACCCATTATAGTATCTTCATCCCCAACTATATCTGAAAATAGTTTTCTGCCCTCACCTTCTATTTGATAAACATTGTAAGCATACAGAGCATTATCAGGAATTTTGGCTAAGTAATCTTCAAGTTCTTTATCAGTAAAATTTCTCATTTTAAGTTTGGCTTTATCAGTATAATTCCAAATCATTGATCCATTTTTTGATATACAGACAGAACTAATTAAGTGATGCTCTCTAGCATTAAGCTTTTTTAATATTAATAATGCCTCTTTCCTGTCTTGTGGCTTGGAAATTAATTCTCCATCCAAATCGATCACACTGTCTGCACCTAACACGATTTGTTCATAATTTTTTGAACTAACTTTATTAGCTTTTAGTTCGGCTAGATTCTTTGAAATAATTTCAGGTGAGGCTTTTTCACTTAATAAACTCTTTTTAACCATATCTTCGTCAACGTTGGATGGTTCAACATTACAAGAAATATCGTTTTTTTCTAAAATATCTTTTCTAACTTTGCTTTTAGATGCTAAAATTATATTATTTAACATTATTAGAGTAAATTTCGTGTATCTTTATAATAGATGCAGCCGTTTCTTCTACTGATTTCCTAGTAACATCGATGACAGGCCACTTATATTTTTGAAATGTCTTTTTTGCTTTTAAAACCTCATCCTTAATATTATCTAAATTAGTATATTCTGTATTCTCCTTTTCCTTGAGAGAATTCATTCTGTTTTTTCTTAAATCGGCTAATCTTTCGGGTTCGGTGCTTAAACCAACAACACAAGTAAAGTGAGGATCTTTTTTTAACTTCTCGGGTAATGAATTTTCATTAACTAACGGTATATTTGAGGTTCTAAAGCCTTTATTTGCAAGATAAATAGAAGTTGGAGTTTTGCTGGTTCTGCTAACTCCTACTAAAACTATATCTGATTTATCAATATCATTTAATAAATTACCATCGTCATGATTCATTGTAAATTGAATAGCTTCTATTCTGTCATAATATTCTTCATTTAAAATGTGTTGGCCACTTGGTTCATGTGAAGCTTTTTGATTTAGAATTTTTGAGAAGTTTAAAATAAGATTACCTAAAACACCAAAACAAGGAATTTTTTTATCACCGCTAGTGTTTGCTAAATACTTTGCGAGATTATTATCAACAATTGTATACAAAATTATTGGGTTGTTGTTTGTTTGCGCATCTTCTAAAATTTTTAAAATTTGATTTTCTGTTCTTGTGAAAGAATAAGAGTGAATTTTATATTCAATATTTTTAAACTGTGCCTTCAACGCTAAAAATATTCTCTCTAAAGTCTCACCAGTAGAATCCGAAATTAGATATATTTGATATGTATTAACCATGGATATATTGTTAATAAATTTGTATTATTTTAATAAAATTACTCAATTTAATTTTTGTTCGTTTAACCCTGTAAAATAAGGGTTTTATTAACATTAATAATAAATTCAATCTAACTATACATAAATGTTAATAAAGATCAAAAAGTGTTCATTTTTGTAAGTTTTATTTAATTATAGATGTGGTTAAAACGTTAATATAATGATTAAAATAAACAGTCATCATAATTCACAGGACATAATACTAATACTATAATTATATATAATTTTAATATGACACCGCTACATGAAGTAATAATAAATAATAAAACAACTATTAATCCAGTCTGGATAATGAGACAAGCTGGAAGGTATTTACCAGAATTTAGAGAGATAAGAAAAGAAAATCCAAATTTTATCGAATTGTGCTTAAATCACAAATTATCTTCAGAAATAACGCTTCAACCTATCAAAAGGTTTGATTTTGATGCTGCAATTATATTTTCAGATATTTTGATGTTACCGTATGGATTAAATCAGAAGGTTGATTTTAAAAAAAATTTTGGACCAACTCTTGGCAACTTAGATATAAAATCAATGTCCAAGATAGATGAAATAGACTTTGTTGAAAAAATTTATCCAGTTTATAAAGCTATAAAGTCTGTGAGTTTAGAAATGAATTCTAAAAATAAAAATACGATCGGCTTTGTCGGAGCACCTTGGACTTTACTCGTTTATATGATTAATCAACAATCTCCAAAAAAAAATGTTAAAAAAGATTTTTTCAAAGATGACTTTTTAATAAACAGAATTTTATTATTAATTGAAAAGTTTCTTAAAATTCACATCAAACATCAAATTGAAAACGGTGCTAATGTTATACAAATTTTTGATAGCTGGGTAGGATTGTTAGAAGAAAGGGATTATCCAAATTATATTTATACACCAACCTTAAACTTAGTTGATTACGTAAAATCATTAAATGTACCCGTCATATGTTTTCCAAGAGAAATTAGAAATTATAAAGAATTTGTAGAGATAGTTAAGCCCGATGCAATAAATATTGATTATAATGTAGATCCTTTAATGATATGTAAAAATATAAAAATCCCCGTTCAAGGGGGCTTGGATCCAAAAATTTTGTTAACAGATAAAGAAAATCTAAAAAAAGAGACTCTGAAGTATCTAAATATATTCAAAGATCATCCGTATATTTTTAATCTTGGTCATGGGATACTGCCAGAGACAAATCCAGATATGGTTGAATTTTTAATAAAAACAGTAAGAGATTATTAAATGGAACTTGATAATAGTCACCCCCCTATTAAATTTGGAAAAACAGGTGTTCTTATAGTTAATTTAGGCACTCCTGATTCAACAGATTGGCTTGATATTAGAAAGTATTTAAAGGAGTTTTTGTCGGACAAGAGAGTTATTGAAGTAAATCCCATAATTTGGCAATTCATTTTAAACGTATTTATATTAACTTTCAGGCCATCCAAGACAGCAAAGGCTTATAAAGAAATTTGGATGAAAGAAGAAAATATGTCTCCACTTTTATATTATACTAAAATGCAAAGTAAAAAAATTTCTAGTTCTATATCGACAGAAAATTTAATTATAGATTTTGCTATGAGATATGGAAATCCTAGTATTAAGAGTAAAATTTATAAACTTCAAGAACAGGGATGTGAAAATTTAGTTATACTCCCGCTGTATCCGCAATACGCCGCAGCAACAACCGCAACAGTATGTGATGAAGTTTATAGAACTTTAATGCAAATGAGATGGCAACCTTCTTTAAAAATTATTCCTCATTATGAGTCTGACTCGCTCTATATAGATGCATTGGTTAAATCTATTAATAAAAAAATAAATGAAATAAATTGGAAACCAGATGTAATAATTGCCTCATATCACGGCATACCCAAAAAATATTTCGATAAAGGTGACCCATATCATTGTTACTGTCATAAAACGACAAGACTAATTTCTGAAAAATTTAATTCTATAGAAATCAAAACAACGTTCCAATCCAGATTTGGACCACAAGAGTGGTTACAGCCTTACACAGATAAAACCTTAGAAAGTCTACCAAAAGAAGGAAAAAAAAATATCCTTACAATTTGCCCTGGCTTTGCGTCAGACTGTGTAGAAACTTTAGAGGAAATTTTAATTCAAGGTAAGGAAAGTTTTTTAAGTTCAGGGGGTGAAAACTTTGATATGATTCCGTGTTTAAATGATAACGATGATCATATAACTTTACTGAAATCTTTAATTGACAAAAATATTTAAAAGATGAATTCTTATCTTCTTTTCAAATCTCTGCACTTAATTGCAGTTATTTCGTGGATGGCTGGTCTTTTGTACTTACCAAGAATTTTCGTCTATCACACAGAAAATAATTCTGAGGAAAAAGTTTCAGAAATTTTTAAAGTGATGGAGAAGAAACTATATTTTTACATAATGACGCCTGCAATGACACTATCCTGGTTGTTTGGACTCCTACTTATTCATAGCATCGGGTTTCAACAGCTTGTTCAAACTTGGATGTTATTAAAGCTTTTATTAGTAGCAATTCTTACTCTTTATCATTTTTACCTTGGTAAATTACTTGGCCAATTTAAAACTAACAATAACCATCATTCACATAAGTTTTATCGCTATATAAACGAAATACCCACAATATTGCTGATTTTAATTATATTTGTTGTTATTTTTAAGCCAATCTAGGGTTGAAAAAAAATTTATAGCATATATATTATCTTCACTCACAATTGATAAGTCCTTATCAAAAACTAAATCATGAACATTCAAGAATTAAAACTAAAATCATCCGAACAACTTATTACTCAAGCAGAAGAACTCGGAATTGAAAATGCAAGCACCTTAAGGAAGCAAGAAATTCTTTTTGCAATTTTAAAAAAGGTTGCTGAAAAAGAAGAAATTACAGGAGTGGGTGTTTTGCAATTATTACAAGATGGATTTGGTTTTTTAAGAGCGATGGAATCAAATTATTTACCAGGCCCAGATGATATATACGTAAGCCCAAGTCAAATCAGAAAATTTGGATTGAGAACAGGTGATACTGTGGAAGGTCCAGTAAGAGCGCCTAAAGAAGGTGAAAGATATTTTGCGTTACTACAAGTTAGTAAAATTAATTTTGAAGAGCCAGAAAAAACGAGACATAAAATAGCTTTTGACAATCTAACACCCCTTTACCCCGATAAGCAGTTAGTGATGGAAGTTGAAACTACTAAGATAGAAAAAAAAGCAGACTTAACTCCAAGATTAATTGATTTAGTTAGCCCAATCGGAAAAGGGCAAAGGTCAATTATTATCTCCCCTCCTAAAGCTGGAAAAACTATGATTTTACAAAGTATTGCAAACTCAATCGCAAAAAATTATCCTGAATGTTATTTAATTGTATTACTGATAGATGAACGCCCTGAAGAAGTAACCGATATGCAAAGAACTGTAAACGGAGAAGTAATAAGTTCAACTTTTGATGAACCCGCTCAAAGACATGTTGCTGTAGCTGAAATGGTTATTGAAAAAGCAAAGAGATTAACAGAACATAAAAAAGACGTTGTGATACTTTTAGACTCAATTACAAGATTGGGAAGAGCTTACAATGCAGTTATCCCAAGCTCAGGAAAAGTTTTAACAGGTGGTGTCGATGCGAATGCACTTCAAAGACCGAAAAGATTTTTTGGTGCAGCAAGAAATATTGAAGAAGGAGGTTCTTTAACAATTATCTCAACAGCTTTAATTGATACAGGAAGTAGAATGGACGAAGTAATTTTTGAGGAATTCAAAGGAACTGGTAATAGCGAAACAGTTCTAGATAGAAAAATTGCGGATAAAAGAATTTACCCAGCAATCGATATAACTAAGTCTGGCACAAGAAGAGAAGAATTATTATTTGATAAAAATGATCTTCAAAAAATGAATGTCCTAAGAAGAATTATAGCACCTATGGGAACTATGGATGCTATAGAGTTTATAAATTCAAAATTAAAAGAAACAAAAAATAATTCAGAGTTTTTTAATTCTATGAATAAGCCAGCATAATATTTTATTATTACAATTAAAGTTTTACAGGTACCTTGATTTGAAGTTATAATCTTCAGATGACAATTTATGCTTTATCAAGTGGCCCTGGTGTATCTGGTATTGCTGTTATAAGAATTTCAGGACCGGAAACCTCTAAAGCTATTAAATTATTAACTGGTGAAAAAGTTCCAAAACCAAGGTTAGCAACTCTTAGAAAAATCAATAAAATCAACACTTCTGAGCTAATTGATGAGGGCATAATACTATGGTTTCCTGGACCTGAGAGCTACACAGGTGAAGATATGGCTGAAATACAAGTGCATGGAAGCAAAGCTGTAATTGATGCTCTTCACACGTCTATTTCAAATATTGAAAATTGCCGACTAGCAGAGCCGGGCGAGTTTACAAAACTTGCATTTCAAAATGGAAAAATAAATTTACTTAAAGCAGAGAGTGTTGCGGATTTGATTTCTTCTGAAACAGAAATTCAAAGACAGCAAGCAATAAAAATTATGAACGGAAAATCTGCAGATCAATTTAATCTTTTAAGAGAAAAACTTTTAAAAATTTTATCACATGTTGAAGCTAAAATAGATTTTCCAGATGAAGATTTACCTAATGATATTTTAAAAGAAATTAAAAAAAGTTCTGATGATGTTTTGGTAAATATTGAAAAAATTTTGAATGATCAAAAAGTTGGAGAAAGAATTAGAGAAGGTTTTAAAATTGCAATTCTTGGACCTACCAATGCAGGTAAATCTAGTCTTCTAAATCATCTATCAAATAGAGATGTTGCAATAGTTTCAGAGATTGCAGGAACAACAAGAGATGTAATCGAAACTCATCTTAACATAGATGGGTATCCAGTAATTGTTTCTGACACTGCTGGGATAAGAGAGTCTAAAAATGAAATTGAAAAGAAAGGTATTAAATTATCTTTAAATAGAGCAGAAGAAGCTGATTTAAAATTAATTGTTGTTGATGCCAAAAACATTGATTTTACTGGTGTTTTGAAGGACTTGTTAGATCAAAATGCAATTTTGGTAATAAATAAATCAGATCTTTTAAAGGGAGATATTAATCCAGAGATTAAAAAATTAAATCACGTATTAATTTCAATTAAAGAAAATTTAAACATTGATGAATTAATTTTAAAAATTAAAAATAAATTAAAAAATAAATTTATAACAAGTGATGATATTATAATTACCAGAGAACGACATAGACAGCATCTTGAACAATGTTTAGAATATCTTAAAAGCTTTAATAAAAAAAGTGAAGTTGAGGACTTTGATAAAGCTGCAGAAGACTTAAGATTAGCCACTAGACATCTTGGCATGATTGTTGGAAAAGTCGACGTTGAGGAGATATTAGGTAGTATTTTCAATGATTTTTGTGTAGGTAAATAATACACTGTTTTCCTCGTTTTTAAGGCCCTATTTACTAAAAAATGTTGATAATTAAAGCTTATTTAAGCAAAACTATACGTGCCTTGTAAATATAATAATCAGTTATAAGTTTAGCTTATGAAAAATGATTTATCATTCGATGTCGTAGTAATAGGTGGTGGTCATGCAGGCTGTGAAGCAGCTGCAGCTTCTGCAAGACTAGGTGTTAATACTGCTTTGTTTACTCACAAGATAGAAACTATTGGTGAGATGTCATGTAACCCAGCAATAGGGGGTTTGGGCAAAGGTCATTTGGTAAGAGAAATAGATGCTCTTGATGGTATTATGGGTGAGGTTGCGGATAAATCGGGTATTCAATTTAGATTATTAAATAGAAGTAGAGGTCCAGCAGTAAGAGGACCAAGAACTCAATCCGACAGATCATTATATCGTAAACATATGCAAGAAAAACTTGCAAACTATTGTAATTTAACAATTTTTTCTGATCCCGTAATGAAGTTTATTTTTGAAAAAAATACAATAAATGGTTTTATAACTAAAGAAGGCAAAAAGGTTTTATGTTCTAAGCTAATACTCACAACGGGCACTTTTTTAAATGGTTTGATACATATAGGCGATGAAAGAACACCGGCTGGAAGGTATGACGAGAAACCTTCAACAGGATTAAGTGAACAATTAGAAAAATATAATTTTAAGATTGGAAGATTAAAAACAGGAACTCCTCCCCGACTTGATTCAAGAACAATTAATTATGAAAATTTGGAAGAACAGTCTGCAGATGATGATCCTTATTTTTTTTCTTTCTTAACTAAAAAAAATATTAACAAACAAGTTTCATGTCGTATGACTTACACTAACGATAAGGTACATAAAATTATTGAAAAAAATTTATCTAAGAGTGCTATGTACTCTGGTAGTATAAAAGGTGTTGGACCTAGATATTGCCCATCTATTGAGGACAAGATAGTAAAATTTGCTGATAAGGGCCGGCACCAGATATTTTTAGAGCCTGAAGGGCTAAATGACCACACAATTTACCCAAATGGTATCTCAACATCACTTCCAGCAGTTGTGCAGCAAGAAATATGTAATAATATCATAGGTTTAGAGAATGTAATTATCATAAGACCAGGATATGCTATAGAATATGACTACATAGATCCAAGAGAGCTTTTTTTAACACTTGAGACCAAGAAGATTAGCAATCTTTACCTTGCCGGTCAGATTAATGGAACAACAGGTTACGAAGAAGCGGCAGCTCAGGGTCTTATAGCTGGAATAAATGCTGCTCTATCTTTTAAAAAGTCTGAACCTTTTATTCTCGATAGATCTGACGCTTATATAGGAGTAATGATCGATGATTTAGTGACCAAGGGTGTGGCTGAACCATATAGAATGTTTACATCAAGAGCTGAATATAGATTAAGCCTGAGATCTGATAATGCAGATCAAAGATTAACTGCAAAAGGAATAGAAATTGGATTAATCGGTGATGTGAGAAAAGTTCTTTATTTAGATAAATTCAACAAAATTAAACAAATTAATGTAAGAATGGGTCAATCAACCATATCGCCAAATAAAGCTGGAGAATTTGGTGTAAAAATTGCAAAAGACGGTGTTTTAAGATCTTCAAGTGAAATATTAACTCAAAAAGGAGTTGATATGAATAAAATTAGAGAAATATGGCCTGATATACCTTTTTTTAGCAATGAAATAGACGAGCAGGTCGAAATAAATGCTCATTACAGAGGTTATTTGAAAAAGCAAAAAGCTGATATTTTGGCCTTTAAAAGAGATGAAAACCTTATAATACCAGAAAAAACTAATTATGATAAGCTCTCAGGTCTGTCAAACGAGGTAAAGTCAAAGTTTAAAGAAGTTAAACCCAAAACTTTGGGGCAAGCCTTAAGAATTGACGGAATTACTCCTGCAGCTGTATATATTTTGTTGTCATATGTAAAAAGAAAGTCTATTAAGCATATAGCTTAATGGAACAAGAAATTATAAATTCTTACTCAAAACTCTTAGGTATAAATGTTTCACGTGAAACATTTTCAGACTTCGAAAGCTATATATCAATGATCCTAGAAAAAAATGAAAAAATCAACTTAATTAGCAATAAATTTAAAGAAAAAAATTATATAATTCAGCGACACATAATTGATTCTGCGCAAATTATTGATATTGTTAATTTTAATAACAATTCAGCTACAGATATAGGCTCAGGTAGCGGAATGCCAGGCATAATCATAGCAATCTTACTTAAAAACCTAAAAAAGGATATCAAGGTCAAGCTTTATGAAAAAAGCTATCATAAAAGCAATTTTCTTAAGAATGTATCTGCAAAATTGAATTTAAAAACAGAAATAATACAAAAAAATATTTTTGAGGAAAAAAAAATAGAAACAGGAACAATAATGTCTAGAGCATTTAAACCAATGCCAGTAGTTTTAGATTTAGTGAGTCAAAATTTTTCTAAATTTTCCAATATAATTTTTTTTATGGGAAAAAGTGGAAGAGAAATTTTTCAAAATACTTTGAAAGATTGGGATTTAGAATATTCAGAAAAAAAAAGTTTAACCAGTGAAGAATCTTTTTTAATTAATGTTAAAAAAATAAAAAAAAAAATTAAAAATAATTAAATGCAAATTATTTCAATTATAAATCAAAAGGGTGGGGTTGGGAAGACAACCTCAGCAATTAACTTAGCAGCAGGTTTATCTCAACAGAACAAGAAAATACTAGTAATAGACTTGGACCCACAAGGAAATGCAACTACAGGTCTTGGATTATCCAATATGGAAAATTCCTCTGAGACAATTTATGGAGTTCTTAACGGAACTAAAGAAATAATTGAGATAATCAAAAAAACGCAGTTTGAAAATCTTGATATAATAACTTCAAATGTAGATTTATCAGGTCTTGAAGTTGAGACGGCTGATGATGGCAATAGAGCTTTTTTATTGAAAGTAAAATTAACTGCATATTTAAACAATTCTAGAAGCACATATGATTATATTTTGATAGATTGTCCACCATCGCTAAGCTTGCTGACCATAATGGCACTAGTAAGTTCAAACTCACTTTTAGTCCCACTTCAAACAGAATTTTTTGCTTTAGAGGGCTTAACTCAGTTAATGAAAACAATTGAGAGGATAAAAGTAAGTCTTAACCCTGACTTGAGTATAAGAGGAATACTATTAACTATGTATGATAAAAGAAATAAATTGTCCTCACAAGTTGAGAAGGAGGCCAGAGATTATTTTAATGAAAAAGTTTATTCTACAGTAATTCCTAGGAACGTTAGATTGTCAGAGGCACCCTCGCATGGTGTGCCGGTTTTGATATATGACAAGACCTGCCCAGGTAGTAAAGCATATTTTAGTTTTACAGATGAATTTTTAAATCAAGAGACAACAATGGGGAGTGCTGCTTAATGGATTCTTATAAAATAAAAAGAGGACTAGGAAGAGGTCTTTCTTCTTTAATAGGAGATACTAAAATTGAAAATCAAAAAAACAGACTATCAGTCAGTGATCTTATACCAAACAAATACCAGCCTAGAAAAATATTCGATAAGGAAAGTTTAAACGAACTCTCAAGTTCAATTAGAGAGAGAGGAATCTTACAACCAATTATTGTTAGAAAATCAAATGATGACCGATCTAAGTACGAAATAATAGCAGGAGAGAGAAGGTGGCTGGCAGCTCAAAAGGTGGGTCTTCATGATGTGCCGGTAGTTATAACTGAAGCAGATGATTTAAAATCCCTCGAATTTGCAATAGTAGAAAATGTTCAACGACATGATCTAAATCCTCTAGAGGAAGCACAGGGATATAAAAAATTAATAGATGAATTTTCATATGATCAGGAAAAAGTTTCAAAATTTATAGGTAAAAGTCGCAGCTATATTGCTAACGCTCTTAGACTTCTGTCTCTCCCAGATGAGGTGGTTAAATTAATAGAAAGTCAAAAATTATCAGCTGGACACGCAAAAATTTTAGTTGGTTTAGAAAATGCTAGTTTTGTAGCTACTAAAATAATTGAAAACAAACTTTCAGTTAGACAAGCTGAAAATTTTGTAAAATTATTTAAAAATAAAAGACAAAAAACAACTAACTCAAAGGATGCCAATATAATGCATTTAGAAATGTCGATTGTAAATAAAGTTGGGTTGAATGTCGAAATCAAAAATAAAAAAAATAACAAAGGCAAGATTTCCTTTGAATATAAAAATTTAGATCAATTAAATAAAATTATAGATATAATTAAGTCTAATTATTAAAATTAAGATGATGTTTGTTCCAAAATAAAATCACAAATTAAATAGATTGAATTGTTAATATTTTTTTTAATATTTAATTCTAATTCATTTAATTTATAAATAAGTGCACTAATACTCTTAAGGGTCCATTTGTAAATTTGTTGTATTACAATTTCTTTATCTTTCCAAAAAATTGGAGGTCTAGCTGATGATATAGTAAGGTCAATATTTTGATTAATTTCATATTGTTGCAATAGTGCAAGAATTTTCTTTGATTTTATTAAAAAAGTTCTTGTTATAAGAATACAATCTTCATTCGAAAAATTATTTTCATTTAAAATGACCATTATTTTTTTTTTATTTTTAGTCAAACAATTATCAATTAATTCAGAGATACTGTGATTTTCATTAAGATTTATAAGTCTGGCTATTTCTTTTGTACTTATTTTCCTACCTTCTACAGCAAAATTTTCTATCTTTATGAGCTCGTTGAATAAATTGCTTCTATCTCCATTACATTTGCTAATAATTAAATTTATATTCGCTTGCGAAATTGTAATTTTCTTTTCTGTAAAAAAATTATATGCCAATTTAGATAGTGTCCGATCGTTGTCTGGATAAAAAGCTACACAAACAACTTTTTTTTCTTTTTCAAAAAATGACCTTAATTTAGATTTTTTTTCTAATGCATTAGCATTAATAATAATCGAAGTTTCCTTGTTATTTTTATTAAAAACTTCCTTGACAACCTTAAGAATTTTGTCTGTAGCTCTTTTAACTATAATAGTTTTGTTGTTCTCAAAAAGAGAACTTGATGTTGCATTTTCATAAAATTGATTCTCATTATTTAAAACTTCATTTTCATCATATTTATAAACCTGGTTATCTTTAACTATTTTATCGATTGTTTCGTTCTTTAAACCCTCGTTATTACCGTATAATAAAAAAATGCTATTTTCTTTTACAATATTTTCATTCAGGCTGTGATGTTTTAATATCATTGAATTGTTAGTATTTGAGTAATAAATTTTTGTAAAATTAGTTCAGTCATTTCTTTTTTTAATGCATTTTCATAGTTGCTCTCGTCAAAAAGTGTTACATCTTTTTTCATGTCAAATGTTTCTTTGAAATTAAGAGTTGTGGGAATTCCGTTTACGTTAATTATAAAATCTAAATCTAGAATTAATCTAAAATTTGTCGTATTACCAGCTTCATCTTTTGTTAATGAATTTTTCTCATAATCAGAAATTATTTTTACATCATATGACTTATTTTTATTTTCACTTTGGTATCTCTTTAGTTTTTGATCCAAAATAGTATTTATATCTTTTTCACCTTCGAGACTTATAACTTTAATATTAAAATCTAAATCTTGTTGATTAGCGTACATTGGAACGTAACCACAATTCGATAGTAATAAATATATAATTCCAATTTTTAAAATTTTTAGCATAATAAATTTATA
>CACBNI010000007.1 GCA_902540595.1 uncultured Pelagibacteraceae bacterium
TTTTATAATCAACGTTACATGATTTGACAATAATCAGTGCTCCAAAGTCATCTTTAATTTTTTGATTACTTAAACCTATTTTTACCAGAGCCTCTGTTCTGGCTCTTTCTAGATATTTCAAATAGTTTGCATAATACACAACACCTCCTGCATCAGTATCTTCATAATATACTTTGATGTTATGGTTAAAAATTTTAGTCATTAAAATATATTATCAAAAAAATTTAGAATTAAATACAAACTAAGATATGAGTGTGGCAATGAAAGTATATATTATCTGGTTAATTGGGGTTGTTGTTTGGAATTCTGGTTTCCCAAAAGCTCTACCAATTGAAGATGTAATAGCAGCTATCTTGTTATCTTTTTTAAGTATGGGTTTAATTAAATATTTAAAACTTTAATCTTCTGAAAAATAAATATTTTGATAATATGCAACAGATTTTAATTTTGAATTATCTGTGTCCGACATTATAGCTAAACCATCAAGCTCATCGACATTTAAGTCATGAAATCTTTTAAAATCTTCTTTTACATTTGCTTTTACAGTAACCCATTTATTTAAATTTTCTTTTGTAGTAGATAGGACATTATCTATTGATTTTTTAGTATAGGGACTTGGCCAATTTTGACCAATCTCATGATTACTTGAAAAAACATAGTTTATAGCCCGGTTTGATAATGGTGTTGCTCCTGTTTTTTTAACTGCAAAAACTCTTGCAGCAAAGTCGTGACCTTTTTTAGTTTTTTCGTTGATACCTGATAAATCTTCCTCAATTTTCCAAGTAATATTGATAAATGGTGTTTTGTTTAAATCAATTTTAGTTTCTTTTCCTAATCCAGATCCAGCATTTTCTGCAACTGCTTTTAAATAATTACCATTTTCATTAGATCCGATAGAATAAATTGTTTTATTGTCTGCTCCTCTTACTTTTTTTACTTTCAATTCTGATAGTTCAGTTTTACTAAACTCAAATACTTTTACCGTCTCTGCAAAAGAGAATTGAGAAAATATTAGAATACCGAATAATAAAATTATAAATTTATGCACGAATGTTTTATAATTATTTTTTTTATAAATACAATATCCAGTCACATTTTAAACACTCTTCTTACAATATTTAATCTTATGTCTAATAGATGAGAACAATTTCAATTTTTATACTTCTAATTTATTGGTCAGTAATAATCCTAGCGCCAGTAATGGGTAAAAATTTAAAAAATACTGACAATAATTATCAAGTAACTAAGCAATAGACCTTTAATACGTTGATCTTCCACCACTGATATCAAAGACAGCAGCAGTAGAAAAAGTGTTTTCAGTTGAAGAGAGCCAACAAATCAGTGATGTAAACTCATGTATTTCGAGAAATCTACCTCTTGGAACTTTTGAAAGCATTCTTTGAACATGTTCTTTGCTCATTTGATCTAAAATTCTTGTTTTAGCTCCAGCAGGAGTTACAGCATTAACTGCAATATTTTTATTCGCCAATTCCTTTCCTAAAGATTTAGTGAGCCCAATAGCACCTGCTTTTCCTGCACTGTAAGCACTAGCATTTGCATTTCCATCTTTTCCTGCTACTGAGGCAACATTGACTATTCTGCCATAATTATTGCTGATCATACTCGGCACAATTGCTCTGCAACAATTGAAGGTTCCCATTAAGTTAATTTGAATAATTTTATTCCACATTTCAACGTCATATTTCCAAAGAGGATCCGTTGGGCCTGTAATTCCTGCATTATTAATTAAAATATCAATTTTATTTTTTGTTGTTATTTCATCAACAATTTTTTCAATCTCAGCATAATTTGAAACATCAATTACACAATATTTTAAATTAGGGTTATTTATTTTGTCAGCAACAATTTTGAGAAGTTTTTCGTCTATATCCCAAATATAAACTTTACATCCAGATTCTAAAAATCTTTTTGCAATGTCTAAACCAAAGCCTTGGGCTCCACCTGTAATTACAGCAGTTTGATCTTTAAAATCAAATTTGTGCATAAAAATTATTTTTTAGCTAATAAATAGTACGTTACCCAGGAAGTAAATGCACCAATAATCCATGCATAAGATTGGAGGAACATCAAATTACTATTCCATATTGTCGAAGCTGAAAAAATAAATCCTAAAATTATTGAATAAGTCCCTTTAATATGCCATCCACGTGAGTAATAATAAATACTTTGAGTTTCTACCGAGTAAAGATCTTTATTACTCAAAGTTTGATTTTTTATCAAATAGTAGTCTGCAATTATAACTCCAAATAAAGGTCCAAAAAAACAACTGAATGTATCTATAAAGGATAAAACACCAATTTGACTTAAAACTGTTAGCCAAAATATCCCAACGATTAATCCTAGTATAGAAATGGTATAACTTGAACTTTTTAAATTTAACTTATTTGGAAGAAAATTAATAAGCGAATATTGAGAAGGAATATAATTTGCCACTAAATTAGTCGATGCTGAGGCAATTATTATAAAGAAGAGAACAACTATTGTAATTTGTAGATTATCAAATTTACCAATTATATCCGTTGGATTTGTAAAAATCCTATCCATATCTTGAAATTTTTGATTTAAAAAAACATCTGAACCAACAACAATTGCGATAGAAAAGAACGAAAAAATAATTAAGTTCAGAATTAAGCTTAAGTTTCCTTTATTTAAGTCTTCTTTATTTTTCACATATCTTGAAAAATCTCCAAAACTTACAATGATAATTGAAAAGTAGGCAAAAATTGTGCCTGCAACTGTTAATAGTGGTAAAATATTATTTTTATTTAACAGGTTTTCAAAATTTAGAATATTTGAAAATGCTTGAGTAGTAGTTTTAACGTCACTAAGTAAAACTGTTAGGAAGAATATTACCATTCCCACATATACTATTATTGCTGAATAATTGATTAGTTTTTTATTATATTGAATACCAATACTAAAAAGCATTGTTTGAAAAATTATCACCACTATAATTGAGAACCAATCAATTAAATTTAATCCAAGTAAAAAAGTTAAGAAAATTTCTTGATCTAGCAAAGTGTTGTCTATTGAAAAGATAAGTATTCTAATAAGATAGACCACTAACTTTGATAAAAAATATGTTTGAATACCAAAAAGAAAAATTCCAACTAAACTTCTTAATAATCCAAAAAACTTTGCACCATTAAAACCTAAAGATGATCTTAAAAGAACTGCAAAAGGTAATCCAAATTTTTGAGAAGGTCTACCTATCAAATTCGAAAAAATATAAACTAAAAAAGATCCTAAAATTGTTCCAAAAAATACAACGAAAGTATTAAGGCTATAAATTATATATAGAGACGCAATCAAAGAAAAACCAATTACACTCTGTATATTTACTCCCCAAAAACAAAAAAGATCTTTCCAATTCCAAGTTTTGTAATTTGGATTTACAGTAACAAGATCCCAATTTGAAAGAGAATATTTAACTTTTGGCTGATTCACTGAATTTATTTTAAACTAATAAATTCTACTGTCCATATAAGAGAGTTGGCAACCAGAGGGCAATTTGAGGAAAAATAATAATTAAAACTAAACCAATGACCTGTAGAACCATAAATTGCATCATGCCATAATAAATATCTTTTAAATCCCATTCAGGCACTACTCCTTTTAAGAAATAAGCCGAAAGGGCTACAGGTGGGGAGAGCCAGGCGGTTTGTAAATTAACTGCAACCAATATTGCAAACCAAGTTAAGTTAAATCCTAAAGCCTCAACTAAAGGTAATATGATTGGAACTATAATCATAACAATTGGCACCCATTCTAGTGGCCATCCTAACAAAAAAATCATTACCATTATCATGGCTAAGATTAAGTACTTATTCATTTCTAGACCTAATAGAAACTCAGTTAATAGTGTTGGAGTACCTAATCTTGCAAAAACTGCTCCAAAAAAGTTTGAAGCAGCAACTAAAACCATTATTAATGCTGTAATCTCTAAAGTTTTTACTAAAGCATCTTGTAATTTTGGAAGAGTTAACTTTCTATAAGCTATAGAAAGAAGTAAAGCACCCATTGCACCGCAACCTGCTGCTTCTGTAGGTGTGGCAAACCCAAATAAAATACTTCCTAAAGCAGCAAAAACTAAAGCTGCAGGTGGAACTAATCCCAAGAAAAATTCAACCCATACTTCTTTCATGCTAGCAGCTCGCATTTCCTCTGGAAGAACAGGGCCTAATTTTGGATTAATCATACATCTGATTGTGGTGTAACCAGCATATAAACTTGCAAGAAGAATTCCTGGAATTATAGCAGCCGCAAATAAATCGATTACTGGAATTTCCATGATGGGTCCCATGACAACAAGCATAATGCTTGGAGGTATTAATATCCCTAAAGTCCCTCCAGCAGTTATAGTTCCTGCTGCTAACCTCACATCATATCCCGATCTATTCATTGACTTAGCGGCCATGATTCCTAAAATTGTAACTGATGCACCAACAATACCTGTTGCTGCAGCAAAAATCACGGAAACAAATAATACTGCATAATATAAAGATCCTTTTACTTTGGCTAACATCATTTGGAATGAAGAAAATAATCTCTCCATCAAACCTGCTTGCTCCATCATTATACCCATAAAGACAAAGAGCGGGACTGCGGCGAGTGTTTGTTCGGTCATGACCATCGAAAATTGAAGGGTCATTAGATAAAATACTAGCTTACCAAAACCTAAGTAACCAAAAACAAATCCTAAAAAAATTAATGTAAATGAAATTGGAAAACCAACAAAAATAGCAAAAAGCATTACCCCTACAAGAATAAAACCTAAAATAGCTGGATCTATAAGTTCAGCAATCATTTTTCTTCTCCAGGCCACTCACCTTTAGTGGCAGCCCAATAACTTTTAAATAACTCTGAAATTCCTTGAATTAATAAAAAAACAATTCCAATCAATAAACAAGATTTGATAGGCCACATATAAGGCATCCATGTAGTGTCCATACCTTTCTCACCTCTTTGAATAGACTCTCCAACAAATCCGATTGTCATATAAAGGAAAACTAATAATCCTGGAAAATAAAATAAAAGATATAACCAAAAATCTATCTTACCTTGGTTTTTGGTTTTGAAATTTCTATATAAAAAGTCAGCTCTTATATGTACTCCTTTAGAAAGAGCGTATGCAGCACCCAGCATGAATAATGCTCCATACAAAAAACGACTTATATCGTAAGCCCAAATTGTTGGTGCTAAAAATAATTTTCTTGCAAGCACCTCATAAGTCATCGCAAAAATTAAAGGCATTAAAATCCAGCAAACAACATTACCGACCCATTTACTAAATTTATCAATATTAACTATAGAGCTAGCCATCCATGATGGCATGTCTTCTGGCATTTTACCTGAACCACCTCGCCTTTCGGCAATCATTTCGTCAGATATATCTAATTTAGTTGGTTCATCTGCCATATAAATTCTGTCAAAAAAAATTAGAGCGGACAATTAAGTCCGCTCTAATTATTTAATTTAAAATTAATTACTGATTACTTTAATGTTGCTGCGTGAGCCATTCCTAGCTTAGCATTTGACATTTGAGAACCGCTCCAGAAAGGAACTGCTATATCAGCAAATTCTTTCATTGAATTATAAACTTCATTGAAAAATTTGTTCTCTGCAGCATTCTTATTTAAAGAAGCTTTTGCAGCAGCCATATATTCAGTGAAATAATCTGAAGGTGTATCTTCTAAAATTACACCATGAACTTCTGTAAGTTCTTTCAAAGCTTTACCATTCTCATAGATTCTGTAACTTAAGGATTTTGCTAATGATGCATTAGCAGCAACTTCAAGAGACTTCTTCTCATGATCAGACATTGCATTATAAGTTTTTCCAGTAATATAAAAGTCAGCATTTACGACTACTTGGTGTAAACCTTGTAGGTAGTAGTGCTTCAATACTTTTTGGAAACCAAAAGTTAAGTCTGGTTTTGGACAACACCATTCAGCAGCATCAATTGTACCTGCTTCCAAAGCTGGTAGAATGTCTCCACCACCCATAGCTACAGATGCTATACCGATATCTTTATAAGTTTGTCCTGGAATCCCTGGAGGAGTTCTAAATTTATATTTTCTAAAGTCAGCCATATCTTTAATTGGTTTTGGAAACCAACCTAAAGCTTCTGGTCCAACAGGCTGAATCATAAATCCTTTAATGTCTCTTCCCATTTCTTTCCATAACTGGTCATATAGTTCTTTTCCTCCACCATATTGGAACCAAGATAAGAATGCGATATTATCAATACCTACACCACCACCAGCTACTGGCGAACCAAATAACATAGCTGCAGGGTGATCACCTGACCAATAGTGAGTCCATGCGAAACCACAATCGATTAGACCTTTATCAACTGCATCTAAAGTTTCTTTTACACCAACAACAGCTCCTGCAGGTAAAATTTCAAACTTTAGAGATCCAGATGTCAAAGTTGTAACAGTGTCAGTAAAGTCTTTTAACATCTTAACTTCATCAGCTTTAGTGTTAAGAACTGTCTGACATTTTAGTGTTTTTGCAGCATTAGCATTTGAAATAAATCCAAGCACCATTGCAACTGCAAATAACATTGAAATGA
Organism: uncultured Pelagibacteraceae bacterium; assembly: GCA_902540595.1. GTDB lineage: Bacteria > Pseudomonadota > Alphaproteobacteria > Pelagibacterales > Pelagibacteraceae > Pelagibacter. The sequence continues at coordinate 6,599 of CACBNI010000007.1, forward strand.
TTTTTTTCATATTTTTCCCTCTCTTTATTTTTAAAAGAATTAGCTTCTCTTATATTGAAATTCAAAACAAGCACTAAAATTGACATATTATTTAATTTTTTCACAGATTTATTAGAAAAAAAAAATTTTTTACTTATAAAGGATCTAATTTATGAATAATTATGATTTTATAATTCTTGGAGCTGGATCTGCGGGTTGCGTGCTTGCAAACAGGTTATCAGAAAATTCTAAACATAAAGTCCTACTATTAGAGGCTGGTGGTAAAGATAATTATCCGTGGATACACATTCCAGTGGGTTACTTTAAGACTATGCACAACCCAAAAACTGACTGGTGTTACAAAACTGAGCCAGATGAGAGTATGAATAATATATCCATTAGATATCCCAGAGGTAAAACTTTAGGAGGTAGTTCTTCAATAAATGGATTGCTATATATAAGAGGTCAAAACAGAGATTATGATGTCTGGCGTCAGTTAGGAAATACTGGTTGGGGATGGGATGATGTGTTGCCATATTTTATAAAAGCTGAAGATCAAGAAAGAGGTAAAAATGAATTTCATGGGATTGATGGACCATTAGCAGTTTCTGATCAAAGAATTCATCTCCCACTTTTAGATGAGTTTCAAAATGCGGCAGAAGAGTTTGGGATACCTAAAACTAAAGATTTTAATACTGGTGACAATCATGGATGTGGATATTTCCAAGTTACAGAGAAAGATGGTTTTAGATGTAGTACATCTGTGGGATACTTAAATCCAATTAAGAATAGGAAAAATTTAGAAATTATTACTCACGCACATGTAAAAAAAATAATCTTTGAAAATAAAATAGCTAAAGGAGTTGAGTTTTGGCAAGGAGATGAGTTAAAAAAAGTAGAAGCTAATAAAGAAATAATATTATCCTCAGGTGCCATCGGATCTCCACAAATCTTACAAGTATCAGGAATTGGAAATTCTGAGAAATTAAAAAATCTTGGTATAGAAATGGTGCATAATTTGAATGGTGTTGGCGAAAATTTACATGACCATCTTATGTTAAGACCTATTTATAAAATAAATGGTTTAAAATCTTTAAACAAAAAAATTAATAGTCTGTTTGGAAATTTAATGATTGGATTAGAGTATATATTTAAGAGAACTGGACCAATGACTATGGGTGCAAGTCAACTTTGTATGTTTGCTAAAAGTGATTCTTCACTAGAGTTACCTGACTTACAATGGCATGTTCAGCCAATGAGTATGGATACATTGGGTGCAACTAAAAATCACGACTTTCATGCTTTTACTCCAACTGTATCTAATATAAAGCCTACTAGTAGAGGACATGTTAGTATCGTAGATAAAGACTCCAGAACCTATGCTAAAATTAAACAGAATTATCTATCTACTGATAACGATAGAATGATTGCAGCCAAGGGTCTGAAATTAACTAGAAAAATAATAATGGAGTCCGAAACTTTTAAAAAGTATTCACCTGAGGAATATAGACCAGGAATAAAAATTAATGATGACGAAGAATTAGTCAAAGAAGCTTCAAATTATGCTCAAACAATTTTTCATCCTGTTGGCACATGTAAAATGGGCCAAGATGAAATGTCTGTAGTTGATGAAAAGTTAAGAGTTAGAGGAGTAAGTAATTTAAGAGTAATTGATGCATCTATAATGCCAAATATTACATCAGGTAATACGAACGCTCCTACAATAATGATTGCAGAAAAAGGTGCAGACATGATACTTAATAGTTAATGTTTGCTGAATTATTTGCTCCTGAACAAATAGCAATTTTAACACAAATAATATTTATTGATTTAGTTTTAGCTGGGGATAACGCAATTATAATTGGAATGGTTGCATCCAAATTTCCACCTGAACAAAGAAAAAAAGTTATTTTTTGGGGTATTGGAGGTGCGGTAATTCTAAGAATAATACTTACTCTTCTAACCGCTTACCTTTTACAAATTACTGGGTTAAGACTTATCGGTGGACTGTTATTACTTTATATTGTTTACAAACTCTATGTTGACGTGATTAAAGGATCTGAAAAAGAGGAAGACATTAATGTAGATAACTCTAGTTTTTTAAAGGCTATTTGGACAGTTCTCTTGGCGGATTTCACAATGAGTTTAGATAATGTTCTGGGTGTTGCAGGTGCAGCTGGTGAACATTATGGACTCCTTGTATTTGGTCTAATACTATCAATTATATTGATGGCTACAGCTGCAACTCTAATATCTGAATGGATTAAAAGATATAGATGGATAGCTTGGCTTGGATTAATAGCAATTTTAGTGGTTGCAGTTGAGTTGATTTACACAGATATTAAAATATTATTCTTATAATGTATCTCCAAAAAATAAATCTAAAAAAAAAGTATGCATTAGTTACTGGTGCAGGAAAAGGACTTGGAAGAGCTTGCTCTATTGCATTGGCAGAGGCAGGAGCAATAGTAATTGCACTAAGTAGAACTCAATCTGATTTAAATAAGTTAGAAAAAGATATTAAAAAAGTTAAAGGAAAAATTATAAAGATAACTTGTGATGTTATGGATTACGAGGATCTTAAAAAAAAATTAGAAAAAATTAAAATTATTGATATTTTAGTAAATAATGCTGGAACCAACATACCAGAACCATTTGAAAGAGTTCAGCAAAAAAGTATGAATTACTTGATAGATCTTAATCTTAAAGCTGCATTTAATGTAGCTCAACTCGTTGTTAAAAAAATGCTCAAGAATAAAAAAAGACCTGGTTCTATAATAAATATGTCATCTCAACTTGGCCATGTAGGCTGTGAAGGTAGAAATGTATACAACATGACTAAATTTGGCATAGAGGGATTAACGAAAGGTATGGGTGTTGAATTAGCAAAAAAAAATATAAGAGTAAACACAGTGGCTCCTACTTTTGTAGAAACACCAATGGTTAAGAAGTTTTTTAAAAATAAAAAATTTAAAAAGTTTGCTTTAGGAAAGATACCCATGGGTAAGGCTGCTACTGAGAGTGATGTTGCAACTACAGTATGTTTTTTAGCTTCTGCAGCCTCTTCAATGATCACTGGAACGTCAATAATAATCGATGGTGGATGGACAGCTCAATAATTTATAGAACTCTTATAGTTTTATTCTTTTTATTTTCTCCTTCATATGCAATTGAGTTTAAAGGAAAATTTATGCAAGGTCATTTCATACTTGGTATGACTGAACCTAATGCAAAGATTTTAGTAGGAAAAAAAGAAGTAAAAGTCTCAGAGAATGGAGATTTTGTTTTTGGGATAGATAGAGATCAAAAATATGATCTTATTTTTACTAAAATTCTAAACGAAAAAAAAACAATAATTACAAAAAAGGTCATTAAGAGAAAATATAATATTCAAAGAATTGATGGACTTGCTGAAAATAAAGTTACTCCACCTGAATCTGTTTATAAAAGAATTAAAAAAGAAAATAATGCTATTGGTGAAGCAAGAGCTATCAATTCAAATTTGCAATTCTTTAAAGAAAAATTTGTAATGCCAGTTGAGGGAATTATCAGTGGTGTTTATGGTAGTCAGCGAATTTTAAATGGTAAACCTCGATGGCCACACTACGGAATTGATATTGCTGCTAAACAAGGAACAATGATTAAATCCTCGGGATCAGGAACTGTTACCATGGCAGAAGATGATTTATATTATACTGGTGGTACAGTTATTATGGATCACGGACACGGTATTTCTACAATATATTCTCATCTAGAAAATGTTTTAGTTTCTGTTGGAGATAAAGTAAATAAGGAAGATATAATTGGAACGGTGGGCTCAACTGGAAGATCCACAGGACCTCATTTAGATTTTAGAATTAACTGGTTTCAAACAAGACTTGATCCTATGTCCGTATTGAAATAAAAAATGCTATATGAAAAAATCTTTAAAAGATAAAGTTTCTGACAAACTTGTTAAGGCATTTCTTAAAAATAAAGTAATTTCACCGATACCAAAAAAGTTTACAAAAAAATTATCTGAAGCAGATAAATTTAGAAAGTTATGCGAAAGTAAAATTGCTGAACCTATAATTGGTTTTAAAGCTGGAGGAACTTTTATTCCGTTGATCAAAAAGCTCAAAGAAAAAGAACCTTTTTATGCATCGGTATTTAAAAGAAATCTTTTAAAAAGTGGCAAAAAGGTAAAATTAAATAAATATCCTGTTGGTATAGAAGTAGAAGTGGCTTTTTTATTAAAAAAAACTTTTTTTTCACACTCAGGAAAGATTACCAAAAGAAATATTATAAAATATATATCTCATATGGCTCCTTGTATAGAAGTAGTTGGATATAGACAAAGAAGAAAAGGAGTTACTTCATTTGGTGATTTATGTAGTGATTTTGGTGGTAATGTAAAATTTTTTTTAGGTCAAAAAAAAAGATATAAAAAAATAAATATTGGAAATTTAAAAACAAATATTACAAATAAAAAAATTAAACAAAGTGTAAATGGAAATACTGCTGCTGTTTATATTAACCCCATAAATTCATTAAGCTTCATATTAAAAAAAATTAAAAAAGATAAAATTAATATTAACAAAGATTTTTACGTATTCACGGGTTCTACTGTTGGAATTGTACCTATTTTAGGGAAAGGTCTTTATACAGGAAAAATTGATAAATTGGGATCTGTAAAGGCAATTATTGCTTAAATTTTTTGTAAATAAGTTAATTTTTAAAAACTGCTAATAAATCATCTGACCCTTTAGCGAGTAAATTAGAGTCGGTTCCGCATGCAACAAAGTCAAATCCAATATCAATCGATCTTTGTACTAAATCTTTTCTACCAATCAAAGTACCAACAGATTTATTATTTTTTTTTATTTCAACTACTGCCTTTTCAATCATCTTCCAAAGTTCTTTGTTATCAAATTCTCCTAAAATACCCATATCGGCTGAAAGATCTGCTGGACCTATAAATAACGCAGTTACCCCATCTGTGTTTGCAATACCTGAAATATTATCTATAGATTTAACTGTTTCTAATTGAGGAATTAAGCATATGTTTTCCTCAATATTTTTAAAGTAGTCCTTATCTCTAGTATAATCATTTCCTCTCTGAGACATGGCAACTCCTCTAACGCCTTTAGGAGGATAATAACATGACTCTACAGCTTTTTTTGCATCCTCTTTATTGTTTACCATTGGAATAACTAAAGAGTTAAATCCATAATCCAGTAAAGGTTTGATTTTTACTGGGTCATTCCATGCTGGCCGAACTAAAACTTCAGATTTATTTTTCGATTGAATTGCTTGTGATTGAGATACAACACTTTGAACATCATTTGCTGAGTGTTCCATATCTAGTAATATCCAGTCATATCCTGCCCCAGCTATAATATCAGCGGTAATTTCACTGCATAAATTAGACCAAAGTCCAATCTGCTTTTTATTCTCTAAAATCTTTTTTTTAAAATTATTTTGCATAATTAATTTTTAAATATTTTATTTTCATTAAGAATGTTTTTAGGATCAAAAATTTTCTTTATATTTTTCATTAATTCTATTTCTAATTCAGATTTAGTCTCGAGAAAATCATCCCTTTTTAATAAACCTATACCATGTTCAGCACTAATTGAACCTGAAATTTCTTTAATCAAATCGTTAATAATTTTTTTTAAATTTTTTTCATAAGAATAAAAATCATCTTCTAGATTATTTGGCTCTATCAAATTATAATGAATATTGCTGTCACCTAAATGACCAAAAGTATGAAATTTTACACCTTTTAGTAGATTATCAATTTTTGATTTTGCCTGTTTAAAAAAATAATCTATTTTATTTAATGGTAGAGATATATCAAAACCAATTAGCTTTCCCTCCAACTTCTGTGCTTCAGTCAAATCCTCTCTAAATTTCCAAAAATCTGAATTTTGTTGTTCATTTTGTGCAATTATTAAATCGTAATAAAAATCTGATAAATCTGATAATTTTTGCTCTAAAAATTCCAACACATTTTTTTCAGAATTATTTACCTGAATTTTTACAAGCGCATAATAATTTTTTTTTTCATTAAAAAATGATTTATTCATAAAATTATGTTTAACACACAAATCAAAAGATAAATGAGGTATTATTTCAAAACCAACAATAGGCAATTTTATATCTTTTGATACATTGTCATAAAATTTTATAACATTTTCAAGTTTTTCAAAGGATGCAAAAAAAGATATATTATCTTTAGGCTGTGGGTAAATTTTTAAAGTTGCTTTTGAGATGATACCTAAAGTCCCCTCAGATCCACAAAATAAATCCTTCAAATTATATCCTGTATTATCTTTTATAACTTTTGAGCCAAGTTTAATAATCCTGCCATCAGCCAATACAACATTTAAAGCAAGTAAATTACTTCTGACTGATCCATAATGAATAACATTAATGCCTCCAGCATTGGTTGAAATTACTCCACCAACTTGACTGGAACCTGTTGATGCCATTTGTAATGGAAATAAAAATCCTTTTTTATTAAGTTGATTATTTAAATCATCAACTATTACTCCTGCATCTAGTTCAACACATTTATTAACAGCATCGATTTCATAAATCTTATTAATTTTCTCTAAACTTATTATAACTTCATTTTTTTCTCGTGAAGGAGATGCACTTGCCACTAGGTTAGTATTACCCCCCTGGGGTATTAATTTGATATTATTTTCAAAACAATATTTTAAAATTAAAGATATATCATTTTCGTTTTTAGGAAAAACTACACACAATGCCTTAAAATTTATTCTTCTTCTCCAATCTTGACTATATTTAGTAATCTCTGCCTCATTATTATAATCTATAACCTTACAAATATTAGATAAATCATTGAAAATTTTTTTACTCATAGAAATACATTATTTATTTATTTTATATAATAAGTTGATTAGTTAACAATATTTAATTTGATTAAGATAAGTAATTAAACTAGAGTTATTTTCTTGCTTTTTTATTTCCTTTTATGCATGAAATTTTAATTATCATTCAAAATTTTATTTCTTCATTTGATGCAGTTGGTTTAATTTTAATTATATCCCTAACTCTTATTGGTTCAATAGTTGCAGGTATGTCTGGTTATGGTGCAGGCATATTAATTGGTGTTGTTTTAATGCCCATGGTTGGTGTTAAAAAGATAGTACCTATAGTCACAATTTTAACCTTTTATATAAACTTTTGGAGAATAATTCTTTATTGGGAACATATAAATTGGAAAAAATCTCTTTATTTTTCTGCTTTTGCAGCCCCAGGTCTATATTTTAGTACTTATTTTTTCGCTATAGCATCAACTAAAACACTTACATTAATTGTAGGGTTTTCAATATTCTTTCTTGTTGTTTTAAGAAAATTATTTTTAAATTTGAATATCTATCTTAATAATCAATTTCTAGCATTTTACGCAATATTAACTGGTTTGTCTCTTGGTGTAATTTTAGGACCTGGCCTAATGATATTAACAGGTTTGTCAGCAAGTGGCTTAACTGGATCAAATTTAGTTGGTTCTAGCTCCGTAGCAGATTTAATAACCATAATTGTTAGATCTATATATTTTTTTAATCTAGGAGTTATTGATTTAGAAATATTTACTATTGGAAGTTTTCTTGGACTTATGTGTTTATTTGGAACATATATTGGAAAGAAGATAGTCGATAAAATTGGAAAAAAACTTCATCAGAATTTAATAGAATTTTTTATGGTATCAGGAAGTATTATTATGATTATTAGAGCAATAACTCTTGATTAAATAGGTGCGTGACCAACGCTCATTCCTCCACAAACATATAAAGTTTGACCAGTAATAAAAGATGCTTGATCAGAAACAAAAAATGAAATTGCATTAGCAACTTCCTCTGGAGATCCAAATCTTCTCATTGGATTCTGGGTCATATATTTTTTTTGATAGGTTTTATTTTGACTATTATTTTTAAGTTGTAATTCAGTTAAAATTGGTCCTGGCGAAACTGTGTTTACAGTAATATTATATTTTGCAAGCTCTAAGGCCCATGTTCTTGCAAAACCATATAATCCAGATTTTGCAGATGAATAACTTGTTCTAAGCTCTCTACCTAAAGCTGCTCTACTAGATACATTAACTATTCTACCAAATTTATTTTTTTTCATATTTTTAACTAATCCTAAAGATAATTGAATAGCTGGTCTTAAATTAAGCTGTATAGATTTGTCAAAAGTTTTTAAATCCAAGTTATCAATTGACTGTCCAAAGGAGGCTCCAGCATTATTAACAATACATGTTATATTTAATTTTTTTACTTTACTTATTAAAGAATTAATTTCTTTTTCACTAGAAAGGTCACATTCAATAAATTTGCCTGGAAAGTTTTTAATCTTTGATCTTGCAACACCAATAATTTTATACTTTTTTTTTTTTAGAATTTTACATGTTGCTAGTCCAATACCTCTATTTGCACCTGTAACTAATACTGTTCTCATGGTAAATATTTTATAACACCATATAAATTGAATTAAAACTATTTTATCACTATCATTTTTTAAATAAGTAATTAAATTTAATTAATAATTTAATGTTTGAAATTAATACAATATTTTTGTTGTTGGTATTTGGTTGTTTGTCAGGTTTCTTTGCTGGATTATTAGGTGCTGGTGGTGGCATGATTATTGTACCGTTGCTTTTTTTTGCATTTAAACTAGCAGGGTATAACAGTGAGATACTTATGCACCTTGCTGTTGGAACATCACTGGCAATTATCTTTCCAACCTCAATTATATCTGCTTACACTCATTATAAAATTGGTAATCTTGATAAAGATCTTCTTAAATATTGTAGTATTTTTATTTTTTTTGGTATTATTTTAGGATCAATTTTTACCTCAAATATTAATACTACTCACCTGCTCTCTTTGTTTGCGGTATATACATTTATAAGTGGCTTATTTTTTCTTTTATTTAAAAAAAATAAATTACGTAATAAAGGAAATGAAATGTCTAAAGTTTCTAGAACAATATATGGCTTAATTACAGGCTTTTTGTCAGTTCCACTTGGTATCGGGGGTGCAGCAATTATGGTTCCTATTATGAAATTTTATAATTATTCAATTAAAACTGCAATTGGTACATGCGCACATTTTGGAATAATCATATCTCTAACAGGTTTTATTTCAATGTTTATTAGTGGATATTATTTTGCTGAAATAAATGAACCTTATACTTTAGGTTATATTAATTTTCTAGGTTTCATGATTTTTATACCAGTTACATTACCAATGGCAAGAGTTGGTGCAAGATTTTCATCTAAAATAAAAAAAGAAAAATTAAATAAAATTTATGGAGTGGTATTAATAATTATTTCAGTTAGGGCTTTTTACGAAATTTTTATTTCAATATAATTAACGATCAAGAGTTGTTAATGCATCAAAATCATTCATAGCCTTTACAAAGTTTGTATAATCTTTTTTGGAAAAAGTGAGCTTATCTATTTTAGTTTTTTTCTGTTTTTTAAAGTTAAGAACTTTAATGGTTTTTATCAAATCGTTTGATTTTAAATTTTTTGTAATGAATACAATTTTTGATTTTTCATCATTAAAGGGCCATTTATCTAAGACAATTGGCTCATGAAAGACTTTTTGGACTGCATTAATTAATAAAACCTTATTTCCTACTCTAATAATGCCTTTCATTCTAAGTAAATTGTTACTTTTAAATCTGGCAAGTGCATTTAACCATAATTTTAAACCATCTTTAGTAATTTCTTGTTTTATATTTACAGAAATTGACATTACCTTATCTGTTTCATTTGAAGATACTTTTTTATGTAAAAATTTTATATTTCTTTTTGAATTATTTTCGATTTTATCGATAGTTAATTTTTTAACATTAAAATTTGTAAACAATTTTTTTATTTCAGCTTTATTTAACAAATTTTTATCAAATATTTCTGCATGTGGATTTAATCTCTTTAATTCTTTCAAAACCTCTAATTTTTTACTTTTTTCAGATATGTCTGTTTTGCTAAGTAAAATAATATCAGCTGAAGTTATTTGTTTAAAGTTTTCAAGATGGTTGTTTAAATCATTTTGAAAATTGACGGCATCTACTACAGTAATCAAGGATTTAAATTTTATTTTTCCAGATATAATTTGATCCGAAATAATTGTTTGAACTATAGGTATCGGGTCCGCTAAACCACTTGTTTCAATTATAATTCTATCAAAATTAGATTTTAAATTTAATGTATCATCTAAAGTTTTAACTAAATCTCCTGAAAAAGAGCAACAAAGACAACCATTATTTAACACTATTTTATCATCACTTTTCTTTTTAATCAGGTGATGATCAATACTTATTTTTCCAAACTCATTAATTATTAATAATGTATTTTTAAAACTCTTATAATTAATTATATCATTTAGTATTGTGGTTTTTCCACTGCCTAAAAATCCAGTAATTATTGATGTAGGTATTTTTTTTTTCAAAAAATTAGTCCATAACTTTCCATTCCCTATAATTAGTCGGAAATGGTTTTATATCTTTACCCTCTGCTCTATCGACACAAATTTTACCTTCTTTAAGTACCATTAAAATATTTTCTCTTTTTCCCAAAACTTCAATATTTTGAGCTGGGTTTCCCTTAACAAGTACGATATCTGCAAGTTTACCTTCCTCAAGAGTTCCAAGCTCATTATCTATATGTAAAGCTTTTGCGGCATTTCTTGTTGTAGTCATAATTGCATCCATTGGTTTCATTCCGAGATCTACATAAATTTTTAATTCATCGGCATTAGATCCTATGTCTGGTTCAAAGCCCATATCTGTTCCCATGGCAATGTTTACTCCAGCTTTGTAAAAAGCTTGGAAAGTTTTAAAACAATAAGGTTGTATTTTCTTCATTTTTTCAAGTGTGAACGACGGGGTTCCAATTTCCCTTCGAATTTCAATTGCATGGTCTGTTCTATGCGAAAGTGTTGGAGTAACAGGAACTTGTGACTCGACAAGTTTCTCTAAAGAATCTTGATCGTGAAAAACCATATGTTCGATAGTATCTGCTCCTGCTTTTAATGCCATTCTGTGAGCATCAGGTGTAAAGCAATGTATTGAAGTATAAGCATGAAGAGCATGGGCTTCATCACAAACTGTATCTAATTCTTCTTGAGTATGATTTCTAACATCTGGTTCTTCTTTATCGGTCCCTCCGCCACCAGATGCACAAGTCTTAAGCCAATCTGCTCCCTCTAACAAATTTAGTCTTGCAAGCTTACGCATTTCATCTGGACCATCTGCTGTAGCTTTTGGATTTCGAAGTGAACCTCTTGGATTTATTAAATCTAAATGTGACCCTGTCCCTACAGTAAATGCCCCTGTTTTTAACCTTGGACCTTCTAATATTTCATTTTCTATTGAAGTTTTTACTGCAGTTGATTGAGCAGTAAGCAGTCCTCTATTAGACATTAATCCTAAATCTCTTAAAGTTGTGATTCCTCTATCCAAACATAACTGTGCATGAAAAAGCATATACATTTGTTGAAGCTCAGGAGTAATCTCCCATTGGGCAACACGATAATTTTTAAAGGTCAAATTATTATACATACATAGATGTATGTGACAATCCATCATTCCTGGCATCGCACTTACATTTTTGCCTAAGTCAATCAATTGATAATTTTTAAACTGCTTAAGATTAATTTCTTTGCTACTGCCTACTTTTTTAATAATTTTGTCCTTAACAACAATTAAACCATTATTTATTAAATTCCCATTTCCATCTATTATTTTTCCTACTTTTATAACTTTTATCTTGCTCATAGATTTTTTTTTTTGAATTAATGTTTTGATAATATACCACTATAGTATGAGTAATTGAAAGTAAACTATTTGTTAACTAGTCAACAAATTTTTAATAAGATATTGACTTTATAAGACTTATTAATTAAGTTTTGTATATGAGCGATAAAAAAACGAAAACAGAAGGAGCTACTAAAGCAGGATCTGGGAAATACTGTTTTCCTATGAAAGAATTAAATGTTGTTCCTGCTGGTACAGGTTATTCAACTTCTAAAGGTGGTGTAATTGAAGGTGAAAGAATGTTAGTTGGGTATATAAATAAGGCAAAAGGCACAGGTTCAAGGCCACATAGCCATCCTAATGAACAATTTAATTATATTTTACAGGGTACTTTAGATGTTGAAATTGATGGTCAAAAATTTTTAGCAAAAGCAGGTAGTGTAGTTTATGTACCTGCTAACATGGAACATTCAATGGTAGCTTTACCAGAAGAAGATGTAATATTTATAGCAATTAAAGATCTTTCACATGGCATTATAGGAAAAGCAACAGACGGTACTATGGACGGGCCAAGATATATGCCAGGCTTTGAGCCAAAATAAATTTGAAAATTAACAAAAATTTTAGAAAAGAATTTATAAACAATAGGCCTACTCATCAAATCTGGGGATCCAAGGGTGGCGTGACCACAATGGATCCAATAGCAACAAATGTTGGAATTGATATCCTAAATAAAGGAGGAAATGCCATTGATGCATCTATAGCTATAGCAACAACTCTAGCTGTAACTAGTCCAAATTGGTCTGGTCTAGCAGGAGACAGTGCCTGGCTTTATCATGATGGAAAAAAAAATATAAACTCTCATATCGATGGTTATTCAGTCTGTCCTAAGAAAATAGAAACTGATAAATTTTGTAAATTATTAAAATTAAAAAAAAATTCACATATTTTTAAAGAAGAACCAGTAAATGTTCGTAATTCAGGTATTGCTACAGCAATGATACCAGGTACACCATTTTTACTTGATTATGCATGGCAAAAATTTGGTTCCTTAAAGTTTAAAAATTTAATTAGTCCTTCAATAAAATTGGCTAAAGAAGGTTTTCCTATAAGCGAATATTTATTTGAAGCTTTTAAGGGCTATGATAAAAAAATCTTAAAATTTAATACTACAAAAAAACTAATTAAAAATAACGAAAAAATTAAAATAGGATCTACGTTTAAGCAAAATGATTTAGCTAAAACATTATTGAGATTTTCAAAAAATAAATCAAAGGAATTTAGAGATGGTCAAACAGTAAATGCTATTTTAAAATATTGTAAAAATAAAAACCCATTTTTTTCATTAGAGGATTTCCAAACATATAAAGTTCTTAATAGAAAAACTTATTATACAAACTTTAAGAAATCAAAAATTGTAACTACTGGATTGCCCACTAGTGGTATTAATTTACTTCAATGTTTTGAATTATTAAAAAAATATGATTTGAAGAATATTAAATTTATGTCTAAAAAATACTTAGATACATTAATATCTATCTTACAAATAGTACTAAAGAACAGAAGACAATTTAGTGCGGATCCAGCTTTTATAAATTTTAATCAAGAAAATTTACTAAGTAATAAGTATATAAAATCAATCTTAAAAAATTTAAATGTAAGTAAGGACAAAATAAAAATAAATTTAGAAGATGGTGGAACTACTCATTTTTGTGTTTGGGATAAAAATAACAATATAGTTTCTGCCACACAGTCTATAGGATATCAGTTTGGTTGTGGAGAAATTGCTGGGAATACTGGTCTATTTATGAACGATAGAACTTGGTGGATGGCTATTAATAAATCACCTAATATGATTCAGCCAAACAAACGTTGTAATATAGGTCATGCACCAATAATTGTTTTCAAAAATAATAAGCCTTACCTCACAGTCGGTAGCCCTGGCGGATTTGGAATTATTCAGTATTTATTTCAAGTTATGTCTCATGTTTTAAACTATGGCATTGATTTACAAACAGCTATTGACTTACCTAGATTTAGAGTTTCAAACAACTTTAAAGACGTTTTTATTGAAGATAGATTTAAATCTCTATCTAAAAATAAAAACTACAATATAAAATCTTTTAGTGAATGGACTGATATAGTTGGTGGAGTTGAGGGGATAGTTAAAAATCCTTCTGGAAATTATTTAAATTGTTATGATGTAAGAAGAAACTCACAAGCAAGTGGATTTTTTTAATTTTTAGTTGATTTATCAACAATTTGTATTATTTTATTAACTTATGTTCTCCAAGGTAAATGATGAAAGTGTATGGTTTGGTCCTGATCAAGAAAAAAAAAGTGATTGGATATATAACTTAGATAATGATGATATTCAGGAAATAGAAAAAGTAACAGATAAATTTTTACTTTCAAAGTTACCACTCAAAAATATTAAAAATGAGTATTTTAATTTAGAAAATCTTAAGAAGAAATATCTTAATAAAATTGATAACGAGTTGAAAAATGGAAGAGGTTTTGCTTTAATGAGGGGAATGCCTGTTCATAAGTGGGATAGAGAGAAAATTATTACTGCTTATATGGGGGTATGCTCTTTTTTTGGAAATTTTAGAGTTCAAAATAAAAAAGGTCACCTATTAGGACATATTAAAGATTTAGGTAAAGATACAAAAAAAGACTTTAATGCAAGAGTTTACGAAACCTCCTACAGGCAAACTTTTCATAGTGACAGAAGCGACATAGTAACCTTATTATGTTTAAATAAAGCAAAAAAAGGTGGAGAGTCTTTACTGGTAAGCTCTATGACTATTTTTAATAAAATACTTGAAAACCATCCAGAACACTTAACAACATTGTTTGAGCCTTTTCCGTTAGACAGGAGGGGTGAAGAAGGTGGAAATCAAAAGGGGTATTCTATGACTCCTGTTTATTCTGAAAAAAACGGAAAAATTTCGTCTTATTTTTTAAGACAATATCTTGAGAGTTCGAAAAGATTCGAGGGTGTTGTAATTACCGACAAACAAAGGGCAGCTTTAGATATAGTAGATAAATACGCTAATGACGAAAAGTTATATATGAGAATGACTTTTGAACCTGGAGATATACAAGTAATTTATAACCACACTTTGTTCCACGATAGGATGTCATATGAAGATTTTGAGGATGAGAATAAAAAAAGACATCTTTTAAGATTATGGATATCAGCATTTAATGATAGGGAATTGTCTGAAAAGTATGAAGATAGATGGGGAAGTATAAAAATAGGTCAAAGAGGTGGTGTTTTTGACCAAAATCTAGATATTAATATACCCTTAGAAGCAAATTAGCTTCCTTTTAATGAAAATAAAAAATATAGCATTTATAGGATTAGGTAACATGGGTTTTCATATGGCTAATCAACTAATAAAAAAAAGGTATAAAATTTTTCCTTACGATATAAATAAAAAAAATATTAATAGATTTTATAATTTTAATAAAATAATAAAATTTAAATCATCCAATTCTTTGGAAAAGATAGACTGTGTAATTTTGATGGTTCCATCTAGTAAAGAAGTAAATGAAATAATTTTTAAAAAAAATAAACTAAATACTAAGCTGAGAAAAAACTCATTTATTATTGATATGAGTACTTCTATTCCAACGGAAACTTTAAAAATTGGTAAAAAACTAAAGAAAAAAAGTATAAATTTTTATGACTGTCCTGTTGCAGGAGGTGTTAAATTTGCAAAAACTGGAGAACTGTCTTTGTTTTTTGGTGGAACTAAAAAAAATAATGAAATTACAAAAGTTTTAAAATGTTTTGGTAAAATTATCTGGTGCGGAAAACTTGGTAGTGGCCATTCAATCAAAGCTTTGAATAATTTTATAAATGCTTCTGTACTCAATACATATTTAGAAGCGATTACAACAGCAATTAAATTTGGAATAAGAAAAGATTATCTTCTTAATGCAATTGATCAAGCCACAACTGGAAAAAATCATCCTTATTTTAAAAAGATTAAAGATGGAATTTTGGTTAATAAATTAAATTCAGGGTTTACATTAAATTTACTTACAAAAGACGTATCAATTGCAAATAATTTAATAAAGAGATATACAAAAAAATCACCTATCTCATCTAATATTCTAAAGTTATTAGAGTTATCAAAAAAAAGGCTTGGTAAAAATTCTGATCAATTGAATTTATATAAAATGTGGTCAAATAAAATATGAAAAAAGTTTTAGTTCTTGGAAAAATTCATAATTCAGGATTGAAATTTTTAAGAAATCTATCTTATCAGGTAGACGAGTTATCGGATCAAGACGATGGTTATAAAGAAAAACTAAAAATATACGATGCACTAATAGTAAAAATGACAAAGGTTGATACTGAGTTTATTAATCTATCTAAAAATTTACAAATAATAGCTAGACATGGTGTTGGCTATAACAATGTGGATATAAATGTTATAAATGAAAAAAAAATTCCATTGTTTATTATAGGTGATGTTAATTCCACTTCAGTTAGTGAGCATACAATTGCACTAATTCTAAATCTTGCAAAAAAAATTAATTATTATGACTCTCAGGTAAGATTAGATAATTTCAATGTTAGGAATACTTTTCAAAGTCGTGATCTTTCTGGTAAAAAAATTTTAATTTATGGATACGGAAGAATAGGAAAGAAAGTTGCACAATTATGCAAATTTTTTAATATGGAAGTGTCTATTTATGATAAATTTTTAAGTTTAGATAAAATACCTAATACATTTAAAGCGCTTAAAAACATTGAAGAAAATCTAGATATATTTGATTTTATTACCTTACATATTCCATATAATAACTCAGGTGAATCTTTAATCGATAAATCATTTTTAAATAAATTAAGTAAAGAATGTAGTATTATAAATACTTCTAGAGGTGATCTAATTAATGAGAATGATCTCTTGGATCACTTAAAAAAAAATAAAAATTTTAATGCTGGATTAGATGTATTTGATCCTGAACCTCCATCAAAAAATAATGAATTATTAAAATTAGATAATGTTGTACTAACACCACATTCAGCTGCCTATACTGAGGAATGTTTGGCAGAAATGTCTATGCATTGTGCAAAAAATATTAATGATTTTTTTAATAATAAGATGAATAAGTCTTTGTTAGTAAACAAAGATATTTACTTCTAGTCAACGTCTGATGCATCTAATTTTATTTTATTAAACATCAAAGGTATTAAGATAGATATAATTGCTAAACCAAAAAATATTAATACTATTGGTCTATCAATTATATTAAAGAAATTACCTTGGTTCATAATCATCGTTTGTCTAAAGGACTCCTCCATTCTAGTACCTAAAACAACACCTAAAATAACTGGTGCCAGAGGAAAATCACAAGATCTCATAAAGTAACCAATAATTCCAAATATACACATCAGATATAAACTTAAGGTCAATTGATCACTTGAGTAAATACCAAGCATACAAATAATCGTAATTATTGGAAGTAATACCGCCATCGGGATGTATAAAATTCTTACAAAAAGACTGATCAAAGGTAAGTTTAGTATCAGTAGAAAGATATTCCCTACATAAAGAGCTGCAACTAAACCCCAAACTACGTCTGGTCTCTCTAAAAATAGCATTGGACCAGCTTGAATATCAAGCATCAGAAAAGCTCCGAGCATAACAGCTGTTGTTGCCGACCCTGGTACACCCAAAGCTAACATTGGTACAAACGCTCCTGCGCTAGCTGCATTATTTGCTGACTCTGGTCCTGCAACTCCTTTAATTTCTCCTTTTCCAAAATTTTCTGGATTTTTACTTATCTGCCTTTCAGTGGAATAGGAAACAAATGAAGCTATACCTGCCCCTGCGCCTGGCAATACACCAATTATAAAACCTATAACGCCTCCTCTTATGATTGACCAAAAACTGTAAGTTATTTCTTTAAGTTTAATAAATACTCTATGCTTTAAAACTTCTCGCTTCTGATTAGATAAAATATTTTCTGAATTAATTATTACCTCTGATATAGCAAACAATCCCAATGTAACTGACAAAAATTGAATACCATCCCAAAGTTCAGTGACACCCATTGTAAATCTTTTAACGCCCATGAAGTCCTCACCAATAGTAGATATCATTAAACCAAACACCATTGCTAAGAGAGCTTTCACCATTGAATTGCCAACTAAACTACAAACAGCAGTGACAGCAAATATGTACAATGCTAGATATTCTGGTGCACTAAATTTAAGTGCAAGGTCTGCAACAAATGGACCTAAAATCATTAAACCTACAACAGCTATAGTGCCAGCTATATATGACCCAATTGCAGCTATACATAAAGCGGCACCTGCATTTCCTTGTTTAGCCATTTCATGACCGTCAAGACATGCTATAACTGCTGATGTATCTCCTGGTACTCTTAACAATATTGATGCAGTAGATCCACCATACATAACTCCAGTATAAGTTGCAGCTAACATAAATACTGAACCAAGTGGATCTAAAACCAATATAATAGGTAACATCATGGCTAAAGCACCCGCAGAACCAATGCCTGGTAATACACCGACAATTGTTCCTAGCAAAGAACCAAACAATGCGTACATGAGATACTTTACCTGAAGTATAATCTTAAATCCGTCCATCAAGTTTATAAAAATAGTATCAAACATTTAATAAATAAGTTTTTTTAAATCTTCTAGAAATGGAAATAATTTGTCTGTATCAATTAATTCACCCATTGGCATTTGAAAATTTAATCCATAATAAAAAATTATAAAAATACATAAAGTAATGACCAAACTAAAGAAAAATGAGTATTTTGCAGTTTTATTTAAATACAGGATAAATAAAAAAGAATAAATAAAACTTGAAAACAAAAAACCAATTAGTTCAAAAAGAATCACAAAAAAGATTGTAATTAAAATTGGTGCCATTTTGATTAACTTATTTTTGATTAAATATAAATTTAAACCTTCACTTTCATTTACGTTTTTAGTTCCTTTAAGAAAATAAATTGCTAATAGAAGAAAACCAAAAGTTGCTACCAGTATTGGAAAACTTGAAGGTCCTACAACATCCTCACCTATTGTTTTTTCTAGATTAAATGAAGATATAAAATATACAATTAATGTAATTAGAAATATTGTTGCTAATATGTTTTGTTTTGAAAAGAATAATTTAAATATAAATTTCATAAATATATTACCGTAACTTATATTAAGTTACGGTAATATTAAAATTTATTATTTTTTGATTAAATTCAATTCAGTACTTAATTTGAAATATGCTGCATGCTCTTCAGACAACATTTTATCTAATTTAGATTGATGAATTGAAATTGGTGCTAAGTTATTTTTAGAAACGTAATCTTGAAAAGTTTGAGTTTTTGCAACTTTCTTCATTAGTTTGCTGTAAAAATTAGCTTGTGCATTTGAATTTTCGTTAGAAAACCATAAGCCTCTGTATTGAGCAAGCATAGTTCCTTTATATCCTGCTTTTTTAAAAGTTGGTACTTCAGGCATTGATGGTAATTTTACAGAAGAAGCAAGAATTCTCATTTTGCCAGCTTTAACAAATTTAAATACTTGTCCTGGATTTTCTAAGATAAAATCTATATGTCCACCAAGCAATTGAAGAACTCCTTCATCATCAAAAGGAGTATATGTTATATCTACACCTTTTTCCTCTGCCATCATTTTTCCAACTAATGAAGCAACCTGACCAAAGTCTCCTCCACCCTGAACTACTTTTCCAGGATTAGCTTTAGCCTTTTTAATAATATCATTAAGAGATTTATACTCAGAATCTGCATTTACAGTTAGCAATAACGGAGAAACTACTAACGCAGCAATTCCTTTTGCATTTTGATATCCAACTTCTTGACCAGTTAAGATAACATTATTTATTTGAGATGGAGTTAAAACTTGTAAGACATGAGGATCTTTATTTTTATTTAAAACATAGTTCCTTGCTTTACCACCTCTAGCACCTCTTATTATTGTAAGTTTCACGCCATTTGGTAATAAGTTTTCTTGTTCTATAACTTTGATTACAGCTCTTGCAAAAGCAACTGTTGAAGATGTTTCTTTTGCGTGTGCAACTATTTCAACTTCTTTATCTGGCTCCCAGCCAGCATTCGCTGATTGACCAAAAGTCAATGTTAATACTAACAGCGAAATTAGTATTTTTATTAAATTGTTCATATTGTTGTTTCCCCCCTATAAATATTAATAAGCCTATAAATAACTTGTTAACATGTCAACTAGTTATTTAAAAAACGCACTAATTACTCGTTAATTTAAGCAAAAATTAATTACAATATGATTTATTAAATTTAAGAAATTTTACTCTCTAAGTAATTATTTGAGCTGATAGTTACTAATCTAGAATTTAGAGAAATATTTGAAAATTGATAACTCTCACCTTTTTTAATTTTTATAATTGATCCTGTATCAACATCAAAAGAATTTTTTTCAACTTTAAAGTTTAATTTTCCATCTAAAACATAAAAAAAATACTCATGATCAGAATTAGCTTTTTCCTCATTAAATTTTTTACTTAATTCATAAAACTTAAAGTTCATTCTTTCACCTTCAATTGAAGTGATATTATTACCAACACTATACGGTTGGTTAATTTTATCTAAAATTTTATAATAACAATTTGGTACACCTTCAATAATAATGGATTTATTACCAGCTTCTTGATTTCCTGCACCTTGATTTTTGCGATCTTTAATTTCTCCCTTATCAAATTTCTGATTGGCTTCTTCTACTGACATTGGTTTGTCAGGTAATTCTTCATCTGCTGAAACACCTACCACAGTCCAAGTGCAATCTTTGATGTATAAATATGCACATGGCTCATCTTCAGTAGCTTTCATAGAATGTCTTACATTTGGAGGAATTAGTATAAATGTTCCAGGATTAACAATTTTTCTTTCTTTGCCGACTACTGCATTAATTTTTCCTTTTAAAGCAAAAATTAGTAACTCATTGGGATGATAGTGTAATTCGGAACCTGTTCCAGCATCTTTCTGATTTAAACAGTAATAAACATATTTTCCTTCAATTATTGGTGATGTACCTGATGATAAATGTGGAGTAAGTTTAACTGATTTTAAATCTTCAAATTTATATACGCTCATTTTTATCTTCTCGAAGTTACACCATAAATTATTGTTATTAAAGCTAAAAATAAAATTGTTAGAGTTATGGGTCTGAACAATACATTTGTTAAATCTCCATTATGAATTGTTAGTGCTCTATTTAAATTTTGTTCGATAATAGGACTCATAACAAAACCTAAAACGATCGGTATTGGAGGTATGTTAACTTTTATAAAAATATAACCTAAAAAACCTAAAATTAATGACATTAATACATGAGCCCCATAATTACTGTAGGAATAAGTCCCTATAATAATTAATATCATCACAAAACAACCTAATCTTTTTTTTGAAATACTTGTAACTTTTGCAAATAAATTTGTCGCAAAAAAACCAATGCTTAACAAGAATAAATTTGTAACTATCAATCCTCCAAAAATTAAAGAAATCAAATTTGTTTCATCTACAAACAAAAAAGGTCCTGGGACAACACCTTTACTAATCATTAAACCAATTAATATAGCGGCAGCACCAGAGCCTGGTATACCAAGCGCCAAAGTGGGAATTAATGTTCCAGCAACTACTGAATTATTTGCAGTTTCTGGAGCAGCAATACCCTCGTCTATACCAGTGCCAAATTTTTCTGATAATTTTGACCATTTTCTCTCTTGAGTGTAAGCAATCATTGAGCCTATTGCAGCACCAGCACCTGGAATAGCGCCAATTAAGGTTCCTAAAAGACTACATCTTATCCATGTAGGTATTAATCTTTTTATAAATGAAAATTGAAAACCTTTATCTAATTTTTCAAAAAAATTTTTTTTTTCGATTTTTTTTTCATTTTTGGAGTCTATCAATAACTTAAATGCCTCTGGACAGGCCAATAAACCTATTACAACAACAACTAGAGGTATCCCATCCATCAAATAAGCTTGATCAAATACAAATCTCATCCCACCAAAGCCAGATGTGCCAACTGTAGCCATTAATAAGCCTAAACCAGTCGCAAAAAATCCTTTTGCTATGTTTTTTCCAAAAAAAGTTCCAATTATAGATAAACCAAAAATACCCAAAGCAAACATTTCACCAGGTCCAAATTTTAATCCAAAATATGCAAGTGTTGTCCCTGACACTATAAAAATTAATGTACTTGTAAGACCTCCAAAAACACCTGACACTAGAGATACTTGTAAGGCTCTTTTTGGTTCACCTTTTTGCGCCATAGTGTACCCATCGAGAATTGATATCGCATTTGCTGGTGTTCCAGGAGTTTTAATTAAAATAGCGGGTATTGATCCACCATATTCTGCAGCTGAATAAACTGCTAATAAGAAAATGAGTGAGTCACTTGTACTCATCACAAATGTCAAAGGGAACAGAATTGCAAGCGATTGAGCGCTGCCAAAACCTGGAAGAGCTCCCAATAAAATTCCTAAAAAAACTCCAGATAAAATAACCAAAATTGTTGTTAATGTGAATATATTAAAAATAAAATTTGGTAAGTTTAGTAATATTTCCATATCAATATATTAAAAAAGGTAAAAATTTTAAAGGAAAAGGAATTCTTAAAAAAATTATAAATGTTAACCAAAATACTATCATTGAAATAAATGAGATTATTGACGAATATAATACAGATTTTCTTAAATTTAGATCCAATCTACTTACCAATAATATAAATAAAAAGGCAAAGGTTAAAATCTCAAAACCAATTAAATCTAAAAATAAAATATATATTATAGATATAAAAAAAAGAAAAAAAATATCTTTGAAATAAATCTCAATAATATCGTCATTTGTTTCCTTAGACTTTATTAGAATATTTTTTTTAAAAGTATTTTGTAAAAACAAAATTACTGTCCAGAAAAAAGTAAATAGTAATATTAATCTTGGAAAAAATGCATCCCCAGGATATCCAGGCAATATAGATTTAGACATATTTGTAGTTTCATAAAAAAGAAAAGTTAAAAATATGAGAAAAAAAATTGATAGGAATAAGACAATATTTTTGTTTTTGAATTTTATCATGCGTTTACCGGAGCTAGTTTTGCTAGCTCCGGTAATTTATTTTAGATTATACCGTTTGCTTTCATAAAGATTCTAGCATCTTTTAAACTTTGTTTAAAATTACTAGTGATAGCTTTTCTATCATCTTCAAACATAGGTATTACGTGTGGCTGTTTTTTAATGTATTTTTGATAAGCTTCAGAATTAATTACATCTTTTGCCGCTTTAGCTATAGCGTCCATAATTTTATCTGAAGTTCCTTTTTTAACCATAAAGCCTTGAAACTGATGTGGTATTGTATATTTAGCACCTACCTCACCAATCGTTGGTACATCTTTCCATAATGGATGGTCCAATCTTGTTTCATTTAACAGAGCCAACGGACAAGCAACACCAGAAGTTATATGCTTATTCCATTTGCCTGGTTGAGCAAAACCAACTCTCAAATGTCCTCCAGCTATATCTTTAACTACTCCACCTGTACCTTTGTATGGAACAAATCTCATTTTTATACCTTGATCATTATTTATCAAAATATGTTGTCTGTGGTGAAGAGAACCGGGCTTATTACTTCCCATTGATAAAGTTCCAGGATTAGCTTTTTCTATTTTAATTAAATCAGCCCATGACTTAATTTCTGGATCATCACATCTAACTGCTATTGCATATAAATGACGTTCAACTTTTGCTACCATTGAAAAGTCCTCAAAAGTTTTTGTAAAATGTGGAAGATTAAAATATCCTGAGTGACTTCCATTTATATGTAAAATTGTGTGACCATCTGATTTTTTAGAGTCAGTATAAACGGCCCCTTCATGGTTTGCTCCACCTGGTTTATATAACACAGTTATAGGAACACCCAATCTTCCTTTTTGAGACATTTCATTAGCCATCATTTCACACCAAGCTGCTGCACCTGAGCCAGCTTTAGTAGAACAAATAAGTTCGATAGGTTTTGTTGGAAAAGAGTTAGCAACACTACCTATAGAAAATATGCTAATTAAAAATGACAAAAAAAAGAATTTACTTATTATTTTTTTCATATTTCCCCCGTAAAGTTTAATTATAAAAAAAAGTGTAACAAAATTTTGTTGACTTGTTAACTTATTTTTAATTTAATTATTCTTATTTTAATTTGCTTTAACCAGAACAAAATATGGTGTAGGTTGTTAACAATTATAGATATTTTATTCATCAAAACTGTTAATAACAATAAAGTAAACAATAATGATTAAACTAGAAAAAGCATTATCTATTGCAAATGACTGTATTTCGATAGCAAGAGAAAAAAAGGCAAAACCAATTGCTGTTGTTGTGCTGGATAAACATGGAAATACTATAGTTTCTCTAAAAGAAGATGATGCAAGTTTTTTTAGAATAGATGTAGCAAAAGGCAAAGCATGGGGATGTGTTGCAATGGGAGAGTCAAGTAGAGGATTAGGAGATAAAGCAAAAAGTAATCCAGCATTTGTAAATGCCTTAACTGTAACATCGAAAGGTCGCATACTTCCTAATCCAGGTGCAGTACTAATAAAAGAAAACAACAATGTTATTGGCTCAGTAGGTATAAGTGGAGACAAAGGTGAAAATGATGAAAAAATTTGCATCGAAGCTGTAAAAAAAAACGGTCTTGATACAGATTAATGATAAAACTTGCGATTATAGGCCTAGGTAAATGGGGTCAAGAACTTGTTAAATCTGTAAATTCCAAAAGTAAAATTGTTAAATTCACTTCTGTAATATCTAGAAATCCAGAAAAAATTATAAAAGAGTCAAAACAACTTAATGTTGTTGCCTTCAAAACTTTTGAAGAGATGCTAATTGAAAAAAAAATAGATGGATTTGTTTTATGTACACCACATAGCTCTCATGAAAAACAAATTAAAAATTTAATTAAATATAAAAAAGCTATTTTTGTTGAAAAACCTTTGGCTCTAAATAGTTCTAGTGCTAAAAAAATTATTACAATATGTAAAAAAAATAAAATACTTTTGGCTGTGGGACAAAATCGAAGATTCTTAGAAACTTTTTCTTATCTAAAAAAACAAATAATTAAAAATAAGATTGGTAAAATCACTCACATTGAGGGAAGTTTTTCAGGGAAAAGTAGTTTTAAAAGTAATCAAAAGAGTTGGAGGAATAAAATTTCAGAAACGCCACTTGGAGGTATGACTGGAAAAGGAATTCATATTACTGATCTGATGATAAACCTAAATGGAACAGTAAAAAAGGTTTTAGCTAGAAGTAAAAAAGTTTTAAAGAATTCTATGCTTGATGACTCTACTGATATTATTTTAGAATTTAAAAATGGAACCATGGGATATTTAAGCACCATACTGGCTACAACTAAATACTGGGAACTAAGAGTATTTGGATCAAAAGGTTGGATAAAAATATTTGATGAAAAAAGTATAACTCAAAAAATTGAGAGTAAAAAAATACAACAAATCAATTTAAAGTACAAAAATATAGAGAAAGAAGAATTAGAAGAATTTGCTAGGTGCATAAAATATAGAAAAAAATTTCCAGTGGATCTTAATGAAGTATTAGAGAATACAAAAGTATTTGAAGCGTGTGTTAAATCAAAAAAATTGAAATCGAAATTCGTAAAAGTATAGAGCTAAATAAAATCTTTAATTTTTAATCTTTGTATTTTACCTGATGAACCTTTTGGTAGCTCATCAAAAAAATGAACTTTATCTGGTGATTTAAATTTTCCTAAATAATTATTACAATGTTTTATTATTTCATCCTGAGTTGATTTTTTCTTTTCTTTTAAAACAATGCCAGCCTCTATTTTTTCTCCATAATGATTGCATTTAACACCAAATGCAGCTGCCTCTAGAACATTTGGATGTTGATAAAGAACGTCATCAATTTCTCTTGGTGAAATATTTTCTCCGCCTTTAATGATTAATTCTTTTATTCTACCTTTAACAAATACAAATTTATCATCATCCATCAAACCTAGATCTCCTGTGAGAAACCAATCTTTATAGAAACTTTTTTTAGTCTCTTCAGGATTTTTATAATATTCCCTCATTACATTTTTGCCTCGGACACAGATTTGACCAATTTCGTTTCTTTTAACCTCAATAAAATTGTGATCTAAAATTTTAACATCATTTCCATAGGCTATACCTGGTGATCCATATTTTATTTTACTTGGATCCACAGGGTTAGATAAAATTGGTGCACATGTCTCTGTTAATCCCATTGTTTCAATAAGATTTATTCCAAACTTTTTCTCAAATTCCTTATGGGTTTCTGGAGCTAATGCAGCTGAGGCACTTCTTCCAAACCTAACCATGGATGTATTTAGCAATTTAAATTCATTCTCAGAGTACTTATTTATTAATGAAGATACGATCGTAGGAACAATACTAAACCATGTACATTTAAATTTGCTGATTTGATGCCAAAAATTTGTTGCTGAAAACTTTTCACATAAAACTAGTGAGCTATTGCTTACAAGTGGTCCCATAACTGTAACAATAAAGCCATTGATATGATATAGTGGTAATACACACAAAGCTTTATCTAATTTATTAAGATTATGGGACAACAATACATTTTTGCCACCATTTAAAATATTATCATGGGTTAACATTGCTCCTTTTGGTTTTCCTGTGGTTCCAGATGTATACATAAGTAAAGCATTGTCTGAACCATAAAGTTCAACAGTTTCTTTTTTTTGTACATACTCTAAATTGTCTACAAAGTTATTTTTATCTATTTCGATTAATTCAACATTTTTTTTTGAATTTTCTATTACCCTTCGTGCTAAATTAATATTAGGTTTTGTTGAAAATAAAATTTTGGACCCAGAATGATTTAGTATGTAGGCTAACTGCTTCTCACCAGCAACTAGATTAAGAGGTACATTCGTCATACCTGAATACATTATTCCCAGCATTAGCTGTATACTGGTAAGAGAATTTTCAGCAAGAGTACAAATTATAGAATTTTTTCTTAATTTTTTTTTTTGAGTTAAATAATAATTTATTTTATCTAGGTTTAATTTAATTTTTCTATTACTAATTTTATTTTTTGTATGTGGACAAATGATAAAATTTGAATCAGGATTTTTTTTAAAATTAAAATTGACATAGTCCTTTAAAGTACTTAATGCCATTTTCTCAATCTAAATTTTTAAGATTATCTGGATCATTATTTTTACAATATTCTTGAAAATAATCTTTAAGGCTAGCTTCTTTTCCTGGTATCAGATTAGAAATTCTTGTTATGTTTAAGAAATGTTTATAATTGAGGTTATTATCGATTGTATTTTTTTGCCATGTACCACATCCCATTGATAAAGAAAACGGCAACCCATTTGTAAAACTACCACCAGTTGCGAATGTGTGGGCTTGATTAACGATAACCCTACATACAGGCAGCTCTAAACCTAATTCAATTACCCTATCATTTTTGTTGGTATGAATTCCAATAGAATGTCCAATACCCTGATAATTTAATATTTTAACAGCTATTTTTTTTGCATCAGAAAAATTTTTGGCCTTATATAATGATAAAACAGGAGATAATTTCTCACCTGAGAAAGGATAATCAGCTCCAGCTCCATTCTCTTCAACCATTAGTATCTTTGTACCATTGCTAATATTTAATTCTAATTTATTAGCTATATAATCGGCAGATTTTGCAATTAATTCTCTGTTTAATTTACCATTTATCCATAATTCTTTTTGCAAAACAGATTTTTGACTTGCGTCTAATAAAAATCCACCATTTTTTGAAAGTAGTTTTATGGCTTGATTATAAATTTCTTCAATTAAAATTAAGTTGTTCTCTGAGGAGCAACTTGTTGCATTATCAAAAGTTTTTGAAGATTTGATTTTGATTATTGCATCATCTAAATCTGCAGTTTCATCAACTATAGAAGTTACATTACCTTGTCCCACGCCAATCGCTTTAGTTCCTGATTTAGATGCTTCTCTTACGTTGTTTAAAGAACCTGTAACAATAACTAAATCAACTTTTTTCATTAATTCATTTGTTAATTCCTTTGTAACTTCTGTATCAAAAGTTTGGATTAAATTTTCAGGAGCTTTAATTTTCTTTAGTTCATAATTAATTAATACGAGTAAATTTTTAAATACTTTAAAGCCAGCAGGTGATGGTGAAACGATAATTGAATTTCTTCCTTTTAGAGCATTTATTATATTATTAATTGGTGTCGCGGCTGGATTTGTGGATGGAGTAATCGCTCCAACAATGCCAACAGGTTTTGCTATTTCGGTAACTCCTTTTTCTTTATCATTTTTAATTATACCTACCGTTTTGACATTTTTTAAATCTCTTAATAATCCAAGAGTTTTTCTTTTATTCTTTAAAATTTTATCTTCTGCATTTCCTAATCCTGTTTCAGTAACTGCTAGATTGGATATTTTTTTATTATTTGATGGTTTACAAATTGCCCATGCAACAGCTGTAACAACTTCATCTACTTGTTTTTTGACTGAATTGCTCAAAAGTGAACTGAGCTTTTTTTGCTTTTTGAAGCAATTCTTCAACTATGTCCTTAGATGAAATTTGGCTCATATAAATTTATATTTCCTACTCTATGTTGTAAGTTTGAGACAGTAGATAAATTATCATATTCATAATTATAATTAAGTCTAGCAAGAATTTATTTTTTATATTTAAGCTACAATATCTCTAGTTTAGGTTCATTTCATTGTTAAAATTTCAAATTAGGTTATCATCATTTTGATGAATAATAAAAATACCATTTTTAAGTTTGATCCTTCAGTCTATAAAACAAGAAAAACTTTGGAGGATTATGCTATTTATAATTTCAATTTCATTTTTAAAATTAACAAACTATCTGCGAGGGTGAAAAGGTACACTGTTAGAAATTTTAGAAAATATAATATAGGTAACCCTGAGTTGGTTATTTTAAGTTTGATTGGACAAGTAAAAAATCAACTTACGATTAAGGACCTAACTACTGTACACTGGATGGATAAAGGTTTTATTAGTCGAGCAAGTAGTAAGTTAATTGAAATGAAATTAATCAAAAAAATTAATTTTAATACTGACAAAAGAAGACACTATTTCAAGCTTACTTTAAAAGGTAAAAAAATTTTCAACGAACTGCAGAGTATTAAAGTCCGAAGATATAAGAAATTATCTGAAGATTTAACAAATGAAGAAATTACAAACTTTAATTTACTACTTGATAAAATGCTTTTAAATTCAGAAAAAAATCTGGTTAAATAAAATTACGAAATAAGAGAAGGTTGTTTTCTCATGTCTTTCTTATTAATTCCTGCAACTTTTACCGGTTTTTTCATAGCATCTCTTCTAAATGGTTCGCCTAGCTCTTGGTTAAGAATTACTTCAATGAAAGTTGTAATTCCTTTTTTTTGATCCTCACATGATTGTTTAATAGCATTGGTTATTATCATAGCTTGGGTCTTATTCCGCCCAATTACTAAAAAAGAAATTGATAGATATAACGATAAGCAATGGCCTGATATGAATTAATCTAGTTCAAATTCTTGAGTATAATCTTTTTTCAGATTAATATCTTGATTTGATTTATCTAAAATACAATTTCCAATAACTAAATAATCTAACTCAGTTCCCATAAAACAGTTAAAAGCATCAGTGGGGGAATTTACTATTGGCTCCCCTCTTACATTAAATGATGTGTTAACTAATAATGGACAGCCAGTTTTTTCTTTAAATTTTAAGATTAAATCGTAGTAAGGTTTATTAGTTTTTTCATTTACTGTTTGGATTCTTGCTGAATAATCAACATGAGTTACTGCTGGTATCTCGGATCTTTTGATATTTAACTTATCTATACCAAAAAGTTTTTTTTGCTCATCGTTCATTTCAATTTTTATATTAGAATTTAAGTCGGCTACTAAAAGCATGTAAGGACTGTCTACATTTATATTAAACCAATTAGGTAGGTCTTCTCTTAAAATTGAAGGAGCAAAAGGTCTAAAGCTTTCTCTATATTTTACTTTTAAGTTAAGATTTTTTTGCATTGTTTCTGATCTTGGATCACCTAAAATTGATCTAGCGCCCAAAGCTCTTGGACCAAACTCCATCCTTCCTTGAAACCAACCTATTGCTTTTTCATTAGATAAATATTCCACTGTTTTGTTTATCAAATCCTCATATTTTAAAATTTTAAAATTTGCACCAGCTGATTTTAATTCTTTTTCGATTTCTGCTTGATTAAATTCAGTTCCTAGATAAGAACCTTTCATATCATCGTTTGAATTAACTACCCTCTCTTTTTTTTGCTCTATATGCCAAAGAGCTAGTGCAGCACCTAAAGATCCTCCAGCATCTCCAGCTGCAGGTTGTATCCAAATATTATCAAAAATTTTTTCCTTTAGAATTTTTCCATTTGCAACACAATTAAGAGCTACACCGCCTGCTAAACATAAATTATTGATATTATATTCTTTACGGATGGCTTTAACTAATTTGATCATTATTTCCTCAGTTACTTTTTGAATTGAGGATGCAATATCCATATGAAATTGTGTAATTTTTTTAACTTTTGGATTACGAGGTTTTTGTCCAAATAAATTGTGAAAATTTTCATTAGTCATTGTAAGACCAGTAGCATAATTGAAATATTTTTGATTCAATCTAAAAGTTCCGTCATCTTTTATGTCGATCAACTTTTTCACTTTTTCCTCATAAATTGGATTTCCATAAGGTGCTAAACCCATAAGTTTATATTCACCACTGTTTACCTTAAAACCTGTATAGTAAGTAAAAGCAGAATATAAAAGTCCAAGAGAATGTGGAAAATGAATTTCTTTTTTTATTTCTAAATCATTTCCTTTACCAATAGCTACAGTAGTTGTTGCCCACTCTCCCACGCCATCAGCAGTTAAAACAATAGCTTCATCAAATGGGGATGGAAAAAAAGCACTGGCCGCATGACTTAAGTGATGATCAGAAAAATAAATATTTTCATCTGATTTATAATTTTTGTCATGTTGTTTAAGTTTATTAAATAATAAATTTTTTTGAAAAAGTTTTTCTTTAATCCATAATGGCATAGCCTTACTAAAAGAAACAAAACCTTTTGGAGCAAAAGCAACATAAGTCTCTAACAATCTTTCAAATTTTAAAAAAGGTTTTTCAAAAAATACTATTTGATTAACTTCATTTAGTTTTAAATTTGAATATTTTAAAACAAAATTTATTGCATTTTTAGGATAATTTGGATCATGTTTTATTCTAGTAAATCTCTCTTCTTGGGCTGCAGCAACAATTTCACCATCTTGAATAATACATGCAGCACTATCATGATAAAATGCTGAAATTCCTAAAATTGTTTTCATTTTAATTTATTTAAGTTTGTATTAACTATAAATTTCATGCCAAATTCACTAAAATGATTGTCTCTATTGTAAAATTTATCAATAGCGATTCCACTTTTTTTAATTTGGTTAAATAAATCAATATAATTAATATTTATTTTGTCTAAATAAATTTTTAACTCTAGATAAATATCTTGATTATTTTTTAAATCACTAATTGGTGGAAATAAAATTAATAAAAAATCTATATCATTCAAATCTGAAAATTCCACAAATTTATTTATAGCTATTTTATTCAAGTGAACACAGTTTGATGAATTGTAATTTTCATAATTGCATTTAATTTTATCTTTTTTAACTTTTGTATTTAAAATTACTTCATTATCTTCTTGTGATATATTTTTAAATTCTCTTAATGCTGATATTAAAAAAGAATTATTCATTAAATAAATAAACCAATCATGATTTTTGATATTATAAAAAAAATTATTTTTAAGTTTTAGGTTATGTATTTTTTCTTTTTTTTTTATTAAATCTGTAATGCTATTTTGTTCTTTTGTATTTTTTGGTTTAGAAACCATCCATCCATTAATAACTGTATCTTTTGGAAACAAAAAATCATCATTTAAGTCATTTTTATAATGACCTATTATAATCTTTTTTGGAAAAGTTTTGTTTTGGTTTAAAAATTTTTTTAATTTAAAAAATTGATGCATTTGTCCAGTATTTGTAACACCACATTTAGCAACTTTTTTATCAATACTATTCTCTAGAATACTGCCAAAAGTTTTTTTATAATCATCATACCCCCACATAAAACTATCACCGCCTAGATAAATATAATCACTATAATTTTCATTTTTATCAAAACACCCAAAGTTATTAGAAAAAATTTTTAATACTCCATTAGGGCTATAAAAAAACATTTCCTGTGAATTTTTATTTATGTCAAATCCTAAAATATCATCTTTAACAAAATAATTTTTTGGATAAGTTCCTCTTCCAAACTCTGAATAACCATAGTATGGCTTAAGATATTTTTTTTTTATATCAGATCCTAAACTGTGGAAAGTTAACTCTAAAATTAATACAAAAATAACAAATAAAAATGAATTTAAAAAATAAATTTTTAATAATTTTTTGACCATATTTATTTAAAAAAATAGATATAAAAAAAATAGTTTTTTTTAATAGTGTATTAAAAAATAGTATAAATAAATGGAGCTACAGCAGAGCCTTGACTCAAAATTATTAAACCTCCAAATAAAACTAAAACTAAAATAATTGGTAAAAGCCAATATTTTTTTCTTACTTTTAAAAATTCACAAAATTCCCTAATAAAACTCATATTAAAACTGATTTTTCATTTTACTCTTTGGTTCAGTTTTTTCAACCCAGTAAGAGCTACTTTTGTTAAATTTTAAATTTAATAAATCCTTATTTAACAATCTCATTAATAATCCTATTGGTGTAACAACTAAAAAGAATATAGTTCCCATAACCAATGGTGAAATTATCTTTCCAAGTAAAATTCCAAATTTAAACCAAAGCTTGTTAAGTTGATTTAAAATTTTAGAGTTTAATAATCCTAGAATTAAAAAAATAATCGATATAATTAATGACCATAATCTTAATTCACCATCGTTAATTAATGGGTAAATTGCAATTATTAAAAAAACTACAAAAAATACAATTCCAAAACTTCTATTGGAACCTATTTTAATTTCATCCATTTAAAGATTTTTGAGGTTTCATGTCAGATTTGTTGATGCCAGCAACCTTTACAGGTTTTTTCATTGCATCTCTTCTAAATGGTTCACCAAGTTCTTGGTTTAAAATTACCTCAATAAATGTAGTAATTCCCTTTTTTTGGTCCTCGCAAGATTGCTTGATAGCATTAGAAGTTTCTTCCATTGATTTGACTGTTATCCCTTTTAAACCACAAGCATCAGCTACTTTTGCATAACTCAGTTCTGGATCAAGTTCAGTACCAACGAAATTATCATCAAACCACAAAATAGAATTTCGTTTTTCTGCTCCCCATTGATAGTTTCTAAAAATAACCATTGTAATTGAAGGCCATTCTTCTCTAGCACATGAGCTCATTTCATTCATGCTGATTCCAAATGCTCCATCACCTGCAAAACCAATTACAGGTGTATCTGGACAGCCAATTTTTGCACCCAAAATTGATGGAAAGCCATATCCACAAGGACCAAACAATCCTGGAGCTAAATACTTTCTTCCTTTTTCAAATGTTGGATAAGCGTTTCCAATTGCACAATTGTTTCCGATGTCACTTGAAATAATTACATCATCAGGCATACCAGCTTGTATTGCTCTCCAAGCTTGTCTAGGAGACATTCTATCTGCGTCTCTTTCTCTTGCCTCTTTGTTCCAAACTGTTCCTTCATCGTCTTCTTCATGATCTAAACTTGATAATTTTTGTAACCATGCAGATTTAGTTTGATGAATTATATCTTTTCTTTTTTGTCTATCTGTATCACCTGCAGTGGGTGAAAGTTGGGCTAATAATTGTTGTGCAACTAGTTTTGCGTCTCCACAAATGCCTACTGAAACTTTTTTTGTTAAACCAATACGATCTGAATTCATGTCAACTTGGATAATACTTGCATCTTTTGGCCAATAATCCATGCCATAACCTGGTAAAGTTGAAAAAGGATTTAATCTTGTTCCCAATGCCAAAACAACATCAGCTTGTTTAATTAATTCCATTCCAGCTTTTGAACCATTATAACCTAAAGGTCCTGCTGCTAAAGGATGACTTCCTGGGAAACTATCATTATGTTGATAACCAGAACAAACTGGAGCGTCTAATTTTTCTGCAAGTTTTTTACAATCTTCAATAGCACCTCCAATAACAACACCTGCTCCAGATAAAATTACTGGGAATTTTGCATTAGATAACAAGTCTGCAGCTTTTTTAATTGCATCAACACCACCTGCTTGTCGTTCCAATCTAACAATTGGAGGAAGGTCAATATCAATGACTTGTGTCCAGTAATCTCTTGGTACGTTGATTTGAGCTGGAGCTGATCCTCGTATAGCTTTTTCTATAACTCTATTTAATACCTCGGCCATTCTAGATGGATCTCTAACTTCCTCTTGATAACAAACCATGTCTTTAAACAAATTCATTTGTTCAACTTCTTGGAAACCACCTTGTCCCATAGTTTTGTTAGCAGCTTGTGGGGTAACTAATAAAAGTGGCGTATGATTCCAATAAGCAGTTTTAATTGGTGTTACTAATCCTGTAATTCCAGGACCATTCTGAGCTATAACCATTGACATTTTTCCTGTAGCTCTTGTGTAGCCGTCTGCAATTAATCCACCATTAGTTTCATGAGCAACATCCCAGAATGTAATACCAGCATCTGGAAAAATATCTGAAATTGGCATAAAAGCAGAACCAATAATTCCAAAGGCGTGTTCAATTCCGTGCATTTGTAAAACTTTTACAAAAGCTTCTTCTGTTGTCATTTTTGTCATATAAATAGAACTCCTCTAATGTGTAAATTTAATACTGTTAAAATTCATTTGTTAATTTTAGCGATTAATATATAAGATTTTGAAAAATTCAAACAAACAAATCGACACTATATATGGCCACAGACATTATAATTCACGACAAAAAAGATAATGTGGGGGTAGTAGTAATAGAAAAAATCACTCCAAAGCAAGATTGTTCTTGTTGGATAATGGAAGATGATAGTACAGTAGATATACAATCTTTGGATGAAATTCCTCTAGGGCATAAAATTGCGATGGTTGATCTTAATGAAGGTGATACAATTTTAAAATATGGTCACGATATTGGTAAAGTAGTAAAATCAACAAAAAAGGGTGAACATGTGCATGTTCATAATGTAAAAACTAAGAAGTGGTAATAAAATGGAAATTCCAAAAAGTTTTTTAGGTTACAAAAGAGAAAATGGAAGAGCTGGAACAAGAAACCATGTAATTATTCTTCCTGTTGATGACATTTCAAATGCATGTGCTGAAGCCGTTGCAAACAATATTAAAGGGACAATTGCACTCCCGCATTCTTATGGAAGACTTCAATTTGGAGCTGATTTAGAACTTCATTTTAGAACAATGATTGGTACTGGTTGTAACCCCAATGTGGCAGCAGTGATTGTTATTGGAATTGAACCTAAATGGACTAAAAAAATAGTTGATGGAATTGCAAAAACTGGAAAACCAGTTGAAGGATTTCACATCGAGAGAACTGGCGACATCGGTACAACGATGAAAGCCTCAAAAAAAGCGCAAGAATTTGTAATGTGGGCATCTGAAAAGCAAAGAGAAGAATGTCCATTAAGTGATCTATGGATATCAGTAAAATGCGGAGAGTCTGATACTACATCAGGTTTAGCAGCTAATCCAACAGTTGGAAATTTGATGGATAAATTAGAACCATTAGGAGTTCATTTGTGCTTTGGTGAAACTTCAGAGCTTACTGGGGCTGAAAAAGTTTGTGCTACAAGAGGAGCTACCAAAGAAGCATCTGAAAAGTTTATGAATACATGGAATGCGTATAATGATTTCATATTAAAGGAAGCTACCGATGATTTATCTGAAAGTCAGCCAACAGCTGGAAACATCGCAGGTGGACTAACTACAATTGAGGAAAAAGCTTTTGGAAACTTTCAAAAAATTGGAAACTGCAAGTTTATTGACGTTCTAGAACCTGCTGAAGAACCAACTAAGGGAAAAGGTTTGTACTTTATGGATACTTCATCAGCTGCAGCTGAATGTGTAACTTTACAAGCAGCCGCTGGTTTCAATATTCATTTATTTCCAACTGGTCAAGGTAATATAGTTGGAAATCCAATTGAACCAGTAGTTAAATTAACAGCCAACCCTTTAACAGTTAAAGGTATGGGTGAACATATTGATTGTGATGTATCAAAAATTCTTTCAAGAGAAATGAATTTATCTGAAGCTGGAGATGAATTAATTAAAACTACTATTAGAGTAGCCAATGGAAGACTAACGTGCGCTGAAGCTTTGGGTCATAAAGAATTTGTGATGACTAAACTTTATCGAAGTGCCTAATTAAAATTAATTTAATGAGTTATAAAAAGTACTTGGTATTTTTACCAGGTATAATTTTAGCTTTTGTTCTTTATACATTATCTCAAGGAATTAATAACATTATTGGAATTGAGCTTCTAGGGTACGAAAAAAGTCCCATATCTACAGCCATGATTGCTATATTGTTTGGAATTCTATTAGGAAATATATTTCAAATAAGAAATATATTTCTTAAAGGTTTAAATTTTACACAGTCAAATATACTTAAATTAGGAATTATTTGTTTAGGAATTCAACTTAAACCGTTTGAATTTTTAGAATTTGGTGCAATTGCAATCCCATTAATAATTATCTGTATAGTCAGCGTTTTGATAGTAATAAAAGTTTTAGTAAACAAATTAAAAATACCAAGACGAATGTCTTATCTAATTTCAATTGGAAGTACAGTTTGTGGAACTACAGCAATAATGGCAACAGCTCCAGTTATAGGTGCAAAGAAAAATGAAATTTCTTATGCAGTGGCAAATATTACAATATTTGGAATCCTTTCAATGCTAATTTATCCTTATTTTGCAAATTTTTATTTTAATGGAGAGTCATTATTAATTGGGTTGTTTCTGGGTACATCCATACATGAAACTGCTCAAGTTGCGGCTGCTGGACTTATTTATGACCAGCAATTTAATAGTCCAGAAACTTTAAATATTGCTACCGTTACTAAATTGATAAGGAATACATTTTTAATCATTATGATCCCTTTATTCGCTTTTTTGTACAATCGAGGGCAAGTTAGAGAAAAAAAATACTCTATAATTAATATTTTTCCATATTTTGTATTGGGTTTCGTTGGCATGATAATCATTAGAAATGTAGGGGATAATATATTTATTAGCTCTCAAAATGAGATTTGGGCAACCACAGTAATAAACATAAAAATCTTATCTAAAATATTTTTAACAATGGCAATGGCTGCAATTGGTCTTTCAACAAACTTAAGAGATATTAAAAATATGGGCTACAAACCCTTTGTAGTCGGCTTTGCAGCTATGGCTACAGTTGGATTAATATCAATTACCACAATAGAAGTTTATATTAATTTTTTTAATTAAGACTTAATAAAAATTTTACTTTTTAAATTAGATACAAAACGTCTTATTAAAGCTGCACCCACTCCTAAAATAATAGCAAACATAATTGTAAACAAACCATAAAAGAAAGGCATCTCTTTTGAAAAATCAATTATGAATGATGAGAAAAAATTAAGTTCTGTATTTACTGATGATTGAATTTTAACTTGAACTTGTTCTGCAAAAAATGTGTCATAAGCAATCGCTATTCCAACAACTAATAATAAAATTGCTAATAGGGCTCGTAGACCAGAGCTATCAATTCTTTCCCCAAGTTTTTGACCAATTTGAACTCCAATTATTGAACCAATGACCAACATAAGCACTAGAAGTAAATCTATCGATCCATAATTAAAGGAGTGTAAAAAAGTTACAATAACGCTTACAAAAATAGTAACAAATAAAGAAGTTCCAGGAACTAATTTAGTTGGCATTTTGATTATATAAATCATTGCCGGAACCAATATAAAAGCACCACCTATTCCCATAATTGCAGCAATAAAACCAACAATTAATCCAATAATTATGGGCGTAAAAATGCTTTCATATAATTTAGATTTTGGAAATCTCATTCTTAGTGGAAGTCCATGA
Source organism: uncultured Pelagibacteraceae bacterium (assembly GCA_902540595.1). Taxonomy (GTDB): domain Bacteria; phylum Pseudomonadota; class Alphaproteobacteria; order Pelagibacterales; family Pelagibacteraceae; genus Pelagibacter. The sequence continues at coordinate 44,559 of CACBNI010000007.1, forward strand.
ATCCAATAATGAACATGTGCTTTTTTTTTTAAAAGTACATTTCTTTTAGCTTGGTCAATTTCTCTGAGACTTTCTACAAGCATTAATGTTCCTATTATTGCTAAAATATACATATAGGCTAGAGAAATGACGGTATCTATTTTCCCAATACCTTTGAAATAAGAGAATGTAAAAATTCCCAATGAAGTGCCGATCGCACCACCAATTACAATCATAAGCCCCATCTTATAATCAAGTGTATTTTTTAAATAATGTGTAGTTGATCCAGAAACAGATGTTGCTAAAATATTATTAGCTTCATTTGCAACAGCATAGGCAGGAGGAATACCTAAAAAAATTAAAAAAGGGGTCATTAAAAAACCACCTCCAACACCAAATAAACCTGAAAGGACTCCAACAATTGCACTTAGTAAAAGTATTTCTATCGGATTAACAAATACTTGAGCTATCGGTAAAAAAACGTCCATATAAACTTAAAATGCTGTTAAAAAACAACTTAGTTAAAAGTAACAAAAGTTCCAACTAAAATTACACCCCAGTATGCAAGTAAACTCACTAAAATACCTGCTTTAATATATGATGTTTTAAATCTAGAGAGTTTATTAAAAAATTTTATTTCTGAAAGATGCATCTAATAAGTCCATACACCCAGTAAATAATTTGTCAAATAATTATTTAAATTACAATAATTTTTTTTGATTAGTAAATTGTTGCACCAAAAACTTTTATCAGATTATCTTCTACACCTAATACCAATCTTCCTAAGAATTCTCCTGGAAGTTCTTTGTTTGTCTGTTTAATCAAAACAGTGACGTGTTCACCTCTTCTTAAACATCCAAAAGGTTCAAACGTTTCCTGTAAATTAACAATTAGCTTATTATTTGCCCACTGTTTACCTAATTCAACTTCATTTGCTCCAAAAAGCATCTGAGTAGAGAAGTCTCTTGTAAATCCACCATAATCTTTAAGATTAGATGACTTTACTAAGTTATCCCAAATTGGTTTGGCTAATTCGTATATTTCATCATCCGATTTTGATAAAATATCCATAATAATTAATTAGTATTGAATTTAAGAGGCTTTTTTCTTCTCGTTCTCATCAACCATATGGTAAACAGGAACTTTCTCAAGACTAAATTTACCTGTTTTAGGATCTCTTCTAGAAACTGTTAGGCAATGCCAGTTTTCATCATCAAGTTTCATATGATCTCCTCTATAATAATAACCTGGCCATCTTGTTTCTTCTCTAAACATAGTATGTTCTGTTACACATTGAGAGGTTAGAGCTCTGTGTTTAAGCTCCCAGGCTCTCATAAGTTGATGGTAATCTTCAGCCCCAACCTTTTCTAGATCTTCTTCCAACCATGTTAAAAGCTCTAAACCTCTTTTTAACATATTAGCATTAGTCATGTAATTCGTAGCTATACCACCAACGTATTCATCCATAATTCGTTGTAAACGCTGTAATCCTTGTATAGGAGAAATATAACTCGGGGATACTGTTCCACCAGTTATTTCATTTTGAGCAACTTTGTAAGTTTCTAGTGGTTTGTAAACTTTAACTTTAAAATCATCACATTGTTTATCTGATACCTTTAACCCCTCAGCTTTTTTATCCTCAATATATTTAACAGCAGCTTTTGCAGCCAATCTACCTTCTGTAAATGAGCCAGAAGAAAATTTATGTGCACTTCCACCTACAGTGTCTCCCGCACCAAATAGTCCATCGATTGTAAGCATTCTGTTATATCCCCAAAAATATTCTGGAGGAGATAAATCCTCAGGCCCACTAACCCAAGCTCCTGAACAAGTAGCATGAGAACCCATTACATATGGTTCTGAAGTAGTTAACTCTGGATTTGTATATTTTGGATCAATATTTTGTGATGCCCAAACGACCGCTTGACCTACAGTCATTCCTAAAAAATTTTCCCAGCCTACAGTTTCTAAATGTGGATCTTGGAATGCCTCTGTTGTAACCATTTGAATTGGTCCACCACCTGCCATAGTTTCTTGAATAAATGCATGATTTCTTAGACAAGTTGGAGTTGGATGATGATCAATGTATTCACCAACTAATTCTTTAGTTTGGTCATACCATTTCTTCTCATAGTTTTCGCCATTAGCATTTTGCGTATAAGTTTTTAAATGCAAGAAGTATGCTCCAACAGGACCATAACCATCTTTAAATCTGCATAAAACAATTCTATTTTCCATTTGTGTCATTTTAGCTCCAGCAGCAATAGGTAATGCATAAGCTGAACCATTACTCCAAGGAGCATACCATGTTCTGCCCATTCCCTCACCAACGGCTCTAGGTTTGAATATATGTGAAGCACCACCTGCTGAAACAATCACAGCTTTAGCTCTAAAAACATGAAAGTCTCCAGTTCTCATATTAAATCCAACAGCACCACCAACTCTATTTTCTTGAGCTTCATCCATTAAAAGATGAGTAATCATAATTCTATTATAAATTTTATCTGCAGATTTTTTTGCTGCCTCTGCAACAATTGGTTTATAACTTTCACCATGTATCATGATCTGCCATTTTCCTTCTCTTAAATATCTTCCAGTTTCCTCGTTCTTCATCATAGGAAGACCCCATTCATCAAACATATGAACAGTGGAGTCTACGTGACGAGCCATGTCGTAACCTAAATCTTCTCTTACCATTCCCATTAAATCATTTCTTGCATATCGAACATGATCTTCGGGTTGATTTTCACCCCATTGCATTCCCATATAACAATTGATTGCATAAAGACCTTGAGCAACAGCACCACTTCTATCTATGTTAGCTTTTTCAACACAAACAATTTTCATATCTCTACCCCAGTGTCTTGCTTCAAAAGTAGCACCTGTACCTGCCATTCCTCCACCAACAACTAAAATATCACAATCTTCGTAGTGTGTTTTATGCTTTGCCATTAATAGTAAACTCCTTTTTTAAAAGAATCTTTTGGAACACTAGGAAGTTCACCGTCAATATTAAGTCCCTCTGGCTCAGTATATAATCTTTGAGAATTAATCTCTCCTTGATTAGGCTTATCACCCTCTGCCAACTTAGGTATAAATTTACCCCAAGGCTTTGTTGTTATGGGTGAAACGAAGTCTTTAGTAGTTCCATTTCTAAATTTAATTTTCCAAGAAATAGTTCCCTTTTCTTCTTCTCTTCTAACTCTTACACTATGACCCATTGGAGCAAAGTCAGCATAACCTCTAACATCAATAGCATGATTAGGACAAGCTTTAACACATGAATAACACTCCCAACAAAAATTAGGTTCTATATTTTTTGCACGTCTAATGTTTTCGTCTATGTGCATTATATCTGATGGGCAAATATCTACACAATGACCACAGCCATCGCATCTGGTCATGTATACAAAAGTTGACATATTATTTTTTCTCCTTATTTAAATTTATCATAATTAATAATGCTTAGGTTGCTCTCTTTTTATCCCTAAACCAAATTGTTCAGGTGCGTCAGCTGGGGGTGGTAGATTGTCTCTTGATCCATCAGCCTCTGCTAAATTTTTCTGTATTGCTGCTCCAGGTTTATAAAACATATGAGCAAATTTAGACCAATAAATTCCTCCAAATAAAATTAAATTTGCAACAACAAATAATGTTAAGAATAAATATGATATTCCAGTTTGTCCGTTAAATTGAGTATAGGACCATACTAAACCAAATGTGGCACAAGCTAATAAAGCCAGCACAAATAAATCTGCTTTTATTATTCTGTACCATGGATGCGCTTCAGCTGAAACATCTACTCTTAAAAAAAACCAAAACCAATATCCTCCAACACAAGTCAATATTGCACCCACATGCCATATGGTTGACCAAGTAGTTGAGGTTGGTTTGTTAGCACCAGTGTAACAAAAAACTAATACAGCAGATGCAACCCAAAATAAAATAGTGCCATACATACCTAGAACATGTGCCAATCTTCTTTTGCCAAATCCAAGTTCTGATGTAGTGCCAATATCGTATACCGTTGTCTTTGCAACGATTGATACTTTTTCTCCTACTCCTAATTCTTTAGTTGCATTAAGTTTTGCTTTTTTTGCGTTATCAAAAAAATAAGTTAAATTTCTATGTGAAATCATTTGGATAATTGTTCCAGCTGCAATCAGAACTATCATAGCAATGATAAAACTTTGCATTGCAAGTGGGGATATTGTTTCAGCTAAAATCGCAAAAGGATTTGTATTTAACATTTTATCTTAAATTACAATATTTTTTGTTAATTTATTAGAAATATTTAAAACACTCTAATCTTCTAATCAACCAAAACTATGAGTTATTTTGTCCTTAATAACAACTAACAATTTATATTTTTCTTTTATAGTGTTGACTTTTAGAAATAACCGACCTTACACCCCCTTGGGGATTCTCTACATCTCCTTCCCTTCTTGGTATAAGATGAATATGACAATGCATAATTGATTGACCTGAAATTTTACCTGCATTAGTTCCAATATTAAAACCTCTGACAGTATCATCTTTTTCTAGGATATCTTTTTTAATAACTTTAATCAGATCGTTACATGCAACTAGTTCTTCATTAGTTAAATCAAAATAATCACTAAGATGTCTTTTGGGTATAATCAAACAATGGAGATTGGATACAGGATAAGTGTCATAACTTGCATATGCTAATTCATTTTCATGAGCAATTCCGCTAATTTTAGAATTACAAAAAAGACAGGGGTTGTTTGGATCTTTAATCATTTATCTATACCTTGGGTATTTTTTTACTGCCTTTAAATAATAATTGTTTAGTAAATGAAATATTTTTAAACTTTTTCTTTTCCACTTAATTTTATCAACAGTCTTTACAGAAGCCACTCCTTTACCGGATCCTATCAGAATAATTTCATCATATTCACTTAAAGTTTTAATTAATATTTCTTTTTTAATGACACTTTTAATTTTAGACTTAAAAAATTTATAAGTAACTCCTTTATAACAATTGATAGGAGGAGAATATATTTTATTTTTTTTTACAAAAAATATATTTGACGTTCCTGTTTCAAAAATTTTTTTATCTGAACATAGCCCAATATCAGATCTAGAATTATCCATTTTGGATAGATATTTTAAAATCTCTTTATATTTTAAGTTTTTAAATTCCGGTTTTTCTCTTTTTAATTTTACAAGTTTTAAATTAAAATTTAGTTTTGGTTTAACTCTTTTTCTTAAAGAAATTGAAATTATCTTTTTGTTTAATGCTACTCTCAATAGATGGTTATAATTTTTATTAAGATCTATATTTTTTTTAATTAATTTATTGATATCCTTTTTTATTGAGGGTTTATAAATTTTGTATTTTTTTATAGAATTTAACAAATTTTGAATATGCTCTTTAAAAAAAAGTATCTTAGGGGGGGAGTTATAAATCCACATTGTTGTGAATACTCCATAATCTCCCCAAAGATCTTGAAATTCGATTTCTTTAAGATCTTTAAGCCGATAAGATTTTTTTAATAAGTAAGTTACCATTTTCAGTTAAAAAAGATTCAGGATGAAATTGAAATCCATAGATTTTATCAGTGTTATTTTCTAGTGCCATTGCTGAACCTGAAATAGCACATCTCATTGTTATGTCAAAATTTTGCGAGTAAAAAGGTTCTTTCAACTTTAAAGAATGGTAACGACCTACTTTGTATTTATTATTATGTGGAAAAATTGAATTTCTACTGATAACTTTAATTACAGATTGGAAGCCATGATAAATTTGTTTCTGTTGTATTATTTTGGCACCTTCACAATATAATATTTGCTGAAATCCTAAGCAGATACCTAATATTCTTTTTCTTCCTTTATAATTATTATAAATATGGCTAGTGATTGGATAATCTTTAGGTGAGCCAGGTCCTGGAGATAAAACAATTGTTGATGCTTTTTTTAAATATTGATTATTAATCTCATCATAATTTGTGCATTTAACTTTGTCGAACAAAGATAACTGATGGACAACGTTATGAGTAAAGGAGTCTTTATGATCAATCACATATATCATTTAAACAAATCTATTAAGGCTTTTGCTTTTATAAAATTTTCATTAAACTCATGATTGGCGTTGCTATCAATGACTACACCTGAGGCGACTGAAATTTCTGAAGTATTTTTAAAATTTAGTATTGAACGTATAATAATGTTAAACCTCATATCTCCATTAAATTTAATGTAACCAAAACTGCCTGTATAAATATTTCTATTTTCTTTTTCTTGCTTATTTAGAAGATTAAGTGTGCTTATTTTAGGACACCCTATTACCGAACCACCAGGCATCATTGATTTAACTATATCAATAGTTTTAGCTTTTTCGTTCAATTTACCTTTTATCAAGCTCACATAGTGAAAAAGGTCCTTATATTCTTCCACGGTTTTTTCTTTTTTGATTTTAACTGATCCAGGAACACAAATACGTGATAAATCACTACGTTCCATATCAACAATCATATTATGTTCCTTAGTCTCCTTAATATTTTTCCTGAAATATTGAAGAGCTTTATTTTTATTTAATTTATTATTTTTCTTTAGAGTACCTGCTATTGGTTTCGTAAATATTGATCTTCCTTTTTTTTCAATTAGGGTTTCAGGAGAGCAGCTAATTACTGAATAATTTTTGTCTTTAATTAAAAAAGCCTCTGGCGCAAGATTGGATTTGGATAGTCTACAGAAAAAATCTAAAGGATCTATTTTTGATTTATTTTTATATTTTGTACAAATTTTAATTTGATATGTTTCACCTTGTCTTATTTTTTTTTTAAACTTATTAAAAATTTTTGTGTAATTTTTTCTATTAATGTTTATTTTAAATTTTTTGTTTTTATTTTCTATCAGTGGAGCTTTGAAAGATAAATTTTCATTTAAACTTATTAAAGTTTCAGGTTTATAAAAAATTCCCTTTGGAAAATGATTAGTTTTTTGTCTCGGAAAATTAATACCAATTAGTTGATTTAATAATTCATAACCAAAAAAACCAATAAAAAGATCTGTTTTTTTGATTTTTTTTTTATTTGAATGAATTGATTTTAGAAAATTGATTATATTTTTATCAGACAAAATTACTTTTTTTGAAAAATCTGTAAATAAATCAAACCCTTTTGTTGTTTTGTAAATAACGTAAGGTTTTCCTGACGAATTAATATCGTTTAAAATTTTAAAAGTATTCAATTTAACTTGTTTTTAACCTTAATACTGCTTCTTCTTTTATTGGAAGATGAATTATTGCAGCGAAAACTGACAATGCAATTGCTAAATACCACGCATAATCATATGAACCATAAAGATCATGAAATAAACCACCTAGATATGCTCCAAAAAATGAACCTACTTGATGACTTAAAAAGACAATCCCATAAAGTAGCCCTAAATATTTTGTTCCGAACAAATGAGCAACTATTCCACTTGTAGCGGGTACCGTTGACAACCACAAGAAACCAAAGCTAGCACCAAAAATAAAAGCATTAATATTACTAGCTGGTAGAAATATGAAAAATATAATTGATAGCCCTCTTAAAGAATAAATTACACTCAATATAATTTTTTTACTAATTTTAGTTGATAAGTAACCGCTCAAAAGTGAACCGATTATATTAAATAATCCAATCAAAGATAATATTGCTGCTGCAGTCCAGCTTTCTAATCCTCTATCAACTACATAAGTTGGAACATGTGTTCCTACCAATGTAATATGAAAACCACAAACAAAAAAACCAGAGACTAAAAGAATATAACTTTTTGAAGCAAATGCCTCTTTAATTGCCTCTAAAGTACTTTGCGAATTTGGTGTTTCAATACTTTGTTCTAAAGATGGAGATCTTACAAAATAAGAAACTATTAAACCTATAAATAAGGCAACAAGAAAAGCAATTAATGTAATTTGCCATCCATTTTCACTTAATGAATACGTTGTTAAAAGTGGAGACAAAAAATATCCAAATGAACCTATTGCTGTGACTAAACTCATTGCAATTGTTCTATTAGATAATGGAAAATGTTTACCAACTATAGCCATAGGGATGCTAATAGCAGTTCCACCTAAACCAATTCCAACCAAAATGCCCATATCTATTTGAAAAAATATTCCTGTATTTGGACCTGCATAAAGAAAATAAATCCCTGCAATAAAAAAAACAAACGCTAAAGCTATGGCTTTATGTCCACCATATTTATCTGCTATTGCACCAAATATGGGTCCAGTAAGTCCCCACATTAACATTTGTACTCCTATAGAAAGTCCGGCCTCTGTTAATGAAATTCCCAAATCTTCTTTAAAATCCATAAAGAACAAACCAAAAGTTTGTCTAACCCCTAATGATATTAGAACAACTAAACAAGCAGCTATTAAAGTTATTAAAGCTGTTTTATTTCTAAAGAATTTTTCATTGGCCATAACGAATTATTTTAATTGTTTGAGAGCTTCCTTAATATCTGCGATAAGGTCGCTAGGGTCCTCTAATCCAATGTGTAATCTCACAAGATGTTCATTTTTTGCTAATTTTAAAAATTTTCGAGTTCCAGTTTCTCTGTACTCTTGATGTAAAGCTAAACTTTCAAATCCACCCCAACTATAACCATAACCAAATAATTTTAATGAATTAACAAATTTTCTAACAGAGTTAATATTTTTACATTTTATTTTTAAACCCATTAAACCTGAAGCTCCAGAGTAGTATTTTTTCCACATCTTATAATTGTATGAACCTTTATGATAAGGATAAAGCAGTTTTATATTTTTAAATTTTGATAAAAATTTTGCTATTTTTTTTGCATTTTCCCTATGTCTATCCAGCCTGACATCCAATGTTCTTAAACCTCTAGTAATCAAATAAGCATCATCAGGACCAAGTCTTAAACCAGTAATCTTCTCTGCAGCCTTGACTTTGGGAAATACTTTTTTATTTACTGCTAAAGATCCTCCCATAACATCAGAATGACCAGAATAATACTTAGTTGCAGAAACTATCGCCATATCAAATCCAAGTTTTATTGGTTTTAAAAAATATGGTGTTCCCCAGGTATTATCCATAGCGGTTAAAATTTTATTTTTTTTAGCAATAGAAATTATTTTTCCTAGATCTTGAAAATCAAAAGAATTACTTCCTGGATTTTCTACAAAAATTAACTTTGTTTTTTTTGTAATATTTTTTTCTAAAGTTTTAAGATCATGAGGATTATAAAAAGTTGTTTTAATATTGAAATCTTTTAAATAATTTTCAGTCAATATTCTTGTTGGACTATAAACTGGATCTGCTGCAATAATTTCATCTCCGGGTCTAGTGACGCTAAAAATTGCTAAAAAAACTGCCCCGAAACCTGTTGGTGTTGTAAAAACATGATAACTTTCCTCAAGCTTAGTTAAAATTTTTTGTAAAATATAAGTAGTTGATGTGCCTTGCCTTGCATAATCATAATGACCACCAATTGGATTTTTTTGAGCTTTAGCCTGAGTTTTTCTTATATCTTTCATTGATTTAAAAATTATGGTGGACGCTCTAACAACTGGAGGGTTTACTGACTGATTATGAAAATCTTTAGCTGTGTGCTTAAGAAAAGTCTTAAAAGAGCTACTCATAATAAAATTTGATATGTTTAAAAGACAATGCTATATCCCATGAAAAACGTCAATATAATTAAAATAGGATTGAATGAGTTACCCAAAAAAACATAGAGGTCGAAGAAAACAGGGCTCAAAAAAAAGAAGAGCTAAAAGAAAAAATAAGAAGAAGTAAATCAGCTTCTATTCTTTAATCCACCCACCACCAAGAACTTTATAACCAAACTGATCTTTGTTATAAAAAACACAAGCTTGTCCAGGTGAAATACCATCTTCTGGCAAAGTTAGATTAACAACACCTGTTTTATTATCTTTTAAATTTATGTTAGCTTCCAGTAAATCTCCAGTAGATCTTACTTTTACAAAAATTTTTTTTTTTAAATCTTTATTAGGGGCTAGTAAATTTATATTTTTTAGTGAAATTGTTTGTTTTCCAAGTTTTTCTTTTGGACCTACAATTATTTCATTTTTATCAGAATTAATTTTAAGTACATAAAGAGGCTCTTTATCTGAAACCTTTATCCCTTTTCGCTGACCTATTGTAAAATTAATAATACCATTATGTACACCTAAAACTTCTCCATTTACGTTTTTAATATTACCTTTTTGAAATGAGTCAGGTCTAAATTTTTGTATTACTGATGCATAATCTCCATTTGGAACAAAACAAATATCTTGGCTGTCTGGTTTATCAGCAACATTTAAATCTAAATTCTTTGCTATCTCTCTGGTTTTATCTTTTAACATTCCACCTAAGGGAAATCTTAAATAATCTAATTGCTCTCTAGTTGTATTGAATAAAAAATAGCTTTGATCTCTGTTTTCATCTATTGCTCTGTACATGTTTGTTGTATTTTTTTCTGTAATACTTTTTACATAGTGACCTGTTACTAATGCATCAGCATTAAGATCTTTTGATACCTCAAATAAATCTTTAAATTTTACAGTTTGATTACATTGCACACAAGGAATAGGAGTTTCACCTTTTAAATAACTTTCAACAAAATTATCTATTACCCCTTGTTTAAATTTGTCCTGAAAATATAAAATTTTATGTTCAATATCTAATTTATTAGCCACCCTTTTTGCATCCATAATATCTTGGCCAGAGCAGCATTGTTTTGAGGCTGCTACTTCCTTACCATCATCGTATAACTTTAAGGTGATACCTATAACCTTATAACCTTCTTTCTTCATCATTCCTGCAACAGTAGAAGAGTCTACACCACCAGACATAGCTACAACCACAGTTGTATCTGATGGTTTTTTATTAAAACCTAAAGAGTTTAATTCTTCGTTCATAAGGTGGTATTTATACTGATTTACAATATAAGTTAAATTAAATGATTTTAGATTATGAACCAGGTGACAAAGTCACTAATCCGAACAATAAAGAATGGGGAATAGGACAGGTACAATCTATTATAAATGACAAAGTCACTGTGAATTTTGAAAATGCTGGTAAAAAAGTAATTAATGCAAATAACATTGAACTAAGAAAACTTGGAAAATAAAAAATGAATTTAAAAAAAATAGTTGAGGATTTAATTGAAAGTTTTTTAATTGCAGGAGATCTGGCATTATCGCTTAGAGAGAAAGGATTAGTTAAGAAAATCAAATCAGACAATACACCCGTAAGTAATGGAGATTTAGAAATAAATGAACTTATTTCAAAAAAAATTTCTGAGTTAACACCAGAAATACCAATTATTTCAGAGGAAAGTTTAGATAACAAAGGTAAATCAAATTTAAAAAATTTTTGGCTTATAGATCCAATAGATGGAACTTATGATTATATAAATAATTTAGATGAATTTACTATAAATGCTGGATTAATAATCAACAATAAACCAGTGGCAGGCTTAATTAATGCGCCAGCGAAGAAAAGAATGTTTTATTCTTATGGTGAAGGAAATGCTTTTGAGATGACCAATGGAATTACTTTAAATCTTTACAATTCGTTTGCTAGAAATAAAAGACCCATAACATTTATTTGCTATTCAAATAAAATTAAACCTGAAATTCGAAAAATTTATAATGATTTGGGGGTAAAAGAAAATATTAAAATGAAAAGCTCATTAAAATTTTGTGTAGTTGCTACATGTGAGTATGATGGATATGTTGCTGAGCCAAGAGCATATGAGTGGGATATTGCTGCTGGTCACGCAATTTTGAAACACTCAGGTGGAATAATAACAGATTTCGATGGTAATGAAATTTTGTATGGTAAAAAAGATTTAAAAAATCCTAGTCTTATTTTAAAAAGTAAAAATATATTGTAATGGATGACCAGCTAAGAATAATATTAATTATTATAGTATCAGTCTCTATATTTGGATTATTGATTTTTGTATTTGTTAAAAATTATATTAAAAATAAAATTAATTCTCTTGTTAAGGAAGAAGAAGATAATAGAAATAAATAAAATAAAATTATTTTTTTCTTAAAATTGCTATTGCATTATAGTTTTCTAAAAACATTAAAACAATATTTTCCTCTTTAACATATATCATATCTCTAATCCTAGAATTTATTGGTATAATTTCGCTACTTACTATTTTTTCATTTTCTTTATCAAATTCAAAGAAATGTAAACTTAACATGCCTTCTTTAAATTTTTTTGCATTACCCATAGTTCCTACGACAAATTGATAATTGTCTACTCCAGAAAATTTTTTTGGTAAACCAATAATTTGACTGATACCAACCGATGGATCAAAATATTTTAAAGGCTCAACATTTCCATATTTGGAATGAGATTTTTTAAGAGGTGCTAATTTATATCTTGCATCATCATCATTGTCATTATCATTATAATGTCTTCCGTATGAGGAAATTGGCCATCCATAATTGGGAATTTCATTTTTTTTTAATTCATCAATTTTTAAATAATTTATCTCATCTCCTCCGCTCGGCCCATGTTCAGTTGAAAATAATATATTTAAATCCTCACTTAAAAATAAGCCTTGAGGGTTTCTATGGCCTTTAGAAACAATTTTTTTTGTTTTATCTAGAAGATTTATAGAGATTATTTTTCCAAAATCGTTATCCTCGTCTTGAGCAAGCGTTCTATGTCTATACTCTCCAGTTGAAAAAAACATAAGATTATCTTTAATGATCATTCTTCCACCTGATTGATGTGCAATAAGTTTATTTTTGGGTATTTTAAAGTACTCATCTTTTTGATCCACACACATATCAGATAAGTAAAACTTCTTGAAACTAATGTAAGAATAATTGAGATCACCTTTTAAAATACTTGTTGAAAAACAACCCTCATAATGTTGATTAACATATGATAAATAAATTTTATTATCTTTAACTAAAATATCCTTAATACCATACTGACTATTTATGAAAAATTCTGGATATTTAATTAATTCCTGAATATTTGATTTAATAGTGTTAAAAGTTATCTTGCTATTTTCAAACTTTTTAAAATTTGAATATGTAATTTGGCCAGTAGCTGTTGCTAAAAAAATGTTTTGATCATAAAAGTCAATATAAGCAGACGACGAAGCATATGGATGTTTAGCATAAATAAGATCATTTGATACAAAAGTGTTTAAAATATACTCATTATTATTTTTTAATTTTTTAATTTTTTCCCGACTTTTTTCAAACAGAATTCCATCTTGAAAAATAAGATTTTCAATGTTTATATTTTTTGTTAATAATTTTTTATGTATATTAAGTATTTGATCTTTTTTATTTTGTAAATTTTTCTCTAAAAAATCTATTTGATCTGATTTATTTTCTAAATTATCTTTAGTATTTTTAATTGCAATAAATAAAGATAAAATTATTATAATTGATATTGCGTAAATGATCAAAGATTTGATTTTTTTCATTTTAAGTATTTTGTTATATCATTATTATTTTTAAAAATTTAATAAATTAGTATTTTAGGTTAAATGTCTCAATTGCAAAATTGTCATATAATTTTTCAAAAATTCTTAAGCTTATAGATACTTTATTATCTTTAAATAATCATTTTTATCTAAATCCATAACCTTTTTTGAGGTTTCAAAATCAAATCCTTTTCTTGCTAAAATAGATATATCTTTTTTATAAAACAAAATTCTATTATCTTCGTTTCTTGCTGGTCCTATTCTTCTTTTTTTACAAATTTTTATGGCAGAAAAAAAATCTTGGTCTGAATTTTTTTCTTTTATCTTAACTATGGTATTTTTAACAAAACTATCATTAATTCCCTTGCCAATCAGATAGTTTCTGATTTTATTTAATGAATGTCCTCTCTGTGCCATACTGTTAGCTTTACTTTCTGAATAAAATTGATCATTTATAAATTTATTCTTTTCTAAGTCTATTAAAACAATATCTATTAATTTAATAATATCTTCCTTTTTAACTTTTGATGCAGAAAGCTTCATATATTTTTTTAAAAGATAAGTTTTTAATTGTTGTTTTGACGGCGCATATTTTTCAACATATGTTAGAGCAAAGTTTCTCATTTCATCAACAGTCGCTTGAAGAGTTTTTCTTTTATTTCTTGTAGGAATCATTGATAGATTTTATATAATAAAGCCTAATGATCGAACAAATTTATAACTATTTTACCCCTGAAATTCTTTATTTTTGGACCAACTTAGGTGTTATTCCATTTTGGTTAATTTTAATTTTTTTTCCACAATCTTATTTGAGTAGATTTTTAGTAACCTCAGTACTTCCTTTTATTATATTGGGAGGTGTTTATTTATTTATTTTATATAAATCTTATTTAGTAGGATATGATTTCAATGGAAACTTCAGTCTCTATCTAGGTTTAAGTGAGTTATCTAGATTGTTTGAGGATGATTTTTACATACTTATGTTTTGGACACATTTTGTTGCAATTAATTTATTTGCAGGCGGTTGGATAGTTAAAGACTCACAAAAATTTTCTATAAATAAAATACTTCTAGCAATACCATTGATAGCGACATATTTAATTGGACCTATTGGATTAGTTCTTTATTGGATAATAAGAATTTTTTATGCAAAAAGAATAAATCTCTATGAATAAAAATCTTAAATTTAATATTCGAATTTTGAAATATAAGATTAATTAAACTATTTCGAATTTACTGTGTTTTATTGCTCCAAAACCACCATCTATGTGTGAAACTTTTTCAAATCCCATATCTTTCAAAGTTTTTGCAGCCAATGCTGATCTTAAACCTCCAGCACAAAATAAGACCATTTCTTTATTTTGATCTATTTTACCTTCCTTAAAATAAGGACTATTTGGGTCCATCCAAAATTCCAACATGCCTCTTGGAATATGGTGTGAGTTCTTTACTCTACCTCCCTTTTCAAGCTCTCTTATGTCTCTTATATCTATTAAATTAATTTTATCATTTTTAAAATCTTCTAATGCCTCTTCAACTGTAATTGTTTTTACTTCTGTTAATGCCTCTTGTACTAAATTGTTTGCAGATTTTATATTCATAAAGTTTATTATATGATAAATAAAAAAAAAATAAAGTGTTGTGCTCCCCAAATTTTTAAAACCTTATCAAATTAATAATTCGAATTTAATTAGAATTGGTCCAAAAAGAGACGGGGGATATGTGATTGATAAAAGAATTATTAAAAAAACTTATAATTTAGTAACTTGTGGATTAAATGATGATTGGGAATTTGAAAAAGAGTTTTTAAAAAAAAATATAAATTGTAATTTATATGCATACGATCATACTATTAATAATAGATTTTGGATTAAAAGATTTAAAAAAGACATAATTCATTTACTACTATTCAAAAAACTTCGTTGGTGGAAAATTTTAGATATATTTAAATATATAAACTATTTGAATTTTTTTAGGAAAAATAAAATTCATTTACAAAAAAAAATAGTTTCTAAGAAAAAAAAAAAAAATCAAATTACAATTTCAAAAATCTTGAATAAGTTAAAAAATATCTTTTTAAAAATAGATATAGAGGGTGATGAATATCAAATATTAAACCACGTAAAAAATAATTCAAAAAATTTAGTTTTTTTAATAATTGAATTTCATGAAGTGCACAAAAACCTAAAAAAAATAGAAAAATTCCTTAAAAGGTTAGATTTAAAACTCATTCATATACATGCTAATAATTTTGATGGAACAAATAGACATAATATACCTAAAGTACTTGAACTATCATTATTAAATAAAAGATTTTTTTTGATAAAAAATAAATTAACTAACAATAGATATCCAATTAAGTATTTAGATTATAAAAACTTTAAAAGAAGAAATGAAATCAAAATTGAATTTAATAAATAATATCTGTGTTGTATATACTCATCATAAGTTAGGTGATCTTGTTTGGCAACTTCCTTATATAAAAGCTATAAGTGAACATCATAAAGTTAGTATTGATTTAGTTTTGAGAGAAAGTACACAGGCAAAAAAAATTCTTCAAGATTTAAAGCATATTAACATCATAAATTATAATAATTTTAGAAAAGGAATATTTTATTGGGTTGACGTTATAAAATTATTTAAGATTTTCAGAAAATATAATTACAGTCATGTTTATATATTGGATAAAGTAAATAAACCAGCTTTGGCTGCAAAATTGTCTGGTATTAAAAATATTATTGGTCCTGGAATTGGTAATCAAAAAAAATGGTTATCATCAATAAATTTTTTAGATGAAAAAGATCGAGAATTAAATTATTCAGACCAAAGTAAAAAACTATTAAAACTTAATAACATAAAATTAAGTGATCCTTTCCCAAAATTAGAGATAAATATTAAAAATTTAAAAGATGATAATAAAGATCTTCTCATTACTGGAAAAAAAATTGCTTTTGGTGTGGACTCATTCGAAGATTATAAAATGTGGTATGAAGAAAATTTTGTTGAATTAGCTGATATGCTATACAAAAAAAATTTGTTTAATTATATTTATTTAATATGTGGACCAAAAAAATCACACATAGCAAAAAAAATTATATCATTATCTAAAAAAGATTATTTTATTGATTGTTCATCAAAAGATCTAACTGGAGTAATTACTGCAATTGTAAATTCGAATTTTTATATTGGTAATAATTCTGGGCCACTTAATTTATCATCTGCACTTGGTATCAAAACATTTGGTTTAATAGCTAACGATGCTATAAGTGAGCTAAAGTATAGCAAAATTAACTTTATAGTACCTGAAAATTATAAAGATAATACTTGGATTAGAAATAGAGAAAATATGAAAACTATTACAACTCAGAAAGCATATGACACAATAATTGAAAGGATTAATTAATGAAAGCTTCTAACTTTAGTTTACCATCAACTAATAAAAAAAAATTTATATTAAAAGATAATGTTGGGAAGTATGTTGTGCTTTATTTTTATCCAAAAGATGACACTCCAGGATGTACAATTGAAACTAATGAATTTAATAAATTACTTTCTAAATTCAAAAAATTAGAATGTGAAGTTTATGGTATTTCAAAAGACAGCTTAAAAAGTCACGATAAGTTTAGAGATAAATATAAAATTAAATTTGATTTATTAGCTGACGAAGAATTAAAAGTCCTAAAAAAATATAAAGTATGGAAAAAGAAAAAATTTATGGGCAGGGAATTTATGGGTGTGGTTAGAACTACATATTTACTAGATAAAAAAGGACAAATACTAAAGGTTTGGAACAACGTCAAAGCCAAAGACCATGCTATAGAAGTGTTAGAGACTCTTAAAAGTATCGTAAAATAAAAAGGCCCCTTTCGGGGCCTTAACTAACTAGCAAGAGAGAGATATTAAGCTAATTTTGTTTTGTTAGGAGCTCTTCAATGAGATAACGACATGGAGATCGAAGAGCCCCTATATTGCATGCAATTAGTCTCGTATTGCGTATGCTATTACACCTGTTTCGGTTACGTCAGTACCTTTGGACTCAGCCTCTTTACTTAGTCTAATTCCAAATGTTCCTTTCATAACGGAGAACACAATGTATGACACGACAAATACAAAAATGTTAATTGATAGCACACCAATTACTTGTGCACTAAAAGATGCATCAGTATTTGTTAGTGGAACTGCAAGTGTTCCCCAAATTCCAGCAAACATGTGAGCTGGAATTGCACCTACAACATCGTCAAGTTTGAAACTGAATAATAATTTAGTTCCAAATACAACGATTAAACCACCAATTGCTCCAATGAAAATTGCAGCTAAAGGAGTTGGTGCCAATGGTTCTGCAGTTACTGCAACTAATCCACCGATTGCTCCGTTTAACATTTGTACAACATCTGTTTTACCATATATCAATCTTGTAATTATAGCCGCGGCCATTACACCACCACAAGCAGCAAGATTGGTATTGATAAATATATTTGATACAGCAACTGCATCATCAAATGTTCCAATAGCTAATTGAGATCCACCATTGAATCCAAACCAACCTAACCATAGGATAAATACACCTATTGTTACTAATGGAATTGAAGAAGCAGCAAAAGGTTTAAGTGCTTTAGCTTCACCTTTACTGTCAAATCGTCCTGAACGCGCACCAAGCAACATTATCCCAGCTAGTGCAGCTGCACCACCTGTTGAGTGTACTAAAGTTGAACCAGCGAAATCTGAGAAGCCAAGTTCTGCTAACCAGCCTCCACCCCACTGCCAACCCATTACGATAGGATAAATAATTCCAGCTAAAATTGCTGCGAATAGAAAGAACGGCCATAGTTTAACTCTTTCAGCCATTGCTCCTGAACAAATTGAAACTGTTGTTGCACAGAAAACCATCTGGAAATACCAGTCAGAACCATCTGCATATCCAGTATCAACTGAACTTGCATCTGACCATGGAGTAAATGTTCCAATGTATCCACCCTCTGGAATTCCATACGCTAAGTTATATCCAAACAACCAAAACATTATTCCGGCAATTGAGTAAAGACCAATGTTCTTTGCACAAATTACTGAAACACTTTTTGAAGTTACCATACCAGATTCTAGCATCGCAAAACCCGCCGCCATAAACATGACAAGGAAACCACAAATTAGAAATAGTAGTGAATTGAATATAGCTTGAACTTCAGCAGAAACAGTTGTTTCTGCCATTCCTGCACTACTCATGCTTAATAAAAATATTAAACTAAGAAGTGGCGCAGATATTCTTTTTATTAATTTAGTCATAAGACCTCCACTGTTAAGGATGAAGTTATATTTTTTAATAAAATTGAAAACTAACGCTGATTAGGAAAATTGGATATGCAGTATTTGCATATAGAAACAGCCCTAACGTGTATTTTTACATTAGGGCTGTTAAAAAAATAACTATTTATTGAATACTTCTTTTAAAGCTTTTGCTGGTAAAAATTTTACCTTTTGAGAGGCACCAATTTGAATTTGTTCACCTGTTCTAGGGTTTCTTCCTACTCTTGCTTTACGCTTTGCTACTTTATAAGTTCCAAAGCCGGCGATTTTTACTGAATCATCACCTTTTAAAGCATCTAAAATAGTGTTGGTAATCGTATCAAATGTTCGTTCTGCATCCGCTTTACTCAAATTTAATGAGCCAGAAAGCTTTGCAATCAGTTGTTTTTTGTTCATTTTAGCTCCGGTTTTGTTGGTTAATATTTATACTTGCCATAAACGTTGATAAATCAAGCTTTTTTTTAGTGTTAAAAATTAAAAAAACCACAATATCTTGTGAAAATTTAAATAAGTATTGATTTTACTTGATTTTTTGATGTTGAGAAAACTTTTGTTAACTAAATAAACCTAAATCTTTTAGGTCATTAAAGGTTGTGAAAAACATTAATGATAGCAACAAAAACATACCGATTCGAAAAAATCCTTCTTGTGTTTTTTGTGATAAAGGACGCCCTAAAACACTTTCAAATGCGTAAAACATCAAGTGACCTCCATCAAGCATAGGTATTGGAAACAAATTAATTAAACCTAAACTGATCGAAATATAAGCCATCATACTTATAAAAGCTATCACTCCAAAGGTTGCAACTTGTCCAGAGATCTTTGCAATTCTAATTGGACCACCAAGTTGGGAGGTATCCGCTTTTCCCATGATCATACCACCAATATATTTTAAAGATGAAGTACTGACGTAATATACTTCATGAGCTGCATGGTATATTGCCTGAGCTGGACCTAATTTAACATGATTTACTTCATTATTATAAGCCCCAAGTTTTATTCCAACCATCCTCTTATTGATTTTATTACCTAATCCATCCTCACCTTCAACAATGTTAGGTTTAATTTTTAAAATTAATTCATCGTAAGATCGCTTAACTTTGAAATCTATAACATCTCCTGTGGACATGGAGATAAATTTAGAAACTTCCATGATACTTTGAACTTTATTTCCATCTATTTCTAAAATTATATCTTGATTTTTAAGGCCTCCAACCATTGCTGGGCTATCTTTTTGTACCTCATTTATAACAGCTGGAGTAAAATCTTTACCAATAAAAGTATAAATTGAAAAAAAGATAACTAAAGCCAATAAAAAATTAGCTAAAGGTCCACCAAAAACAATTAATGCCCTTTGATGCAAAGGTTTTAAAATAAATAATTTTTCTTGTTCTTCTTTACTATATTTTTCTAGTATTTCTTTATGGTCAGCTTGAGAATATACATTTCTATCGCCAAAAAATTTAACATAACCCCCTAGTGGTATTGCACATATTTTCCAACGTGTTCCATGTTTGTCATTCCAACCAAATAATTCTTTACCAAATCCAATTGAAAAATCAGTAACACCTACTCCATATTTTCTAGCAAAATAATAGTGGCCATATTCGTGAATAAATACCACAACTAAAATTAGAACTAAAAATGGAACAATATAACTAAACATTCTTTATATTTTAAATGAATAATAAATTATTCACAACCCCCATTAATTAATAATACTGATACTTTTTGTCATTACTTTTTAACTTTTTAATAAAATTTATTGTCTAAGTGGGACAAAATTAACGATGAATAAATATCTTTATTAATTATCATCACACTAATGAAAGATGATATTGTTAAGTCTCATTTAAAGAAAAAATCACAATCAAAGCTTGCTTTATCAATTAGCTTATTTATTGTGCTTTTAACTTCAACTGGATACATCTTTAATTCCAAAGGAGTGATTTTTCTATTCTATATTTCTTGTTTTGTATTTCTCTACAATTTAGTAATCCACTTTTTATTAGAAAAGTTTGATATTTAATCATGATTAAAACACTCATTAAATTAAAGATGTTAAAATTTATATTAATTGGTGGTGTATCAGCAGCTTATGCTCTTAAGAGATATTGTGATCAAAAAAATGAGGTAAAAAGTAAAAAAGATAAAAAACCTCTGCCTCTTACTCGATAACAATTTTTGTGTACGTTGTTATTCACATTTTCTTTTTTTAATATATATAAACTCAACTGTAATTATTATATAAATAAATTATGCCTTCGTTTGATGTAATAAGCAAAATTAATTACCAAGAATTTGATAACGCTTTAGCCAATTGTTTAAGAGAAATTGGTAATCGATATGATTTTAAAGGACTTCACATTACAATTGAGCGAAAAGACAAAACAATTACAACTACCGCACCTGATGAATTAAAATTAAAGCAAGTTAATGAATTGCTGCAAACCCATTTAATTAGAAGAAAAGTAGATCCAAGAGTATCAGAAGTTAAAAATTCCGAAGGTGCTTCAGGGGGATCCATTAGACAAGTAAGTGAGTTAAAAGAAGGAATTAGTCAGGAAAATGCTAAAAAAGTTATAGCTGACATAAAAAAACTTAAGCTAAAAATACAAATTAAAATTCAAGGTGAAGAATTAAGAGTGGATGGTAAAAAGAAAGATGACCTTCAAGAAGCAATGAATGCCATAAAGTCCATTGATACAGGTCTTCCAATAGATTTTGTAAACTTTAGAGATTAATTCTTGATCAAACTATTCATTGTATTTGGTTTAAAAAGATATAAGCATCCATCATAAATACTTAATATATACCTTTCCCTATCCTAATGAATTTCTCAGATCTACAAATTGAAAATAAGCTTAAAAAGTCAATTGAGCTTGCTGATTTTAAAACTCCTACCCCAATTCAAAGTCAATCAATTCCAATAAGTCTTGAAGGTAGAGATATTTTAGGAACCGCTCAAACCGGAACGGGTAAAACTTTAGCCTTCACCGTCCCAATGATTAATAAATTAATTAAAGATAAGCAGGCAATGGCTTTAATTGTTTGTCCTACAAGAGAACTTGCAACACAGGTAATGGCAACTGTTTTAAAATTAAATGTTAGAGAAATAGGAATTGGTAATGCTCTTTTAATTGGTGGTGAGAGTATGCAAAAGCAACTTAGAAAGTTAGGCAAACGTGCAAGGATAATTGTTGGAACCCCTGGAAGAATTAATGATCATTTAAAGAGAAAAAGTTTAGATTTATCTAAAGTTAATTATTTAGTTTTAGATGAGACTGATCGAATGCTTGATATGGGATTTACTCCTCAAATAGAACAGATTTTAAATTTTGTCCCAAAAGAACATCAAACATTATTATTTTCAGCAACGCTTCCAAACAATATATTAAAAATATCTCAAAAATATTTAAATAATCCTGAGAGAATATCTGTTGGATCTTTATCAG
The DNA here is from genome assembly GCA_902540595.1 of uncultured Pelagibacteraceae bacterium. Classification (GTDB taxonomy): domain Bacteria; phylum Pseudomonadota; class Alphaproteobacteria; order Pelagibacterales; family Pelagibacteraceae; genus Pelagibacter. The sequence continues at coordinate 66,746 of CACBNI010000007.1, forward strand.
CCCCAATTGATAAAATTAAACAAGAAACATATGAAGTTTCGCAGGACAAAAAATATCATGAACTAATCAATCAACTTGTAGAGAGAAGTGGATCCATTTTAGTATTTGTTAAAACTAAACATGGTGCAGATAAAATAGTTAAAAGATTAAAATATGATGGTCATAAAGCTGATGCTATTCATGGAAACTTAAGACAAAGTAAACGAGATAGAGTTATCAATGGATTTAGAAATGGACACAGTCGTATCCTAATTGCAACCGATGTTGCAGCACGGGGATTAGATATCCCAGTGATCAAACATGTTATTAATTACGATCTACCACAAGTTCCAGAAGATTATGTTCATCGAATAGGACGAACCGGTAGAGCTGGTAAAGAAGGTTCCGCTTTGACCTTTTTAACTCCAAATGATCGATCCATGTGGAATTCTATAAGTAAATTAATAGATCCAAATTACAAACCACCTCAAAGAGATAGAGGTCAAAAGAAAAGTTTTAGGGGTGGTAAAAAAGGTAAGGCTCCATTTAACAAAAAAAGAAAATTTAATGATAACAAAAAAGGTAGCTTCAGAGATAAAAAGAAGTTCTTTAAAAGAGATGATGATAAAAAATCTAATTTTAAAGGCAAAAAGAAATTCTTTAAAAAAGATGAAGATAAAAAATCAAAATTTAAGGACAAGAAAAAATCTTTTGGCTTTACCAATAATCCTAAATATTTTGGTAAAAAAATAGATGATGTAGTTGAAAAAGACAACAAAAGATCCTCTTTTAAAGGAAGAAAAAAATTCAAAAAAAGACAAAGACCTAAAAAATTTTCATTTAAAAAGCATAAAAAGAAATAAGATTTAATTAGAAATCTTTTGGATCAATGAGGCTGTATTATTTGTTGGTTTATTCACATCCTTTGAAACCTCATGAAAAACAAGATCAGGAACTTTACGTTCATTCAAAAAAGCTGAGCCCTGTAGCTCTAAATTCAAATAACGATTAACATCTGCCTGATTAAGAATTACGGGCTGACGGTGGTGAATTTCTTTAATATTTTCTTTTGCCTCTTCTGTAATTAAACAAAATTGGTCCTGTTCAAAAATACCAGCAAAATAAATTACATTAGTATCTTTTCTAATAAAGTAATGAGGAGTTTTTTCATTCTCTTCCCTCTTCCATTCATAAAAACCATCTGCAACAGCAACACATCGATGATTTTTTATCAGTTTTTTAAATGAAACCTTTTCATCAATTGTCTCTAATCTTGCATTTATCAAAGCTTTGAATTCTTTATTTTTTGCCCAACTAGGCACTAATCCCCACTTTAAAGATTCTAAAGTATTTCCGTTTTTATATTTTTTGATAACTGGTAGTTTTTGATAAGGATGAGCATTATAATTTTCTGTATCCTCAACTTGAATAGCAGACTTTACTAATGAGGAAGTTTTAGTAACTGGGTTTTTAACAACATATCTTCCACACATTATATTGATTGCTGTTTAATTAATTCTTCTATTCTTCTTATCATAATTTCTGGCGATTGCATTGAAGGGTGTATTTCTTTTGCCTGCTGATAACTAAAAATTGCTTTTTCATAATTTTTCAATTGTATATTAACTAATCCCTGTCCCGCTAAAGCACCAAAATGTCTTGCCTCTATTGCTAACACTTTATCAATATCATCTTGAGATTTTTCAAATTCACCCATCATATAAAAAACTGTAGCTCGTTTATTCCATGCTTCAGCCCAATTTTGATCAAGATTGATAACCTCTGTAAAAATCTCTATTGCTTTATTTAGTTGCTGATTTCTTACAAACTGTGAGCCTTCCTCTAACCTTGCAGTAAGCTTTGCATCACTTGGATGTGTACTCCAAATTTTCCAAATTTCTTGTTCAACAATTGATGCTATTTTTGCCTTATTAACCTTTAATTCATTAAATAACTGATTAAGCCTTATGTCTCTTTCATTTGCAAAGGTAATTGTCTGCGAAAATAAATAAAACACCAATATTAAAAAAAGCTTCTTCATATTTAATTATTATCAAAAAAAGGATTTAGAGTCTTTGGTCTTAAGTGTCTTGGTTGTTTTTTTTACAACTATAAAATGAAATATCTTTCTCTTTTTCATCAGAGTTTATTTTTTTGGTAATTTCATGAATAAATTCTCCAGTGCTTCTAGTAAAAACTGCAGACTCAGAATAATTTCGTTCTTGATCAAAAGCTTGTATCAAAATTATATCTTTATTAGATATTTTTACTTCCAAATTAATCTTGTTAATAAATTTTGACAAATTTTCGATAATTAAGATATCTGGATTTTTTGCGATTATTTTTAAACTTTTGAGATTATCTCTTTTAATTTGATTATTCGTAAAAGAAACAAAATTATGTTCTGCGTTTTTAATAATAACTTTTTCAAACTTACAATTAAGATCTAAATTCGTTTTGACTGAAATATTAATATTTTGTGCGTAAACATTGCTAGTTAAAAAAAAGGTAATTATCAAAATTAAATATTTCATAAAATATTATTTTAAAATTTCATTTAATGGTGTTATTTGGCCAATTTTAAAAACAAGTGCATCCTCTTTTTTATAGCCATATTTCTCTGCATTATCTCTAAATCGGTCTCTTGGTTCCATAATTGGCTCTAACGATAATACAAAAGTACCCCAATGCATACCAATTACTTTCTTACTTTTTAAATCTCTAGAAATCTGAAGCGCCTCTTCGGGACTAGTGTGATAAGATGATTTATCCTTATATGGCGTTATTGGATAAAAATTATACGCTCCAATATTTATAATATTTATATCTATTGGACCATATTTTTCGCCAATCTCTTTATAAACATTTCCAACTCCAGTATCACAAGCGAATAAAATTTTTTTACCATCATATTCAATTAAAAAATTTCCCCATAAAGTTTTGTTGGTATCTGTTAAACTACGTTTAGACCAATGAACCGCTGGTAAAAATGTTATTTTCATTTTTTCATTAATGATAATTTCTTCATACCAATCCATTTCATTAACATCGCTGTATCCATTTCTTTCAAAATACTTACCTAGCTTTAAAGGAGCCATTACTTTGGTATTTTTGAAAGGAAATCTTCTGATTGTCATCATATCTTGATGATCGTAATGATTATGGGTTAGTAAAAAAATATCTACAGGAGGTATTTCTTTTAAATTTAAAGCTGGTTCAGTAAATCTTTTTGGTCCAAATATTAATGGACCTGCATTTTTAGAAAAAACAGGGTCGGTTATAATTGTTGTATTCCCTAATTTTATCAAAAAAGTTGCGTGCCCTATCCATCCAATATAATCCCCATCTTTATATTTTTTGATATCAGCTAATACTTGTTCCTTATCTACAACATGATCCTTTGGAACAGTCATATTGAGTTTCTTTTTTTCTTTATTAAATACTTTAAAAGACCATTTAAAATTTCGATCAACTTTAGGGGAACCTAGAGGATTTCTAAAAGTGCCGTCTGGTAAATGATGATAAGGTATTTTATCCATATAAATATAAAATTAATAGTAAATGATAAATTTATAAAATTATAAAATTTTTTTATTTATCTAAAATAGCAATAATACTTTTTTGAATATTTTCACTTATTTTTATTGTTCCTTGCTGGTTAGGATGTATTCCGTCTTGTTGATTTAAACTTGGGTTAAGTGCCACACCCTCTAAAAGAAAAGGTATAAATTGTAAATTGTGCTTCTTAGATAATTTTGGATAGATGGCATCAAAGTCTTTCTTATATTTTGCTCCATGTGTTGTTGGAGCAATCATGCCAGCTAAAATTATTTCTATTTCTTTTTCTTTTGCAATTTTTATTATTTGTTCTAAATTTTTTTTTGTTTCATCTGGCTGAATTCCTCTAAGCATATCATTGGCACCCATTCCTAAAATAATAAGATCTATCCCTGGATCTGATAAACTCCACTCTGCCCTATTTAATCCACCTGAAGATGTGCTGCCTGAAACACTTCCATTTATAACTTGAATATTAAATCCAGCTTGTTTTAAATTATTCTCTAAAACTGAGGATAAATGATGTTCTTTAGGTAAGCCATAACCAGCCATTAAGCTGTCTCCGAATAATACTACCTTTTCTATTGCACTTGCATTTATGTGCACTAGAAAGATTAACAAAATTTTTATAAATAAACTTTTATTCATGTCCACACTTCTAAGATTAAAAAAAATAAATCTTAAATATCAAACTGGCAAAGACAATATCAGAGTTTTAAAAAATATAGATTTAAATATTAAGAAAAAAGAAACTGTTTCAGTTGTTGGTGAAAGTGGTTCAGGAAAAACTAGTTTAATAATGCTAGTTGGTGGATTGGAGAAGCCAACCTCTGGAAAGATTATTTTTCAAAATCAAGAAATTACAAGCCTTAATGAGGATGAAGTATCAGAAATTAGAAAGAAAAATATTGGAATTGTATTTCAATCCTTTTATTTGATCCCAAATTATACTGCAGTTGAAAATGTTGCTTTAACACTTGAACTAAATAATTTTAAAAATCCAGAAAAAGAAGCAAAGATTTTGTTAGATCGTTTTGGTTTAAAACATCGTTTTAATAACCTTCCAAGTCAATTATCTGGTGGCGAGCAGCAAAGAGTAGCCATAGCAAGAGCAATTGCTATGAAACCCGAATTGATTTTAGCTGATGAACCAACTGGTAATTTAGATACCGAGAACTCTACATTGATTTCAAATATATTGTTTAAATATGTAAAAGAAGAAGGTTCTTCTCTAATTATGGTAACCCATGATCCCAAACTTGCAGATAAAGCAAAAAGAAAAATTAAAATTAAAGATGGAAAAATCAAATAATTCTTCAGAATTCAATTTAATACTTAAATATGCTTTAAAAGATTTGAGTAGAAATTATCACAAAATCTCAAGCATTATTATAACTCTGTTTATCAGTCTTTTTATTCTAAGTGCTATTTTCACAATCGAAGATAGCTTAAAAAAGGAGCTAAATGATAATGCTAAAGCATTATTAGGTGGAGATTTAGAGATTGATTATAATCGTAATCAAGGAAACTTGGATTTGGTAAATCAAGTTAAAGAGTTTGCAACAGTTTCTCAAATGATTGAATTTAGTACAATGCTCTCAACAACTGGAAGAGAGAAAAATAAATCTTTATTTACAAGAATTAAAACTGTGGATGAAAAATATCCACTTTATGGTGAAGTTGATTATGAGCCAATCGAAGCTTATGAAAGAATGCAAAGGGAGCCAAATACAATTTTAATTAACGAAAGTTTATCAAAAACACTAAATATAAAGATTAATGAGCAAGTTAAAGTTCAAGATCAAAACTTCACCGTCATTGGAATAATTAAATCAGTACCAGATGTAAGCGGATTTGTTGCATTTGGTGATTGGGCCCTAGCTGGCAAACAAACTTTAGAAATTTTAAAACTAAATGGAATAGGAAGTTTTTTAAATTATGAATATAAAGTAAAATTTAACAATGATGATGATCCTGCACAAATTGAAAAAAAAATTGAAAATATTTTTAAAAACGATCAAAAAGTAAAACTTAGATACCCTGAAAATTCAGCAAGTGGTATTAAAAGAATTATTAACAATTTCTCTCAATTTTTATCTCTTGTATCAATAAGTGCAATGTTGATTGCTGGAATTGGAATTGCAAATACTTTATTGTCTTTTATCAATCAAAATAACATGTCAATTGCTGTTAGAAAAGCAGTAGGATTTTATTCTGGAAATATAAAAACACTTTATTATCTACAATTATTTATTTTACTGTTTATTATTACTGTAATTTCCTATGGGTCTAGCTTTTTAATTGTTCCAATAGCAGATAAATATTTGTCTGATGGTTTAGGATTAAATGTTTATCCTGTTTTTTCTTTTTTAAATTTTTTCAAAATATTTTTAGTTGGATTGCTGGTGCTTGTAATTTTTTCTATACCAACAATAAGTTCTATTGATCAAGTCAAAGCCTCTAATTTGTTTAGAAACGTGTTTCAAAATTTACAGTTTTACTATTCAAAAAAATCGGTCGCAGTAAGCTTTGTTTTATTATCTATTTTAATTATATTATTTACAATTGGCACCGAACAACCAACCTATAGTTTAGGATATTTTGTAGCTTTTTTTGTATGTTTAATAGTTTTTTTCTTGCTTTCAAAATTAATTATTTTTTTTCTAAAGAAATTTAAATCAAGTTCAATTGTTTCACTTAAAGTCTCAATTAAAAATATTACTCAAACAAAAAGTATAACTCCTATTACTGTAATGTCTTTAGGGTTAGGAGTTACTTTATTGTTAACTCTGGCTTTAGTGGGCACTAACTTTCAAAGAGAAATTGCTAAGTCTATCCCTGATATTGCGCCAGATTATTTTTTTGTTGGTATTCAAAAAGGAGAGCGAGAAAAATTTGAACAAGGTATTTTAAATATGGATAAAGATGCAAATATTGAAATAGTCCCAATGGTATCATCTGGTATTGTTAAAATTAATGGAGTTGATCCTAATACATTCATCAAGCCTGATAATGATAGTTATTGGGTAATTGGAAGTGAAAGAAGATCATCCTGGGTAGAAAATATTCCAAAAGATAATCCAATCTTAGAGGGCGAATGGTGGGATTTATCTAAGCCAAATCAGTTACAAATATCCTTGGATGCTAAAGTTGCAAAAGATTTTAATATTCAATTAGGTGATATTTTTACTTTAAACGTATATGGGCGAGAAATTGATGGAGAAGTAATTAATTTTAGAGAAGTAGATTACCGAGATCTAAGTATTAATTTTGCAATGCTGTTTAACCCCCAATTTGCTAAGCAAATTCCACATGAATACCTAGCAACAGCTAAATTTAATTCTGATAAATTTGATGAAACAGAAATGTTGGAAATAATGCCGAGTTTATCAATGATTAAAATTGCAGATTATCTCTTAAAAGTAACTGCAGTTTTAAACAAAGTATTTATTGCTGTTACTTTAATTTCTGCTGTAACAATTATTATTGGCTTAATTGTAATATCAAGTGCAATTATGGTTCAGGGAAAAATTAAAGAATATCAAAATCTAGTTTTTAAAATCTTAGGTTTTTCAAAAAAACAAATTATTTTCTCATCTTTAATTGAATTCATTATTATTTTCATGTCTGTAATTTTGATTGCAACATTTTTTGCAGTAATAGGGTCTAAGTTTATTATGGAAAATATATTTGAACTAGTTTGGCAGTTTGACTTTAAAGTTTTAATTTATTTAGGTTTTTCTATTGGGTTGGTTACTTTGATATTGATTTTAATTACCAATTTAAGATATTTAAATCCTAAAATCTATCCACTTATAAGAAATCAATAATCTTTGTTAGAATATATGTTTATAAAAAGTCAAAAATTAACTTTGAGCTAGTAATAAAAATTAAAGCATACAAAATATTAAAAAATAATTTTTCTTCAATTATCCTTAGGAGTTGATAACCAATTAAAATTCCAATAAGTGCAACAGGAAACAAAATTAATGATTGCTTGAATGTTTCAAGGTTCATCATCGATAAATTTATATAAAGAGGAAGTTTAATTAAATTTACAAAAGTAAAAAAAATAATTCTAGTTCCAACATAAATTTCTTTTTTCATTCTCAAAGGAAGTAAATAAATACTAGTCGGTGTACCGCCCGCATGAACACTGAAACTAGTAAAACCTGCTACAGTTGAACAAATTCCACCTTTCAATAAATTTTTTTCTGACTTTGCTTCTTTATTTTTTTTAAAAAAGAAATAATGACCTGCAAACAAAAATCCCATCAAACCAATTATAAATTTTAGTAATTCTTCAGAAAAATATGAAAAGGTAAGTGATCCAATAATTATACCAATGGCTGCAAAAGGAACTATTAATTTTAAAGTCCCTAAATCAAATTCTTTTCTATACTTATAGGTTGCTATAAAGTCTGAAAATATCAGAATTGGTAAAATAATTCCTAGTGCTGTTGTTAAAGGCATTGAAATGGTCATTAACGGAATTGAAATGAGCGCTATAGATCCACCTAGACCAGATTTAGCTATTCCAAACAAAACTATTGCAGGAAAAACAGTAAAAAAAAATAATAGATTTAATTCCATCGTTTTAAAGAATTCAGTAATTTTGATCCTAGAGGACTTATTGGTTTTTGAAGTATAATTTCTTTTCCAGTTTTATCTTTTACAAGTTTTAATAATTTGGTAGCCAAACCTTGCTTTCTAAATAATGGATTTACAAAGATATATTCGACTTCACCAATTCTATTAAATCTTACAAAGCCTAATGTTGTATTTTCATTTTTAAAGG
>CACBNI010000008.1 GCA_902540595.1 uncultured Pelagibacteraceae bacterium
AAAAAAAGAAATAATATTTTTCAAAATAATATTGCTTTAAATATAAAGTTAGATGAAGTTTCTTTGGATGAAGTTAATTATGTATCAGATTTAAAAGGAAATTTATTTATTAAAGATAATAGTGTTGTAGATGCCAATTTATCTGCACTTTTTGGTGATAAAAAAAATATATCATTTTCAATCAATAGTGATGCTGAAAATAACAAAATAACTACACTATACTCCTCAAAAGCAAAACCATTAGTTGAACGATATAAATTTATTAAAGGGTTTGATGAAGGATATCTAGATTTCTATTCATCTAAAAAAGATAATATTTCTATATCTAAACTTAATATTTATGATTTTAAATTGAAAGAATTACCAGTTTTAACAAAAATTCTTACTCTTGCTTCTTTACAGGGAATTGCAGATATTTTATCAGGAGAAGGAATTAGATTTGATGAATTTGAAATGAATTTTAAAAATCAGGGAGATCTAATGACAATTGATGAGATTTATGCAATTGGTCCTGCAATTTCGATATTAATGAGTGGATATGTAGAGGATGATAAACTAATTAGTCTAAGAGGGACACTTGTGCCAGCAACCACTATTAATAAAACAATTAGTTCAATACCAGTACTTGGGAAAATTTTGGTTGGAGATAAAACAGGAGAAGGGGTTTTTGGAGTAAGTTTTAAGATTAAAGGGCCACCTAAGAAGCTAGAAACTACTGTAAATCCAATTAAGACATTAACCCCAAGATTTATTACTCGTACTATAGAAAAAATTAAAAAAAATTAATTTAGCTCAACTTTAATGTGTCTTTTTTTTCCTATAGATAACTTGAGGTAATTTTCTTTAAAAAGATTGTGATCAATAATAAATTTTTCGTCAGATATAGTATTATCATTAATTTTTATCGCATTTCCTTTTATAAGTCTTCTAATCTCACTTTTAGAATTTTCTAATTTAGACAGTAAAATAAGATCTAAAACGTTAATTTTTTTATCAACATTTTCTAATGATATATTTACAGAAGGTAAATTTGAACCAAGTGAATTTCCAGAAAATGCCTCTTTGGCTGCTTGTTCTGAGTTCTTCGCTGCCTTTTCGCCATGAAGCAAAGAGGTAGTTTTATTTGCAAGCAAAATTTTTAATTCATTTATGTTATTTTTTTTTAACTTTTCTATCTCGACAATATCAAGATCAGTAAACATTTTTATAAATTTAATCACATCTCTGTCATCAATATTTCTCCAAAATTGCCAGTAATCATAAGCTGATAAAAATTTTTCATCTAACCAAATTGCACCGTTTTCTGTCTTACCCATTTTTGCACCTGTAGCCAAAGTAATTAGTGGAGTAGTTAAACCAAAAGTTTGATTATTAGAGTATCTTTTAATAAGCTCAACTCCGTTCACAATATTCCCCCATTGATCAGAACCACCAATTTGTAAAACACAATTTTCTGTTTTATTTAATTCTAAAAAATCATATGCTTGCAAAATCATATAATTAAATTCCATATAACTAAGTGATTGTTCTCTATCCAGTCTCAATTTGACACTATCAAATGTCAACATCCTATTGATAGTAAAGTGTTTTCCAATATCTCTTAGGAAAGATATATAATTCAAATTTTTTAACCAAGAATAATTATTTACAAATATTGGTTTTGTGCTTGGGTCATCATTGTCTAAAAATTTTTTAAGAATATTTTTAATATTTAGAATATTTTTTTCAATTTCTTCTTCACTTAAAATTTTTCTAGTTTTATCTTTTCCAGATGGGTCACCAATTCTTGTAGTTCCACCACCAAGTAAAACTATAGGACGATGTCCATTTTTTTGAAGTAATCTCAAACACATTATTTGCAGTAAGCTACCAACATGTAAACTCTCTGCGGTACAGTCAAAACCAATATAAGCTTTGATTTTTTCTTTATCTAGTAAATTTGATAATTCATCCTCACTAGTACATTGGTAGAAATATCCACGATCTTTAAAATCTTTTAAAAATTTATTCATAAGTCTATAGTTACAATATACAAATTTTTAATAAAAAGAATATCAATGAAAAAAAAATTATATACATCTATAGGATTAATGAGTGGAACCTCAATGGATGGAGTGGATATATCAATAATCCAATCTGATGGGCAATATCAATTTTACAACATTTTAGATAAGTATTTTGAGTATGATGTCGAACTACAAGCAGAGTTAATTAGATTAAGAAATTTAGTTTTAGTAGAGAATGATTTATTTAAATATTCTAAAGAATTGGGAAATCTAGAAAGAAAAATCACAATTTTTCATGCAGAAAAAATAAACCAAATATTGTTAAAATATAAGCATGAAATTGATCTAATTGGTTTTCATGGCCAAACAATATTTCACGAGCCACAAAAAAAAATAACAAAACAGCTTGGAGACGGAAAGCTGCTATCTCAACTATTAAAAAAAAAGGTAATTTATGACTTTAGACAAAAAGATATTGAAAATGAAGGACAAGGAGCCCCTTTAACACCAATATTTCACTATCTCATATCTAATATTGTGAATGAAAAATTTAAAATAGGTTTTCCGATAGGATTTATAAATATTGGAGGAATAACAAATCTTACTAAGATTATAAGTATTGCCAGTAATTTTGAAGACAATATTACCGCTCATGATATTGGGCCTGGGAATTGTTTGATAGATGACTGGGTTAGAAAAAATTCTAATAAAAAATTTGATGAAAATGGAAATATATCAAAAGCAGGAAAAATTGATCAATTAATTACTAATCAAATCATTGAGAATTTTAACATAGATACATATTCAAAATCTTTAGATATTAAAGATTTTGACAACTCATTTGCTAGAGGTCTCACTTTTGAAAATGGCTGCGCAACAATAACTAACTTTACAGGCTATCTAATAGCTAAAGGAATAGAAAATATAGGCACTGATAGTAAAATTAAATACTTAATTTCAGGGGGAGGAAGAAAAAATATTGCCTTAATGGATTGTATTAATGAAAATCTTAACAATAAATACAATTTTATTTTAGATAATATAGATAACTATGGTTTCAATGGTGATTATATTGAATCTCAGGCATTTGGATATTTAGCTATTAGATCTTTTTTGGATTTACCTATTTCATTTCCAAAAACTACAGGATGTGCAAAGCCTACTGTTGGCGGCAAACTAGTAGAAAATTTTTAATAAAGAGCTGTCTCTTTTTTAATATATTTATCAAGACTTTTAATTAATACATTATCTGTTTTAGAAAAAAAATGATTGGCATCTGATATTGCATTAAATTCAACTTTAATTCCTTTTTGTGCACTTAGTCTTTTATCTAGTTCTGTAATATACTCTAATGGAACCAATTCATCCTTTTTTCCATAAATTACCATTCCAGATGTAGGACATGGTGATAAAAAAGAAAAATCATAAACATTAGGTTGAGGTGAAATTGCTATAAATCTATTTATTTCAGGTCTTCTCATTAATAGTTGCATAGCTATCAATGATCCAAAAGAAAAACCAGATACCCAACACTGAGAATTATCAAAATTTTCTCTTTCTAACCAGTCCAACGCAGCAGCTGCATCAGCTAGTTCCCCTTGGCCATTATCAAATTCCCCATCACTTTTTCCAACACCTCTAAAGTTAACTCTACAAACAGAAAAATCATTTTCCATAAATGTGTGGAATGTATCTACTACAACCTTATTATTCATGGTTCCCCCGTATTGAGGATGAGGTTGCAATACTAACGCTACAGGAGATGTGTTTTTTTTACTTTTAAAATATTTAGCTTCAAGACGTCCAGCTGGACCTGGAATAAATATTTCTAAAATTTTGTTATCCATAAGCGCAATTGATTATTATTCTCAAAAAAAAGTTACGTTTATCATAACTGAGCGACAATATGTTAGTTTTTTTTTGTAGTCTAAACTTGACCATTTTAGTCAGGTATGTATAAAAAGGCCATTATTTAAAGGGTAAAATGAAACTAACATCAAAAGGTAGATACGCTGTTATGGCACTTGTAGATCTTGCAAGGTTTGACACTATTAATCCAGTGTCTTTGCGTGATATTTCATTACGACAAGGAATTTCCTTAGATTATTTAGAACAAATTTTTTCAAAGCTTAAAAAAAATCAAATTGTAAAAAGTACCAGAGGTACTCAAGGTGGATATGTTTTATCAAAAAAACCTAATGAAATAAAACTTACTAATATTTTTAATGCTGTTGACGAAAAAGTTAAAACTGTTCAGTGCAAAAAAGAGTCAAAAAAGGGGTGCAATGGAAAAGCAACTAAATGTGTAACTCATAACCTTTGGGATGAATTAGAAACTCATATTAATAGTTTTTTTGAAAAAAAAAGTTTAGAGGATTTATTAAAAAATAATTCAGAACGGATTAATTAATATGGAAAATAGACAAAAGGAAATAGACAAATTAAAAGATTATAAATATGGTTTTTCTACTGATATAGAAAATACGAGAGCACCAAAAGGTTTAAATGAGGAGGTAATTAAATTTATTTCTAACATTAAAAAAGAACCACAATGGATGCTTGAATTTAGATTAAAAGCTTATGAAAGATTTAAGCAACTAAAAGAACCAAATTGGCAAAAACCAAAATATCCAAATATAGATTATCAAGATTTATATTATTATTCTGCACCTAAAAGTATGGATGATAAACCTAAAAGTTTAGATGAATTAGATCCTAAACTTTTAGAAACTTATAAAAAGTTAGGTATCCCTCTTCAAGAACAAGCAAGATTAAATGGTATTGCAGTTGATGCAGTTTTTGACTCAGTTTCAGTTGCAACAACTTTTAGAGAAGAATTAATAAAACAAGGTATCATTTTTTGTCCAATTTCAGAGGCAATTCAAAATCATCCAGAACTAGTTAAAAAATATTTAGGTTCAGTGATTCCGTTAACTGATCATTTTTTTGCAACTTTAAACTCAGCAGTTTTTACTGATGGTTCATTTGTATACATTCCAGAGGGTGTTAGATGCCCAATGGAACTTTCAACTTATTTTAGAATAAATGCATCTAATACAGGTCAATTTGAAAGAACTTTAATTATTGCTGATAAAGGAAGTTATGTTAGCTACTTAGAAGGTTGTACAGCTCCTATGAGAGATGAAAATCAACTGCATGCTGCTAATGTCGAATTAGTTGCTCTTGATGATGCTGAAATAAAATATTCAACAGTTCAAAATTGGTATCCTGGAGACAAAGACGGTAAAGGTGGAATATATAATTTTGTTACCAAAAGGGGTTTATGCAAAGGAAAGAATTCTAAAATTTCTTGGACACAAGTCGAAACTGGATCTGCAATCACTTGGAAGTATCCTAGTTGCATCTTGAAAGGTGATAATTCTGTTGGGGAATTTTATTCAATTGCCATTACAAATAATCATCAAAAAGCTGATACTGGAACTAAAATGATCCATTTAGGGAAAAATACAAAAAGTAAAATAATATCAAAGGGAATTAGCGCTGGCTTTTCAGATATGACATATAGAGGATTGGTTGATATTTCCTCAAAAGCATCGAATTCAAATAATTACACTCAGTGCGACTCTTTACTGATGGGTAACAAATGTGGTGCTCATACAGTTCCTTACATCAAAAATAAAAATTCAGAATCAAATATAGCTCATGAAGCAACAACTTCTAAAATAAGTGAGGAACAATTACATTATTGCCAACAAAGAGGGCTTAGTGCCGAGGAGGCAGTTGGATTAATTGTAAATGGATTTTGTAAGGAAGTATTACAGCAACTACCGATGGAATTTGCTGTTGAAGCACAAAAGTTAGTAGGGATCAGTTTAGAGGGAAGTGTTGGATAATGTTAAAAATAAATAAATTAAATGCAAAAATAGATAACAAGGAAATTTTAAAAGGATTTTCACTAAATGTTAATCCTGGTGAAGTTCATGCCATAATGGGTCCAAACGGATCAGGTAAAAGTACTTTATCAAATATCTTATCAGGAAAGAAAGGATATGAAGTTTCTGGTGAAGTTCTTTTTGAAGAAAAAGATTTATTTGAGCTTGAAACAGAGGAAAGAGCTCATAAAGGTATTTTTTTAGCTTTTCAATATCCATTAGAAATTCCTGGAGTAAATACAAATATATTTTTAAAAACTTCTCTAAACGCAGTTAGAAAAGCAAGAGGAGAAAAAGAACTTGATGCAATAGAGTTTTTAAAACTTGTAAAAGAAAAATCAAAAGAACTTAAATTTGACGAGGAGAAGTTAAATAGACAATTAAATGTTGGTTTTTCTGGAGGAGAAAAAAAGAAAAATGAAATTTTACAAATGTCAATGTTATCTCCAAAACTTTCAATTCTTGATGAAACAGACTCGGGGCTAGACATAGATGCTCTAAGAATTGTTGCAGATGGAGTAAATACTTTAAGAAATGAAAAAAACTCATTTTTAATAATCACCCATTATCAAAGGTTGCTAGATTATATAAAGCCTGACTTTGTCCATGTTTTAATGAATGGTAAGATTGTTAAATCTGGAGGTCCAGATTTAGCTCTTGAATTAGAAAAAAAAGGATATGAAAATTTTAATTAGATGAAAGAACAATTACAAAAAGATTTTGAAAATACTATTAGAAATTTAAGTTTGTCTCAAAAAGATATTGAAATAAAAAAATTTTCTTTAGATAATTTTATAAACAAAGGTTTTCCAAATAGAAGAGAAGAAGATTGGAAATTCTCAGATCTTAACCAGATAATTAATAAGAATATTGGGGAATTAAGTTTTTATAATGATTATACATCTACCAACAAAGTTGATACTTCTGTATTTGTAGATGGATTAGTACATAATAAAATAGTCTTTATAAATGGCAGAATTGAAAAAATTGATTTTGATTATGAGAAAAAAGATCAAATAGAAATAATTGATCAGTCAGAAATTATTAATAAATTTGAAAACAATAACTCTTTATCTGATCTAAATAGTGCTTTTAACAATAAATCCTTTAAAATAGTCGTTAAAAAGGGTTATCAGCTATCAAAACCACTTATTATTTACCATACAACAAACTCTAAAATTTGGTCCAAAAACATTAATTTAAGATTAGATTTTGAGCTGCAAGAAGATAGCTCCTTAAGATTGATTGACTTATTCAATGATACATCTGAAAAAAATTTTTTAAATATTTTTTATAATTTTGATTTAAAAGAAAATGCAATTCTTAAAAATTATAAAATAGATAAAATAGAAAATAAAAATATTAAATATTCTTTTAATAATATTGAACAAAATAAAAATACAATTTCGGAGACATTTATTTTATCTTCAGGATCAAATTTCTTTAAAAGTGAAGTTAATTGTAATTTAAAAGGAGAACACTCATCAGCTTTTGTGAATGGCATTTTCTCTCTTGATAAAAATAAACATCACGAAATAAGAACAACTGTAAATCATTTAACAGAGAATACAAAAAGCTATCAACTAATTAAGAGTGTTTTAGAAGACAGTTCTAAAGCAGCATATCAAGGAAAAATATTTGTAAATTCTGATGCACAAAAAACAGATGGATACCAGCTTAGTAAAGCAATATTATTAAATAAAGATTCTGAATTTAATGCTAAACCTGAATTAGAAATTTATGCAGATGATGTTAAATGTTCGCATGGTTCAGCCTCAGGAAGTCTAAATGAAGACTCTATATTTTACTTAATGTCTAGGGGTTTAAATTATAATCAAGCAAGAGAACTTTTAATAAATGGTTTTTTACTTGATGTGGTAGAAAAAATTACAGACTCAGAAATTAAAAATTTAATTAAAAACATGATTGGAATCAAGGAATGAAAATAGAAAATATAAAAAATGAATTTCCTATATTTGATGAAAAAATTCAAAATAATGATCTTGTTTATCTTGACAGCGCCAACTCTTCACAAAAACCAAAAGTTGTTGCAGATAAAATTAATGAATTTTATACCAAACAGTTTTCGAATGTAGGAAGAAGTGTTCATTATCTTGCAGTTGCAGCTACAAATTTGTATGAGAATACAAGATCCTCTGTTCAAAAATATATTAACGCTAAAGACAAAAATGAAATAGTTTTTACAAAAGGTGCAACTGAAGCATTAAATTTAGTTGCAAATACCTTAGGACAAAATTATTTAAACGAAGGGGATGAAATTTTAATCACTGAACTTGAGCATCATTCAAATTATGTTCCATGGCATTTTTTAAGAAAATCGAAAAATATCAAAATTAATTTTGCAGAAATGAATGAAGATGGTGACGTTTCTTTAGAGGAAATTGAAAAAAAAATAACACCTAAAACTAAAGTTATAGCAATTACACATTTGTCAAATGTTACAGGCGCAATATTGCCTGTTAAAGAAATAACCGATCTAGCACATTCAAAAGGAATAATTGTTGTGATTGATGGTTGCCAAGGCGCCCCACATCTTAAACTTGATATGCAAGATCTCGATTGTGATTTTTATGCAATATCATGTCACAAAATGTACGGACCAACAGGACTTGGTGTTTTATACGGTAAAAAAAAATGGTTAGAGGAGTTGCCTCCCTACCAAGGGGGTGGGGGAATGATCAGAGAAGTTAAAAAAGATAGTATTTCTTATGGTGAATTACCAAATAAATATGAAGCAGGAACAATGGCAACTGCTCAAGTCATTGCCTTTGACGAGTCAATTAAGTTTATGGAAAGCATTGGGATAGAAAATATTATGCAACACGAAGCTGATTTAGTTGAATATGGTCAAGAATTACTGCAAAAAAATAATTCCGTTAAATTGATTGGCAGCCCTAAAAATAAAGGAGGTGTTTTATCATTTACATTAGAAGGTGTTCATCCACATGATATCGCAACTATACTTGATGAGGATGGAGTTGCAATAAGAGCAGGACATCATTGCTGTCAAATTTTACATGATAAATTAAATATACCTGCTAGTGCAAGAGCTTCTGTTGGAATTTATAATACTAAAGACGATCTAGATAAATTAAATGATTCAATAAATAACTGTAAAAAAATATTTAACTTAAAATGAATTTAAAAGAATTATACCAAGAAATTATTTTAGAGCATGGAAAAAATCCAAGAAATCTTGGAAAGACAGATGACTTTAATAAAGATGCAAAAGGTAACAATCCTTTATGTGGTGATAATGTTCATGTTTATTTAAAATTAAATGGTCAAAGAATAGTTGAAGATATTTCATTTGAAGGAAGTGGTTGTGCTATTTCAATGGCGTCAGCCTCAATCATGACAGATCTAATTAAAGGTAAAAATGAAAATGAAGCTAAAGAAATCGTCGAAGATTTTTTAGGAATGATTAAAGAAAATCCAGAATTAAAATCAGAATATTTACAGGAAGATGAAAAAACTAAATTAATGTGTTTGTCAGGTGTTAAACAATATCCAATGAGAGTAAAGTGTGCTACACTTTCATGGCATACTTTGGTTTCAGCATTTGATGATAAAAAAGAAGAAGTAAAAACAGAGAACTAATTATGTCAAAAAAAGAACTAATCATAGAGGAAATAAGAAAAATTTATGACCCTGAGTTACCAGTGAATATTTATGAATTAGGATTAATTTATGATATAAAAGTTGAAAATGAAAAATCTGCTAAAATTAAAATGACTTTAACAACCCCAAATTGCCCAGTAGCTGAGAGCTTACCTAAAGAAGTTAAAGAGGGAGCGATGCAGGTTGAAGGTATTGAAGATGTGGATTTAGAATTAGTATGGGACCCACCATGGACCAAAGACATGATGTCTGAGGCAGCTAAATTGGAATTGAACTTATAATGACTCAAATAATTAAATTAAGTGATAATGCTGCATCTAGAATTAAAAAGATTATGGCTGATGCAGAAAAAGATTCTCTTGGAGTACGTGTGTCAGTTAAATCTGGTGGCTGTGCTGGAATGTCTTACGTGATGGAATACACAAAAGAGATTAATCCAAATGATGAAATCATTGAAGATAAGGGTGTTAAAGTATTTATAGATTCAGCAGCGATTATGTATCTTTTAGGAACTGAAATGGATTATAAGAAAGAGGAATTATCTTCAACTTTTGTTTTTAATAATCCTAATGAAACCGAGCGTTGTGGCTGCGGCGAGTCATTTAAAACATCATAGGTCAATAATCCCATTTTGAGCATACCAGATTTGCATTATTTGCATATCTACTGTAAAGCTAAACAATGAATACATTTGAATTTAAAAATCTTGTTAAAAACTTTAAAAACTCTTTAAAAGAGAGATCTTTTTTTAAAGACCTTAGAAAAGAAGTAGACACTGGTGCCAACGGTACACAGGACTACGTTGTTAAAAAAGGTATTAACAAAGATACAATAGCTACAACTAAGCAGTAATTAATTATTAGCTACTGTAGTACATCTCGAACTCAACCGGGTGAGGTGCATGCTCAAATTTATGAATTTCCTCAAACTTTAGAGCTATGTAAGCATCAATTTGATCGTCTGTAAACACACCACCTTGAGTTAAGAATTCTCTATCTTTATCTAAACTTTCCATTGCTTCTCTCAAAGATCCACAAACGGTTGGGATAGCTTTAACTTCCTCTGGTGGTAATTCATAAAGATCTTTATCAAAAGACTCACCTGGGTGAATTTTATTTTTAATACCATCAATTCCAGCCATAAGCATTGCAGCAAATGTTAAATATGGATTACCGGATGCATCTGGGAACCTAATTTCACATCTTGCCCCTTTTTTACTTAAGGTAATAGGAATTCTACATGAAGCTGATCTATTTCTTGCAGAGTATGCAAGTAATACTGGAGCCTCAAAACCTGGAATTAATCTTTTATAACTATTCGTAGTAGAGTTAGCAAAAGCATTAATAGCTTTTGCATGTTTTAAAATTCCACCAATATAATGCAACGCAGTTTCAGATAATCCTGCATAAGCCTCTCCAGAAAAAACTGGTGTATCACCTTTCCAAATTGATTGGTGAATATGCATACCAGAACCATTATCTCCTGCTACAGGTTTGGGCATAAAAGTTGCAGTCTTGCCAAACGAGTGAGTTACCATTTGAACAACATATTTATATAACTGAACATTATCAGCCTGATTCACTAAAGTTCCAAAATACATTCCAAGCTCGTGCTGACTTGGAGCAACCTCATGGTGATGTTTTTCAACTTTAATTCCTACTTCTTTTAAATTTTTTAAATATTCACCACGCATATCCTGTTCACTATCAACTGGTGGCACTGGGAAGTATCCACCCTTGATTGGAGGTCTGTGTCCCATGTTTCCACTTTCATATTCTTTTCCTGAATTATATGGACCTTCTTTGCTATCAATTTTAAATCCACATTCATTCATATCATTTTTGATTCTTACATCATCAAAAACAAAAAATTCTGGTTCTGGACCGAAAAATGCTTTATCACCAATACCAGACGACTTTAAATATTCTTCAGCTTTTTTAGCCACACCCCTTGGATCTCTTTCGTAAGGATCTTTTTTAATTGCATCTAAAATATCACAAAACAAAACTGCAGTATTATGAGAAGTAAAAGGATCCATAAACATTCTAGAAGTATCTGGTTTTAAAATCATGTCTGATTCATTAATTGCTTTCCAACCAGCGATAGACGATCCATCAAAAAAGACACCGTCATTAAGCATGTCTGCGTCAACAACAGTTGAGTCCATTGTTAAATGTTGAAGTTTTCCCCTTGGATCAGTAAATCTTAAATCTACGAATTCAGCTTCTTTTTCTTTGATAAATTTCAAAACGTTTTCTGCACTCATTATGTCTCCTATGTAATTTCAGAGCATTAATTAGCAAATAAACTCTTATAAATATTGCTTATTTAATAAATAACACTTATGCAATTTTCACATAAGTAGTGTATTTAATCAATATTATTAATCATACGAGTAAATAAGTGAATTCCATTTTAGATAAAGAACCAGTTAAAAGAGCAGAGAAAATTCTTAAAGACTTTAATCCAGATATTAATGTTGTTATTTTAGAACAAACAGCAAGAACTGCAAATGATGCTGCTACAGCCTTAGGTTGCAATGTTGGTGCAATTGTAAAAAGCTTACTTTTTAAATTAGGTGATAAATTTTGTCTTTGCTTAGTATCGGGAGACAAAAGATGCTCTTTAAATAAATTAAAAAAAAAATTAAGCGAAAAAGATGTGTCAATGGCAAGTCCCGAGGAGGTTAAGCAAATTACTGGTTATACAATAGGTGGTGTATCCCCAATAGGTCATTTAGTGAATACAAAAGTATATATGGATAAATATTTAGAAAGATTTTCAAAAGTCTTTGCTGCAGCAGGACATCCAAACGCAGTTTTTGGAATTACTTTTATTGAATTAAAAAAATTAACTAATTCAGAAGTTGATGATTTAACAGAATGAGGCAACCAAAATTAATAGATTATGCTTTATTAACCATATTGTCTTTAATATGGGCGTCTGCATTTTTTAATATAAAAATTGCAACATATTCATTTGGTCCAGTTACTATTGCTTTCCTACGAGTATTTTTTGGAGCAATTCCAGTTCTAGTTCTTTGCTACTATAAAAAAATAAAAATTGAGGCTTTTTCTAAAGACTGGCATTGGTTCGCTATGATTGGGTTTATAAACTTAGTTGCACCATTCTTCTTAATTGCTTATGGAGTAAAGTCTGTTCAAAGTAACTTAGCTGCAATCTTAATGTCAACAACACCACTGAGTTCGACAATACTAGGTCATTTTTATACAAAAAATGAAAAATTTAATTTAGTCAAAACATTTGGAATTTTAATTGGTTTTTCAGGAATAATTTTTTTATTTTCAGATAATCTTTTAATTGATCAAAATAATTTTACTTCAGCTTTGTTAATTTTGTTAGGTTCAACATGTTATGTTATCGGTGGTGTATTAACTTTAAAAATTAGTAAGAAAAAAAATGAAAATGTGACAGGTTCGATATTAATCTGGGCAACAATTATTTTAATACCATTGGTATCGTTTATTGAACAGCCATGGCAGGTAGTTCCAAGGACTGATTCATTAATTTCAGTGATTTATTTAGGAATTGTACCTACAGGATTAGCATGGTTATTAAGATTTCGAATTTTAACTCGTAATGGTCTTATATTTCAATCACAAGTATCTTATTTAATTCCTATATTTGGTACAATATTAGGTTTTATTTTTTTAGATGAATTAATTACCATTAAGGTTTTAATATCATTAATAGCTGTCTGTATCGGAGTATATTTTGTTAAAAGAGCAGATAATAATTTATTTTAATTTTGATAAAGCCTTTATGTGATCAGGTGTTGTTTCACAACAACCACCTATGATTGTGGCACCTTTTACAACCTGTCTTTTTGAAAATTCATAAAATAATTCTCCAGACACATCAGTTCTTTTACCTAATGAAATATTTGGATTTGTTCCAATTTCGTCTGGTTTTGCTGTATTAAATGTTTGAACAGGTGTTGGTTCATCAACTTTCCATAAATTTGCTTTAAATCCAAATGGAATATTTAGTTCTTTAATTTCAGATGCACTATTCTCAGCAATTTCAGGCGATACACATGCACTAATTAAACCAATCCAATTGTTATTTTTATATTTTTGAAAAATACTTGTAATAGTTTCACCTGAAGGTAGTAAGTTATTTTTTTTTAAATGTATTCCCAGCAAAATCGGTTTATTCAATTTTAAAGCAACATTGGAACCAATAGCAATTTCTCTTCCACTTGAAACTACATCTAAATAAAGAAAGTCAACGAACGGAGCTATAATTTTTGCTTGTTCGTAAAAATCTTTCTCTATTTCATTAGTATTTCTTTTGTCTTCGACGTAAGTATCTTTTTGAGAAGGTAAACTTCCAGCGATAAGAACATTTCTTTTTGAAATTTCTTTTGCTTGTAGTGATAGTATACATGCCTGCTCATTTATATAATGAAAATGTTCTTCTACGTTATTTTCAATTAATCTTATTTTTCTTCCAACAAAAGTGTTAGTGACTATTACTTCTGCACCCGCATAAATGAATGACAAATGAGCATCAATAACTAGGTTATGAAATTTTTTCTCTAAAATTGCACTAGCAGACCACAGTGTTCCTTTTGAAACCAAACCTCTTGATAGTAATTCTTGGCCCATTCCTCCATCAAGAATTCTTACTTTTTTAAAAAAATTTTTATCCATTATATTTTTTAAATAATTTATTAATTTAAGTTATAATTCTTATACCCATTCTTACAGCAACAAAAATAACTAATAAGGATGTCATAAAAGCTAGAACTTTATTAGATAGAAATTTAATATTTAAAAAATTTCCTATTTGTCCACCGATGAGAACTGACAAAAACAATGGCCAATAGTTTAAAAATTCAGATAGAACAATATCTTTAGTTAATTGTCCTCCTACACCAAAAATTGAATTAACTAAAATAAATATAGATGCAGAACTGGTAATATTTTTTGGGTAACCTGCTTTTAATAAAAATAAAAGTGGGCTCAAAAATATACCCCCTCCAATTCCCACTAAACCAGAAAAAAATCCAATTATAGAACCAATTAAAATGGAAATAAATTTTGAAACTTGATTAATTTTAATATTTTTTTGATTATAGGATCTACTCTCAACTAATAAAAAAAAACCTGCAATAATAAGAATTATAAATAATATTATTTCAAACAAATCTTTATCTATGGAAAGCGATGCCCCAAAAAAAGCAAATGGAACTGATCCCACAAGATAGGGTAAAACTAATTTTATATTTATGTTTCCTGCTCTAATAAAATTTATTGAATTTCCAGAAACTACAATAATGTTACAAAATAAGGCTATTATTGGAAATATATAATATGGAATATCCCAAATTAACATCAAAGCTAAATAAGTTGATCCACCTCCAAAACCTACACTCGAATATAAAATTGCTGTTATAAAAAAAAATATCGTTAATATAGTCATATTAATAACTTTATATGATAGTAAATATTGCTCTATTAACTGTAACAGATACCAGAACTTTTGATAATGATAAATCAGGAGCAATTCTGGTTAAAAAAATAGAACAATCTAATCATAAATTAATTGATAGAAAAATTTGCAAAGACAATAAAAATGAAATTGTTTTGATACTTAAAGAATGGACTAATCAAAAAGAAATCGACGTTATTATTACTACAGGTGGAACAGGTTTAACTGGAAGAGATATTACACCTGAAGCAGTTGATGAAATTGCAGACAAGCATATACCTGGATTCGGGGAGGTATTTAGAACTTTAAGTTTAAAAACGGTAGGAACATCATCTATCCAATCAAGAGCTTGTGCTGCTTTAGCAAATGGCAAATATATTTTCGCTTTACCTGGTTCTTCTGGAGGTGTAACTGATGCTTGGGAAGGAATTTTAAAATATCAACTTGATATAAATCACAAACCATGTAATTTTGTTGAATTATTTCCAAGACTTAAAGAAAAATAATTACTTTTGAAATTTTTCTTTCCACTCAGAATAAGGCATACCGTATATGTGCTTTCTTGCATCTGGATCAGAAATTTCAATACCTTTTTTTTCAGCCTCTTCTCTAAACCATCTAGACAGACAATTCCTACAAAATCCTGCTAAATTCATAAGATCAATATTTTGAACATCTTTTCTCTCATTCAAATGATTAATCAATCTATCTAAAGTTGCAGATTGAATTTGTTTTTTTTCATCTTCATCCATATTTAACCTCTTTTTTTTTAATTTTAATTCTAAAAAGTAACAAAACAACTATAATTATGAAGTATATTAATGGCTTAAAAAAAATTGTTTTTGACAACCAAATATAATGTAGTGAACCAAATATTGCGACAGCATAAATTAATCTATGAAGTTTTTTCCAATTATTTTTAAGTAATTTCATCATTTTTTTTGATGATGTAATAGCCAAAGGAACAAGCAACAGCCATGCTGCAAATCCTATAAAAACATACCTTTTTTTTACAACGTCATCCATTATTGGTTGCCAATTAAATCTATAATCTAATCCCACATATGTTAGCAAATGAAGTGTTGCATAAAAGAAAACAAATAAGCCCAACATCCTTCTAAAATTTATCCAAATTGACATATTTGTAATTTTTTTAAGAGGGCTCATGCTTAAAGTTAAACAAATAAATATCAATGTCCATTCTCCTGTAAAATGAGTAATTTCTTTGACAGGTTCAGGACCCAATTTATTAAAACCAGTTTTATAAAAAATAAATATGAAAGGTATTGTGCTTAGAAAAAAAATACTTGGCTTAAAATATTTTTTCATTAAAAATTTTTCTTTAAATCCATTCCAGTATATAAATTAGCCACTTCCTCTCCATAACCATTAAACATTAAGGTTTTCACTCTTGGAGCCCAAATTCCTTCACCAATAATTCTTTCTGTTGCTTGTGACCATCTTGGATGGTTTACGTTTGGATTAACATTTGAATAAAAACCATATTCTCTTGGAGAAGCCCACATCCACGATGACATAGGCATTTTTTCTACAAATTTAATTTTTACAATTGCCTTCGCACTTTTAAAACCATATTTCCAAGGGATAAATATCCTTAATGGTGCTCCATTTTGATTGGGTAATTTTTTCCCATATAATCCTGTGACAACAGTTGTCAAAGGATGCATAGCTTCGTCAATTCTCAAACCCTCTTTATAAGGCCAATTTAACACTGGATATTTTTGGCCCTTCATTTGCTCAGGGTCATAAACACTTTCAAATTCAACAAACTTTGCTTTGCTAGTAGGCTTAACTTTTGATAGCAAGTCGCTTAATGAGAAACCAAGCCAAGGTATAACCATTGACCAACCTTCGACACATCTTAAACGGTAAATCCTTTCTTCAGATAAAAATGTTTCAGAAATTTCTTCCATAGATAATTTAATAGGTTTATCAATCTCACCTTCTATACTAATTTCCCAAGGTGTAGTTTTGAACGTTTGAGAATTTTTGTATGGATCTCCTTTAGATGTCCCAAATTCGTAATAATTATTATAAGTTGTGATATCTTTATAGCTAGTTAACTCATTCCTGTCTTTTGCAAAGCCATTATTTATTAATGGGATTGAGGAAAATGCTAATGTGCTAGCACCAAAACCCAATCTTTTTAAAAACGATCTCCTATTTTTATAAACACTTTCTGGAGTAATTTTAGAATATTTAATTGTTTTCATGAACTAAAGGGTTTCCTTTTAACCAATCACTTTCTTCATTATGATAATGTTCTTTTTTCCATATCGGTGACCTTTTTTTAATTTCTTCAATAATATATCTAGATAAAATATAAGCTTCATCACGGTGTTTACAGGCTACTGCTATAATAATACTAATTTCTCCCAGATCTAAATAACCTTTAGCATGATCTATAAACACAGCTTTATTTAAAATTTTTAATTTCTCTGATGCCTCTCTATATATCTCATCAAAACTTTTAATTACTAGTGCATCATGCGTATCGTAGGTTATTCCTTTAACAAGTTTGTTATTATTGTTCTTCCTAACAGTTCCTGAGAAAATAATTGATGCACCAAAATCAGATGAAGAAATAAATTTTTCTGCATCTTGTATGATTAACTTTCGTATTTTACTGTCTAATATTCTTGCTTGAAACATTATCCTCCACCAATTGGTGGTATGATAGCAATTTTTTCATTATTTGTTATTTTATAATTGTCGCTTATAATAATATTTTCTTTAGAGCTAAAAGCTGAAGAATTAATAATTCTAATATAGTTTTCATTATTACCAAAATTTTTTTTAATATATTCAATCATTTTAGCTCTTATGTCTTTTAATGAGGAATTATTCTCTATATTTAATTCTAAAATATTTTGTTTACTAAAGTCTCTAGCAGCACCGAATAACTCTATTTTAATGTTCATCTATTTTTAATTAAAAGAAATCTTTAAGAAAGCTGGGTAAACCGCCTGGATTTTTCCATAAACCGTTTTTTCCTCCCTCTTTTATTAGTAGCTTTATATTGCCTATAGTTAGGTGAGGATTAATGATTTTGCTTAAATCGTATATGGTGATTAAAGCACTATTTACTCCCATAATAGCCTCCATTTCTACTCCGGTTTTTGAAACTGCTGAGACTACACAAAATACTTCAATAGAATTATCATCTTCATGCATTACTAATTTTGTTGCTGTATGATCAATTGGTAAAGGATGACATAATGGGATAATTTCACTAGTTTTTTTAACACCCAATATCGCAGAAACCTCTGCTAGGGATAAAGGATCTCCTTTCGGCATTTTTTTATTTTTAATGAGATCAAAAACCTCTTTACCAACAAAAATCTGTCCAGAGGCTAATGCTCTTCTAAAAGTATCCTTCTTTGAGGACACGTTTATCATATTAAAAGAATTTCTTTTAAATATTTCTTCTGCCCAATCTTTTAAGGCATCGTTATTTATGACTTTAAAATTTTTCACATTAACCACCAGTTGTTGATAAATTTTTAGTTAATCCAGTTTCTCCAATTTCTAAATAATGAGACTCTTTTTTATAATTTAATTGACTCAATATTAATTCTTTTAATTCATTAAGCTGATCATCTCTTTGCATTAAATGACGAATATTAATTCCCGTGTTTCCAAATAAACAAAGTCTTAAATCTCCTTTTGCCGTTATTCTCAGTCTATTACAGCTCTTACAAAAGTCTTTTGAGTAAGGTGCTATTACCCCAAGCTTACCTTTGAATTCAGGATTGATGTAATTTTTTGATGGACCAGAGTCTTTGCCAAATGTTTGAATTACCCAATTATTATTATTTAAATAATTAATAAATTTATCAGCTGAAATATGATATCTCTTAAAATAATCTAAATTGTCTCCAGTTTGCATTAATTCTATATATCTAAAATCGATTTTATTATTTTTAATAAATTTTGCCCAAGCTTTAAAATCTTCTTCGCTATCATTAATACCTTTTAATAAAACTGCATTAATTTTTATATTTTTAAAATTAAATTTTAGAAGTTTCTCAATACCTTTTAATATTTCTCCCAATTTGTCATGTCCCGTAATCTTTTTGAAAATCTTAGAATTAAGGCTGTCGATACTGATATTTATTCCATCTAGACCACTATTTTTAATCTTGTGGGCAATCTGATCTAATTTATATCCATTAGTTGTAATTACGGTTTTTTTGATACCTGAATTTTTTTTTATAATTCCAACAATATCAAAAAAGTCTTTTCTAATTGTTGGTTCCCCACCAGTTAATCGAATTTTTGAAACCCCAAGTTCGGATAATGCTTTTGCCAACCTGCCAATTTCTTCTTTTTCAATAAATTTTCTATTGTCACTTTTATTAATCTTGTATCCATCTGGCAAACAATAACCACACTTAAAATTACAAACATCTGAAATCGATAATCTTATATATGGAAATCTTCTACCAAAAGTATCTTTAAGAATATTCATATTTTATAAACATTATTAGCTAATTATTAAAATTTAACTAGTTCAAATTTTTTTGATTTTAAAGATTTATTAGCTGTTTCAGCCAAGATAATTGACATTCTTCCATCTTCAAAATCTACCAATGGCTTTTTATTTTTTTTACAAACTTTTGCCAAATAATCCAATTGAATTTTGAATGCTTTAGAATATCTTTCAATAAAAAAATTTTTATAAGACAGTTTGTTATTAGTTGAATTTCTAGAAAAAAATGATGTTTCTAAATCTCTTTGGTTTTCTGAGATTATCATTCCTTTATCACCAAATAGCTCAACTCTTTGATCATAACCAAAACTACAATGTCTAGAATTAGTTATAATACATTGCACACCACCTTTTGTTTTCATCACAACTGTAGCTAATTCCAAATCTTTTATTTTTTGAAATTTCCTACCTCCGAAGTAATTACCCGTAGCAAATAAAAACTTAAATTCATCTGAACCCACATAGTATCTAGCAAGATCAAAATCATGTATCATCATATCTTTAAATATACCCCCAGATGATTTTAAATAATTGATTGACGGAGGCGCAGGGTCTCGACTTGTAATAATTATTTTTTCTAATTTTCCTATTTTACCTTTGAGAAGATTCTTTTTTAAAGAATTATGTCCTGGATCATATCTTCTATTGAAACCTATTTGAATTTTTGGTTTAAATTTGAATATTTTTTTTTTAAATTTGTTAATTTTTATAAGATTTAAGTCTAAAGGTTTTTCACAGAATACTACTTTTTTATTTCTTGTAGCCTCATCAATATATTTCAAATGTGTTTTAGTGCTTGTAGCTATAAAAATACATTTAATACTCTTATCTTTAAATGCATCATTTGGACTACTTACAGATAATGAACTAAATTTTTTTGCAATTTTTCTGGTTAAGTTCTTATTGATATCAAAAACATATTTTAAATTGAACTCAGGATGATTAATCAAATTTACAGCATGCATTTGACCTATTCTGCCCAAACCAAGTAATGCGATATTTATTTTATTTTTACCCATTTTTTATTTTTTGATGAAATTTTACAGGCATTTATAAACTTTGCAGTCTCTAAACCCTCATCTTCATTTGGATAAAAATATCTTTTTTTTGATTTATTTTTTAAAGACTCAGCAAATTCTTTATAAATATTTGCAAAAGCATCTAAGTATCCCTCTGGATGCCCATATTTTATTCTGGAAAATTTTTTTGAAAGTTCAGCATTAAAGAAACCTCTTTCAAGGTATTTCACTGCACCTTTCTCTGGGTTAAATTTTAGGTAATTTGGGTCATTTTGAACCCATTCCAAACTCCCTTTTGAGCCAAACACTCTTATTTTAAGGCCGTAAACTCCACCTTTAGCCATTACACTGGTCCAAAACATTCCTTTTGCACCTTTTGTAAAATTGATCATTACTTGTGCGTTATCATCCATTTTAATCTTTTTTGAAAATTGTTTTATATCAGCAAAAATTTCTATGCCTTTCAGTCCAGAAATATATGTTGCTAAATGGTAAGCATGAGTTCCAATTTCATTTAGAACAGCAGACGCACCTACTATCTTACTGTCTATTTTCCATTTCAATTTTTTTTTTGCATTTTTTGTATTAACATTTGATCCTCCAGACCAATCCTGAATGTACTCAACATTAACATACTGAACTTTACCAATTTTACCTTTTTCTACCAAAACTTTAGCTTCCCTGACCATTGGATAAGCAGAATAGTTATGTGTTAAGGCGTATTTGATTTTTTTATTTGATTTGATTTTGTTATAAAGTTTTTCTGCTTGATCTAAATTGCCAGCAAAGGGTTTATCTGAAATAATATGAATATCTTTTTCAATAAATTTTTCAGCAATAATTTGATGACTTGATGGAGGTGTCATTATCGAGACAACATCAATACCATCATTTCTTTTTGACTCTTTTAACGCCATCTCTTTAAAGTTTGAGTAACATCTATCTTCGGAGATACCTAAACTTTTTCCGAAGTTAATTGATAATTTTGCATTTCTCGAAAATACACCTGCAACTATTTCATATTTATTATCAAATCTTGCTGAAATTCTGTGGACATGACCTATCCAAGATTTTGGTCCTCCACCAACAATACCTAGGGATAATTTATTTGTATTCATTAGATTAAGATTTTATATATCATAACAAATATAACTATTATGTCAGTAAAATTAGGAATAGCACCCATAGCATGGAGCAATGATGATATGCCTGAGCTGGGTGGAGATACACCACTGGAACAGTGTTTATCCGAAGCAAGTGAAGCAGGTTTTTCTGGAATAGAATCCGGTGGGAAATTTCCAAAAAAATCAGAGGAACTTATACCTTTGTTACAAAAACATAACTTAAAGTTATGTTCAGGCTGGTATAGTGCGAATTTGAGAAAAAATTCTGTAAAGGATGAAATTATATCAGTTCAAGAACAATTAAAACTTTTTCGAGATTGTAAAGCACCATGTATTGTATTTGCTGAAGTATCAGACTCTATTGCTGGAGACCCAAATAGACCTTTATCCAGTAGACCACAAATGAATAAAAATGAATGGAATGAATATTGTAAAAAAATTTCTGAGATGGGAAAATATTTAGAAGACCAAAATATGCCTTTAGCGTATCATCATCACATGGGTACAGTGATCGAAACAGAAAACGACACAAAAAGACTGTTAGATAATACAAGTGACCAAGTCAAATTAATACTAGATACTGGTCATATGCTATTTGCTAAAGGTAATTCTGTAAAAATAGCAGAAGACTATAAAGATAGAATTATTCACATTCACTGTAAGGATATGAGAGAAGATATTTTAAATAAATCTCTTCAAAAAGATTGGAGTTTTAGAAAAGCATTTTTAGAGGGAGCTTTTACTGTACCAGGAGATGGATGTATTGATTATAAACCTTTATTGAAATATTTAAAAAATATTGATTATAAGGGCTGGTTAGTTGTAGAAGCAGAACAAGATCCAGCTAAAGCAAATCCCTTAGAATATGCAAAAAAAGGTTTCAAATATTTATCTAAGGTATGTGCAGATATTGATCTAAAAATAGCTTTATAGTTTTACTTTTTTTGAATTCTCTAAACTACCATCAAAAAAATCAAATATATTTTGAACAGTTTCTTTACCCATTCTTGTCATACATTCTTCCGTGAAAGCTGCAGTATGTGGACTTAAAAAAACTTTCTTATTTTTCAAAAGAGGATTGTTTTCAGTAGGAGGTTCAGTTTCAAATACATCCAAACCAGCACCAAAGATTAAATTTTCGTTCAAAGCTCTATCTAAATCAACTTCGTTTAAAATACCTCCTCTGGCGGCATTGATTATAATGCAATTTTTTTTCATAGATTTAAGTAAATCATAATTAATTATATTTTTTGTTTTATCATTCAAGGGTATATGAAGTGAAATTGCATCCATATCTTTTGAGGTTTCGCTTAAATCTTCCACTTTTGTACCACCACGTTTTTCTATAAATTCTTCAGAAACAAAAGGATCAAAAACAAAAACGTTCATTTCAAAACCGATACACCTTTTAATTAAGGCTTGTCCTATTCTACCAAATCCTGCAATTAAAATATTTTTATTCCAAAGCTCTACAGTTTTAGGTAATTTATTTCTTTCATTAAATTTTCCACTTTTCACAGTGTCATCGTACATATTACCTCTTTTGGAAATATTCAAAATCATAAACATTACATGTTCAGCAACAGCTACAGCATTTGCAGTTGCTGTGATTGCCAAAGTAACATTTTTTTTTTTTGAAGCTTCTAAGTCAATATTGTCATACCCAACTCCGTGTCTTGAAATTATTTTAAGATTATCACCAGCTTCAATTACTTCTCCACTTAGATTAGCAGTTCTAATTGAAACACCATCACAACTCTTAATTTTACTTTTAAGGAAGTTTATGTCAGTATTTTCAACAATTTCATATTCATATTCTGAGTTGTTTTGTAATAACTTTATACCTTCTTGATGTATTGGCTGAATGATAAGAATTTTTTTCATACGGTTTTATAGATTTTAAAATTCAAATTTATCAGTAAGTACTTGACTCTTCTTTTTTTAAAGAACCTTTCATTTTATCAACTATCGCTTTTGCGCCTGAGCTCATAGCTCTTTGATCAGCACCGATAGTTACAAAATTAAAACCTTTATCAATCATTTTAAGAGCATACTCTGGGCTACCATTATGAATACCAGAAAAAATTTTATTTTTTTTTGCATGATCAAGTATTCTCAAAATTTCTGAATAAGCTTTAGAGTTTTCTGGCCGATCAAATCCTGGAGCCTCACCAATGGCTAAACTTAAATCAGCAGGACCAATATAAATTCCATCTAATCCTGGGGTAGACATAATTTCATCTAATTTTTCTAACGACTCTTTAGTTTCAATCATTGCAATTTTTAATATTTCACCATTAGCATGATCTGCATAATCTCCACCGCCATAAATTAGGCCTCTAATAGGACCAAAACTTCTGTATCCATGAGGAGGGTACATACAAGCTTGAACAAATTTTTCAGCTTCTTCTCTGTTACTAACCATTGGACAAATTATGCCATAACAACCAGCGTCTAGAATTTTCATTATTTGACCAGGTTCGTTCCAGTTTACTCTCGCAAGAGGCGTAACATCTGTAGCAGATATAGATTGAAGCATTGGCAGCGCATTTGAATAATCAACTAGTCCATGTTGCATATCTATTGTGAGGGAGTCCCATCCCTGATGTGCCATAACTTCTGCTGAGACTGTACTTGGAATTTGAAGCCATCCATTGACTACAGATTTACCTTCAGACATCATTTGTTTAATTTTATTTTTTCTCATTCTAGACCTTTAGGGCCATATGAGTGTATTTTACATTCAAATAATCTTTAATAGCCATTGATCCACCTTCACGTCCATAACCAGTCTGTTTAATTCCACCAAATGGTGCTTCAGCAATCGCTACTGCGCCTGTATTTACAGCAACACATCCTGTCTCTAAAAGTTCAGATCCTCTATTAGCTTTATCCATTGAGTTAGTATAAAGATAACTACAAAGACCTAAATCATTATCATTAGCTCTTTCAATAACCTCATCAAAAGTTTTAAATGCTAACATAGGAACCAAAGGGCCAAATGGTTCTTCTTTCATAATAGTGAAATTATCTTCCACTTTGTCAAATACCGTCGGTTCATAATAAAAACCTTTGTTAAAATCTGAAGGTCTTTTTCCTCCCATTAAAACTTCTGCTCCCTCTTTTTTTGTTGTATCTACTAATTTTTCAATTTCCTCTAATCTTTTAGCAGTAGTCAATGGACCAAGGTTTACTCCTTCATCCATTCCATTACCAATTTTTAATTTTTTCGCTCTATTTATAAATGCGCTGATAAATTCATCTTTAACATTTTCTTGAATATAAAATCGATTAGGAGAAATACAAACTTGTCCATTATTTCTAAATTTAGCTGCTATAGCAATATCAGCTACTTTATCAATATTTACATCATCGCAAACTATAAAAGGAGAATGACCACTTAGTTCCATTGTAACCCTTTGTACTTTGTCAGCAGCTTTTTTTAGTATTAATTTTCCTACTCTAGTAGAACCTGTAATAGAAACTTTTTTGACAATATCAGATTCCAATAATTCATTTGAAATTTCAGCTGGGTCACCAGATAAAAGATTTACAACACCATCTGGAACTCCAGCTTGTTTGCAGATATCAACTAATTCCATCACAGCACCAGGTGTGATTACATCAGGTTTACAAATAACAGAGCAACCTGCAGCTAATGCTGTTGAGATTTTTCTAGATGCTAAAACAATTGGGAAATTCCATGGTATTAATGCAGCTACTACTCCTACTGGTTGATAATAAACATGAACTCTAGTTTCAGGAAATCTACTTTGAACAGTTTGCCCATAAATTCTTTTTGTTTCCTCCGCATTCCACTCAAAGATATCGGCTGCTCCTCCAACCTCACCAACACCCTCACTCAAAGGTTTTCCAACTTCAAGTGTTAACCATTTTGCTAGAACATTTTTTTTCTCTCGCATTAAATCTGCAATTTTTCTAAGAACGTATGATCTTTGCCATGGAGTTGTATTGCTCCAAACTTTAAGTCCTTTTTCAGCTGACTTAAGTGCTTTTTGAACATCAACTGAAGATGCTTTTGATGCACTACCAATTATCTCTTCTGTTGCAGGATTAATGACATCGTATGTTTCTTTTTGCTCTGACTGTTGCCACTTTCCATCGATGAATTGCCCAAACTTATTATACATAGTTTTTTTGGTTTACTTAGTTAGGTTTTTTAATTTATAAATATATTCAAATATAAACACCATACGAAAAAAAAAATAAACAAATTTTATGAAAAAAATGACCCTTACCTGTGCTCATGCAATAGTAAAATATTTAATTGCGCAGAAAATATTAATTGATGGTAAAAAGGAGCCATTATTTCCAGGAGTATTTGGGATATTTGGACATGGTAATGTTGCATGTTTAGGACAAGCTTTAGAAGAAAATCAAAAAGATTTACCAACATACAGAGGACATCATGAACAAAATATGGCTCTTACTGGAATAGGTTATGCTAGAGGGAAAAGAAGACAACAAATTTTTGTTGCAACCTCATCCGTTGGACCAGGTGCAACTAATATGGTTACTGCTGCAGCTGTTGCATTAAGTAACAGGTTACCTATTCTATTTTTACCTGGAGATACTTACGCGAATAGGATGCCAGATCCAGTTTTACAACAAGTAGAACATTTTAACAATCCTGGAATTACAGCAAACGATGCTTTTAAACCTGTCACAAGATATTTCGACAGAATAACAAGACCAGAGCAAATTATTCAATCTTTTCCAAATGCAGTTCACACAATGTTAGATCCAGCTGATTGTGGACCAGCATGCATATCTTTATGTCAAGATATCCAGGGACAGACATTTGAATATCCTGAAGAGTTTTTTAAAGAGAGAATTCATTCGATAAGAAGACCAAGACCAGACGATTTTCAAATAAAAGAAGCTGCTGAAAAAATCAAAAAATCAAAAAAACCAATAATTATATCTGGTGGTGGAGTTTTTTATTCTGATGCAATGGAAGAACTAAGTAATTTTGCAATAAAACACAATATACCTGTTACTCAAACTGTGATGGGATATTCAACAATGAAAAGAGACCATTCTCATTATGCTGGACAAATTGGAGGCTTAGGAGGAAAAAATACTAATGACCTTGCTAAAGAAACAGATCTAGCAATTGCAGTGGGAACAAAACTTGCTGATTTCACAACTGGGTCTTGGGCAAATTTTGAAAATGAAAATTTTAAACTTATTTCTATAAATGTTTCAAGATTTGACGCCAATAAACATATGGCTCAAGCTGTAGTAGGGGACGCTAAAGTTTCGTTAACAGAACTTTCAAGAGTATTAGGGGACTGGAAAGTAAGAGATGAGTGGAATGAAAAGTCACAAAAAGAATTAAAAATTTGGAATGAACATATTGATAAAGAAAGTGCACCTACAAACCAAGAAATACCAAGTTATATTCAAGTAATTGGAGCTATTTACAGAAATTCAGATCCAAATGATATAGCAGTAACTGCTGCAGGTGGTCTTGTTGGTGAAGTTGTTCAAGTTTGGCGTCCAAAAGAATTAAATACGCATGAAAGTGAATGGGGTTTTAGCTGTATGGGTTATGAAATTTCAGGTGCACTGGGTATTAAAATGGCTTCTCCAGATAAAGAGGTGATCTCGTTTGTAGGTGATGGATCTTACTTACTTAACAATACAGATATTTATTCATCAGTTATAACAAAAAATAAACTAATTATAATTGTTTGTGATAACGGAGGTTTCGCAGTTATTAATCGATTGCAATTGTTCAAGGGTGGAAAGGAGTTTAACAATTTACTAAAGAGCTCTAAAACACCTGGATTGGTTGAAGTAGATTTTGCAAAGCACGCAGAAAGTATGGGAGCTAAATCAGAAAATGTTACATCAATTTCGGATCTTGAAGAGGCTTTCAAAAGAGCAAAAAAGTCGGATGTTACTTACGTTATTTCCATAAAAACTCATGCTTATAAATGGGTAGAAGGTTCAGCTTACTGGGATAGCCCAACTTTAGAAATTCCTTCAACAAAAGAGAATAAAAAAGCATTAGAGCTTCATAAAGACGGCAAGTCAAAGCAAAGACAAGGCGTATAATTTTTTATGAATAAAGTTTTTAAGGTAGGTCTAATAGGATGCGGACATATTGCAGAGACATATTTTAGAGGACACCAATATTTTAATAATTTTAAAATTGTTGCCTGTGCAGACATAAATCAAACAGCTGCAGATAGATGTGCTAAATTATATAATATTAAATCTAAAACAGTCAACGAACTTCTTAGAGATAATGAGATAGATGCAATTCTTAATCTAACAATTCCTCAATCTCATTATTCAGTATCTAAAAAAGTTTTAAATGCTGGTAAACATGTATATTCTGAAAAGCCTTTAGCAACTTACTTTGAAAAAGGTAAAGAATTGGTTTCTTTAGCAAAAAAAAAGAAACTTTATATCGGTAACGCACCAGACACTTTTTTAGGTGGTGGCATTCAAAAAGCAAGAGAGTTAATCGATTCTGATTTAATTGGCGATATAAAACTTGGTAATGCAATTTTTGCTTTTCCTGGAGTTGAGTCCTTTCATCCAAAACCAGAGTCTTGGTATAGAAAAGAAGGTGGACCAGTAATTGATATGGGGCCTTATTTTTTTACAACACTTGTTAATTTGCTTGGTCCAGCAAAACAAGTACAAGGAAGGACATTAACAGCTTTTAAAAAAAGAATTTATGGGGCTGGACTAAAAAAAAATAAATCTTTTAAAGTAGAAACACCTACAACTTATTTAGCAACTATTCAGTTTCATTCAGGAGCAATTATTCAGGTAACATTATCATTTGATGTTGTTAATCATCAAAGAAATCACATGGAGCTTTATGGAACTAAGGGCTCAATTATAGTACCAGATCCCAATATGTTTGGTGGGTCTGTTTATATATCAGTTACTGAGGGAGGCAAGTGGGGAGAGCATAAAACCGATAAAATGCATTTAGGAAAGATAAACATTACAGCATCTAGTGGTAGGTCAAATGAATCAGCTACCAATGCTAACTATAGAAGTGTTGGTTTATCTGAAATGCTCTATTCAATTCAACAACAAAAGAAGCATAGATGCTCAGGTGAATTGTCACTTCATGTTCTTGATATAATTCAATCAACTATGAGAGCTTCTATTACAGGTGTCCCTCAAAAAATCTTAACAAAATGTGAAAAACCAAAAAAATTTACAGAGGAAGAAGTGAAACGTTTACTTATTTAAATGAAAAAACATATCGCTATTTTGGATCCTTTTCCAAGAACACTTAAGTTAATTTTTTCTAAAGACAAATTTAAAATATTAAAATCAAGATACAACCTTATTTACGCACCAAAAAAACATAAAAAAATTTTTTATTATAAAAATATTCATAAAGCCTCATTTATTGTAGGACAACCTGATTTACCAAAAGATCTACTCATTAAAGCAAAAAAGTTGAAAGCAGTCATTAATGTTGAAAGTAATTTTATGAATAATATGGATTACCAATATTGTTTTAAAAAAGGTATTCATGTAATTGCAACTTCTCCAGTTTTTTCTAAACCAGTAGCAGAAATAGCACTAGGGATGACTTTATCTTTGCTGAGAAACATCCATATTGCTCATTCAGATTTTATCAAAGGAAAAGAAAAATATGGATTAGAGAGTAATCTTAATGCCTCTTTGTTGTCAGGAAAAAAAATTGGGTTATTAGGTTTTGGAGATCTTGCTAAATCACTCTACCCACTATTATTACCATTTACCAAAGATATTAATGTTTATGATCCATGGGTTTCAAAAATTAACATTCAACAGTTAGGTTTTAATAGTATCGGCTTAAATAAAATGTTTGAAAAATGTGAAGTTATATATGTACTGGCGACTGTCACTACTAAAAATAAACACTTTATTGATAAAAAATTGTTAAATAAAATGAAAACAAACTCATGTTTTATTTTAATGAGTCGAGCAGCAGTTGTAAATTTTAAAGATTTAATAAAATTAGTAAAAAAAAGAAATATACTTGTTGCAACTGATGTTTTTCCAGAAGAACCTGTTTCAAAGAAAAGTTCATTAAGAAAAGTAAAGAATATATTGTTTTCTGCTCACAGAGCAGGTGCATTAAAGTCAGCTTTTTTTGAAATGGGAAACATTGTTTTAAAAGATATGAGTTTAATGACAAAAAACTTGAAACCAAAATTTTGTAAAATAGCAAACAAAAAAACTGTCAATCTTCTCGCATCAAAACCTGTTGCAATTAATTGATTATTTTATAATTTTGTAATTTATATTTATGTCAACTTTAAATAATCCACTATTAGAAGCAAAAGGAATTACAAAATATTTTGGAACAATTACTGCATTAGAAAATGTTGACTTAAAAGTGCATGCAGGAGAATGTTTGGGAGTTGTTGGTGACAACGGAGCGGGAAAATCGACTCTAATGAAAGTTTTATCAGGGTTATACAAACCTAGTTCTGGTTCATTATATTTTCAGGGGAAAGAAGAGATTTTAGAAAGTCCAAAAGACTCACAAAACCTAGGACTAGAAATGGTTTATCAAGACCTAGCTCTAGCTGGAAACTTACCTATTGGAGAAAACATTTTTTTAGGAAGAGAGCCAACTAAAAATGTTGGTTTTTTGAAATTTTTAGATTTTAATAAAATAAAAGAATTAACTAATGCTCATTTAGGAAAACTTAAAATAAATGTTAAGAGTGCAGATCAAAAAGTTGAGGAACTTTCTGGAGGTCAAAGACAAGCTGTTGCAATTGCTAGATCAACAGCATTTAATGCAAAAGTTGTTATTATGGATGAACCTACAGCAGCCCTTGCAATTAAAGAGGTTGGAAAAGTATTAGATCTTATTAACAGTTTAAAAAAAACTGGTGTTGGCGTTATAGTTATAAGCCACAGAATGGATGATATTTTTTCAGTTTGTGATCGAGTAATGGCTCTATTTCAAGGTACAAATTTTGCAGAGTCTGAACTTTCAAATACATCAAGGGATGAAGTAATTGGATGGATTATGGGTAAAAAATAAATGGAAGAAAAAGATAATAAAAAAGAGAGTCTATATTTAAAATTAATGCCCTACATTGAAAAGTATGGCATTCTTTTATTGCTTGTACTTATGATACTGGTAATGCACATTCTGCAACCAGATGTCTTCTTGTCATGGAGAAATGTAACAAACGTTTTTAAGCAAATTTCATGGCAGTCAATGTTGGCCTTAGGCGTCTTCATGGTCATCGTGACAGCTGGAATAGATCTATCTGTTGGTTCAATAATGATGTTGTCACTAATGGTCTTAGCAATTGTTGCTAAAGCAGGAGCACCTTGGTTTATAGTTGTCATAACTCCTTTAATAGCAGGATTTTTATGTGGTTTGTTTAACGGAGCAGGAATTACCTTATTGAGAATGCCCCATCCATTTATAATGACTTTAGGTACTCTTTATATATTTAGAGGAACAGGGAATTTAATATCAGGTGGAACTCCAATCAGTGGTTTCACAGATGAAGTAAGATATCTTGGTCATGGTAGAATTGATTTAACATGGCTTGGATTAGAAAAGTCTCAGTACCTGCCAGTTAGTTTAGTTTTAATTGCAGTGGTATACATTATTTTTTGGTTCTTTCTTAATCACAGTAGAACAGGAAAGTGGATTTACGCAATAGGTGGAAATCCAAGTGCTGCTAGAGCCTCAGGTATAAACGTAAATAAAATTTTAATCATAGTATATTCTCTTTGTGGGTTTTTATCAGGCATTGGAGCATTAATTTTAGCAGGAAGAACAGACTCTGGTTATCCAAATGCAGGTTTACAATCCGAATTGGATGCTATTGCAGCATGTATTATAGGAGGAGCAAGTTTTTTTGGTGGAAGAGGAACGGTGTTAGGAGTTTTTGCTGGTGTTATGATTATGGGCATCTTAAGAAATGGTCTCAATTTGATGGATGTTAGCTCATTTTGGCAGCAAGTTTTAATCGGCTCAATCATTGTAATAGCTGTCTATATAGATGTTCTTAGAAGAGACCTTGGAACAAGAAAATAATTACAATTTGTTTTACACGTAAAAGTTGTTTTGACTTTATAAACAGTTGAATTTTTTCATAAATTTTTATTTAATTCAGATTATTTAAATAACAATAGGGGAATAAATAAATGAAAAACTTAACAAAAAAAATTGTTGTCTTTTTTACAGCAATATTTTTATCAATTAGTTTAGGTTCAGTTTCTTTTGCTGATGGACATGGTAAAAAAATCTTGTTTAGCATTAAAGGTCCTGGATCTGGAAATCCTTTCTGGGCGTCTGTAACAAAAGGTGCTGAGGAAGAGGCTAAAAAGTTAGGGGTGAAATTAATTTTAATTGCGCCTCCTCAAGAAGGTGATGTTCAGGCACAAATAAATCAGGTTGAAGACCAACTTGCAAAAGGTGTTGATGCATTAGCACTAGCACCAGGAGATCCAAATGCTTTTGCACCAATTGTTGATGATGCAATTAAAAGCGGAGTTCCAGTAGTATTTGTTGACACCAAAGGAATAAACGAAGGTGTAACATTTATTGGAACTAACAATATGAATGGTGCTGAATTAGCTGCAAAATTTATTTGCGATAAAACTCCAAAAGGCTCTGACGTTGCAATTTTAACTGGTATCGAGTCTCAGTCTACTGCGTTACTTAGAAGAGATGGTGCAATCAAAGGATTTAAAAATTGTGGTTTAAACATTGTAGCAACACAAACTGCAGAGTGGGATACTGCAAAAGGTAGATCTGTAACAGAGTCTATAATTTTGAAAAATCCTAACATCAAAGCAATATTTGCTTCTAATGACAACATGGGATTAGGTGCAATGCAAGCTCTTAAAGATGCAGATATGAATGATGTAGTGGTTGTTGGATTTGATGCTACTCCAGATGCAGCA
Source organism: uncultured Pelagibacteraceae bacterium (assembly GCA_902540595.1). Taxonomy (GTDB): domain Bacteria; phylum Pseudomonadota; class Alphaproteobacteria; order Pelagibacterales; family Pelagibacteraceae; genus Pelagibacter. The sequence goes on from CACBNI010000008.1 coordinate 32,587, forward strand.
ACAAGTATCCTTAAAGGAGAAATGACAGCAACAATTGCTCAGTTCTCTTACAACATGGGTGCTTATGGTGTTAAATATGCTCTTGAGTTAGCTAATGGTGGAAGTATTGATATTAATATTGATACTGGTACTCAATTAGTAACTAAAGCAAACGCTAACGATTTTAAATAATCTTTAGAAAAAAATCAAAATTAAAGGGTGGGATTTTTATTCCACCCTTTTTTTTTATGTAATATAATATTTTGATGCTAATTAATATTAATCCAATCTTAAGTCCTGAATTACTATTTCATTTAAGATCGATGGGACATGGAGAAAAATTAATCTTAGCAGATGCAAATTTTCCAGCAAATACATCTAATAATAAAGTAATAAGATTAGATGGAGTTGGCATTAAAGAAGCTAGTTCAGCAATTCTGTCAGTTTTTCCTCTTGATAGTTTTATTGTTTCACAAGGTGGATCACCAGCTTTAAGAATGGAAATAGATGATAAACCAGATGAATTAACAGAAACTCATAAAGAATTTATTGAAGTAGTTAAAAAATTTTCAGGTGAAAATTGGAATGTTGGTTCTATTTCTAGACAAGATTTTTATAAAGAAGCCAAAAAAGCTTACTGTATAGTTACAACTACTGATGCAAGACCTTTTGGATGTTTTATATTAACTAAAGGGGTAATTTTACCGGACGGTAAGGTTTGGTCGTAAAAAATTAAATAATGCAGTTTATTTGTATATTTGGAGTTTTTGTAGCAGACCTTTGTTTTTATTCAGAAAAGATACCAATTAAAGGAGAGACAGTTCTAGGAAAAGATCATTTAGTTGGCCCAGGCGGCAAAGGTTCAAATCAAGCAATTGCTGCAGCAAGACTTAACGGAAAAGTAAATTTTATAACTAAAATGGGCGAAGATAGCCACGCAGATATGGCCTTTAAAATTTATAAAGATGCAGGTGTAATTACCAACTCCATAACAAAAGATAAAAACTTATCTACTGGTGTTGCTGGTATAATGATTGATAATGATGGCAGTAATGCAATTAATATTTTTCCGGGTGCAGCTGCCCAGTTAAATAATAAAGATATTGATAACAATCTAGAGATTTTGAAAAAATCTAAAATTTTCCTTACTCAAATGGAAACCCCGGATGAAGTTACAATTTATTCTTTAAAAAAAGCTAAGGAAAATAATTGTTTAACAATTTTAAATCCTGCACCAGCAAGAAAAATCAATGAAGAAAATTTTGCCCTATTAGATTTTTTTACACCAAATGAAACTGAGGCTGAATTTTATTTAAAAAATAAAATTACCACTGAGGAAGACATCAAGATTGCAGGAAGAGAATTTTTAAAAAAAGGGGTAAAAAATATTATTATTACTTTGGGAGAAAGAGGTGTCTATTTTGCTAATGAAAATGAGGAATATTTTATTGATGCTTTAAAATTAAAAGATCAGGTTGTAGATACTACTGGTGCTGGTGATGCATTTAATGGAGCTTTTACAGTAGGGTTAGCAAATAATTTAAAATTTAGAGATGCATTAATTTTTGCAAACAAAGTTGCAGGTATATCCACAACTAGAGCAGGTGCAGCAAGTTCAATGCCAACACTTAAAGAGGTAAATAGCTATTAATTATTCTATAATCTTAAAATCAGATTTAAATTTGTCAGTTATTGTTAGACCAATTCCTGGTTTATCATCATCGAGATCTATAAACCCATCTTTTGGCTCAGGATCACCTTCAAAAATATAATAAAAAAGTTCATTTCCAATCTCAACGTCATGAACAGGAAAAAATTCTGAAATTGGACAATTAAAATTTGACATTGTTAAGTGGTAGTTATGCATTTGTCCCGCATGAGGAATAACTGGAACTTGATGAGCTTCTGCAATAGCATTAATTTTCTGAGCCGCAGTAAAACCTCCCACTCTATTGTTATCATATTGAATATAACTCACGGCTTTGAGGTCAAGTAACTGTTTGAATCCAAATATATTGAACTCATGTTCACCTCCTGAAATTGGTATCATATTCATTTTATTTAATTCTTCATAACCATGAATATCATCAGCAATCACTGGCTCTTCAAGCCATCTTGGGTTAAATTTCATCAATTTAGGTATCATTCTTTTCGCATAATCTAAGTTCCAACCCATATAGCATTCCATCATCAGATCTGTATCTTCACCAATTACTTCTCTGACAGCTTCAGCAAGCGCAATATTCTTTTTCATACCATCAGGACCATCTTTTGGACCCCAACCAAATCTCATTTTAAACATTTTAAAACCCTGCTTTACATAACTCTCCGCTTCTTTTTGAAGAGCTTTAATGGGTTGGCTATAAAGCTTTGAAGCATAAACAGGAATTTTTTCTTTTGTTCTACCCCCAAGGAGTTTAAATATGGGTTTGTTTGTGATTTTTCCCATTATATCCCAGATAGCTATGTCTATTGCTGAAATAGCCACCATACCTATTCCTCTTCTGCCCCATGCATGAGTTCTTCGATACATTTTCTCCCAAATATAGGCATAATCAAAAGGATCCTCACCAACAACCAATGGCTTTAAATAAGTATCAATTGTTTTTTTTGCAATTTGGGGAGCTAAGGCTGCATTACCAATTCCAATTATACCATCATCGGTCTCAATTTCACAAATTAACCATTCATGAAATCTAAATGAACCCATAGCATCAGATTTTTCAAATAAAAGATCCGAAGCATTAGTGCAAAAATTATTTTGAGGGGGAACAGTTTTCCCATTCCATTGATAAACTTTTGTTCTAATCTCTTTTATCTTTGTCATTATCTATTTTTATTCTCAGCCATTGTTAATGCAATTTTAAATGAATTCAATGTAGGTTCTAAATTAGCTTGATTTTTACCAGCAATATCAAAAGCTGTACCATGAGCGGGAGTAGTTATTGGTATGGGCAATCCTCCCTGAACGGTAACGCCTCTATCAAAACCGAATGCTTTTAAACCTGATTGCAGTGCGTCATGGTACATCCCAACTATGCAATCATGATTTTTATTTTTGTATGCAGTTATAAAAGACGTATCACATGGTAATGGTCCATCAGCATTAATACCTATTTTTTTAGCTTCTTCTATGGCAGGTATAATTTCCTCTTTTTCCTCAGTTCCAAACTCAGCATGCGGATTAAGAGCTTGAACTGCAACTCTAGGGATCTTTATCCCATTTAGTTTCATAGCTTCATTAATAAGCTTAATAGGTTCTAAAATTTTTTCCTTCTTAATATGATTTGGAACTTCTTTAATGGGGATATGTGATGTCACTCTTGCTGTCCAGAAATTATCTATAACATTAAATTCACAAAAGAAATTTTTCACATTAAGTTTTTCTGCCATTAGATGTAATTCATCTGAATATTTATTTCCACCAAGTTTTAAACTGGTTTTATTAAATGGGCCAAAATTTATTGCGTGTATTTTACTTTGTTTTGCTAAATCTAGAGCTAAATTTAAAGCGGATAATACACTTTCACCTGACTCCTTGGAACATTCTGAAAATTTATAATTATGATTTTTACCTTTAGAAATATCTAAAAAAAATTTATCTGCATCACGAAAATCGATTTCATTAAAATCTTCAATAATTTTTAAATTAATTTTTTTACCTGAAATTTTGAGACCACTATCTAATATATTTTTTTCACCAATAACTACTATATTAGCTTTATTGGTAATTTCCTCAGATAATAATTTAGCAACCAATTCAGGCCCAATACCTGATGGGTCACCAAGAAGAACAGCAATATTAATTTTATTTTGGTTCATTTTTTTCTTTACGCTGTCTATCAGATTATGATTAAATTAATAATTATAAATTAACTATAGAGGGAAATAATGAAAAAAAGTTTTAAACTATTTTTAGCTGCTGCAGTTTTGGTGACTGAATTTTTCGTTGTTGCGCTTCCATTACTGATTACATCTGCAAAAGCAGATGGTCACCCAATTCAAGCAATTACTCACGCTGGTTTTGGTGGTGGAACAGATGTAACCACTAGAATGATGTTATTAAGAACTAGAAGGTATCTAAAACAAGATATGCAATTAGTTAACAAAAAAGGTGGTGGTGGAGCTGCATCTATGGATTACATGATGACTTTACCAGCAGATGGAAACCATACTTTGACTTGGACTACTGGTCATGCTGTGTCAATGGCATTAGGTAAAACGAAAGTTAAATTGAGTGACATGCAACCACTAGCAAGAGGAACTGATGATCCTCAATTATTTGTTGTAAGCTGTAAGAACGATATTAAAGATGCTAAAAAGTTTATTAGTGCTCAAAAATCAAAATCATTAAAGTATGGAACAACACACGTAGGTGGTATTGATGATGTTAGTGCTATTGCTTTTACTAAAAAAGGTAAACTTACAGATCCAACAATTGTGGCTTATAAAGGTGTAGGACCTATTAAAACTAACCTTATCAAAGGAGATATTGACGTAGGTGTTTTAAACTTAGGTGAAGCTGTTACTGAAATAGAAGATGGTACTTTATGTGTGTCAGTTGTTTTAGCAAGTAACAGAATGGAAAAATTAAGTAATGTTCCTACAGCCACTGAATTAGGAATTCCGGTTGTTTTATCTACAGTTAGAGGCTTTGTAACAAAAAAAGGTGTTGCTGGAGATAGAAAAAAACAATTAGAGGATTCAATGATAAAAGCTATGGAACATAAATATTTCCAAAGTTTTTTAACTGATATTGGTCTTGATTCAACTAGTGTAGTTGGAGCTGATGAGTGGGGCACGCAAATGGAAACTATGCTTGCAGAAATGACTGCTCAACTTAAAGCTTTAGGTTACATTAAATAATTTAAATTAAGTACATTTCTCAATATGAATAATGTACGTGATAAAAAAAGGGCAAACAAAAGTTTGCCCTTTTTTTTTAGGACAGAATTTAAAGTTTTTTTTTTAATTATTTTAGTTTCAATAATTCTACTTATATCAACTTTTTCATTTGATACTGTTCCACCGATTTTAAACAGAGGTATTCAACCAGCAACGTTCCCGAAGGGATTACTAGTCTTAATTATAGCGTTAACTACAATTATTTATTATTTGTCTTTTAAAAAACCTTGGAAAAAAGAAAAAAGTTTACCAAAGCCTTTTTTTCTTACAATTTTAAGTTTCATTATTTTTATAATTATCTCAAAAACTTTAGATTTTTTTCTAGCAATCTCAGTATTGTCAATTTTTGTTTCTTATTATTGGGGCGAAAGAAGAATATTTTATTTATTATTAGTAAGTATAATTTTTCCTTTAGTTGTCTTTATTTTTTTTGAAATGATTTTAGGACTACGATTTCCTCCTGGAATAATCACTAATCTTTATTACTATTAAAATGGATAATTTAATTTTAATGATGGCTCCTTTGTTTAGCTCAAAGCTATTATTAGTTTTGTTATTTGGAACTTTGTTTGGGTTAGTTTTAGGAGTTCTGCCTGGTTTAGGTCCTACGACGGGTGGTGCATTAATATTACCTTTCACTATGACTTTAGATCCACTTTCTGCAATTATTTTATTAACGTCTATATATTGTGCAGGAACATACGGTGGAGCAATCACAGCTGTACTTATAAATACACCTGGCACTCCAGCAGCAGCAGCAACATGTTTAGACGGATATCCTTTAGCTCAAAAAGGTGAAGCAGGTAGAGCTTTAGGTATGGCAACGGTTTCAAGTACAGTTGGTGGGATATTTAGTGTAATTGTATTAGTATTTTTCGCACCAATATTGGCAAATCTTGCATATGAATTTGGTCAACCTGAATATTTTGCTTTAGCAATTTTTGGATTAACGATGTTGGCTTCTATCGGGGATGGTAGTCCAATAAAAAATTTAATAGCTGGAGCTTTTGGAATTTTAATTTCAACAGTTGGAAAAGATTTTATGACATCAATAGATAGATTTACTTATGGTATAAATGAACTTTCAGTAGGTATAGGATTTATTCCGGTTGTTGTCGGTTTGTTTGCTATTAGTGAAATGTTAACTCAATCTACATTACTCGATCAAGTATTTAAGAGAGTAGCCCTAAAAGCTGTAAAACTTCCAACTAAAGATGATTATAAAAAAACCTGGAAAACAATTCTTAGATCAAGTGGAATAGGATCATTTATAGGAGTATTACCAGCAGAAGGAGGGACTGTTGCATCTTTGATTGGTTATTCAGAGGCAAAAAGATTTTCAAAAAATCCTGAAGAATTTGGTAAAGGATCTGTAGAGGGAATTGCAGGAGCAGAAGCAGCAAACAATGCTGCTACAGGTGGTGCTATGGTTCCAACCTTAGCACTTGGTATCCCAGGTAGTGCAACTACTGCAGTTATACTAACAGGATTAATTATCCATGGAGTGAGGCCTGGACCAGATCTATTTAAAGAACAACCTGAATTTCTTTATGGAATTTTTGGAGCAATGTTAATAGCTAATGTTTTGTTTTTTATTTTTGGTTTCTTTGGTGCAAAACTTTTTGCAAGAATTACTCTTGTACCTAATAAAATTTTATGGCCAATGATATTTGCAGTATCAGTTTGTGGAACTTACTCACTAAGCCAATCAATAATTGATGTATGGATAATGTTATTTTTTGGTGTGCTAGGTTTTTTTATGAGACGATATGGTTTTTCAGTTGTTCCAGTTATTATTGGATTAATTTTAGGAGAACTTGTTGAAGGAACTCTGAGACAATCAATTGTAATATTTGATGGAAATTGGCTTATGTTTTTAACTAGACCCATTGCCTTAACATTTTTTGTTTTATCTTTAATTGCACTTGCTTTTCCTTTAATAAGATCCAAAAAAAATAAAAAAATTATATGATACAATTTGATCTAAAAGACAGAGTTGCAGTTGTTACAGGAGGAGCCCAAGGATTTGGTTTAGCAATTACACAAAGATTTATAGAGTCAGGAGCAAAAGTTATTATTTGGGATATTGACGAAAGTGAAGCTAAAAAAGCTCTAGAAAAAATAAACTCTAAAAATTTATCTTACCAAATAGTAGATGTTAGTGATTTCAAAAAGATTAATGAGAAATTAACTGAAACTGAGAGCTCACATGGAAGAATAGATATTTTCATAAATAACGCTGGTGTGGCAGGTATGAATACTACAGTTGCAGAATATCCTTTAGAGGAATGGAACAAAGTAATTAATTTAAATCTAAATGCAGTTTTTTATTGTTGCAAAGCTGTTGTTCCATTTATGGAAAAAAATGACTATGGAAGAATAGTAAACATAGCATCTATTGCTGGAAAAGAAGGCAATCCAAATGCTAGCGCATACAGTACATCAAAAGCTGGGGTAATTGGTCTAACCAAATCACTAGGAAAAGAGCTAGCTCAAAAAAATATTGCAGTAAACTGTGTTACACCTGCTGCTGCAAAAACAAGGATTTTTGATCAAATGACTGAAGAACATATAAATTATATGCTTTCTAAAATTCCAAGAAATAAATTTGCAAAAGTTGAGGAATTAGCATCTTTAGTTACATGGTTATCTAGTGAAGAAAATTCTTTTTCAACAGCTGCTGTTTTTGACTTAAGTGGTGGTAGAGCCACATATTAGTTATGCAAATAGGAATTGATGTTGGTGCAACAAAAATAGAAAGTGTTGTATTAGAAGAAAATGGCCAAGAAAAACACAGGTCAAGAACATCATGTCCTAAAGATTATCTATCAATAGTAAATGCTATTAAAACTATTAGCCAAAAATTAGAAAAAGAATTCAAAATGGAATTACCTATTGGAGTATGTCATCCTGGTATTCACTCTCCTCAAACAGGTTTAGTTAAAAATGCCCCGAATTGTTACTGGCTAGAAAAAAAACCATTTCAAAATGATTTACGTAAAGCGCTTGGTAAAGAGGTTTTTTGTGAAAATGATGCAAATTGTTTTGCACTATCTGAAGCAATAGATGGGTCAGGGAAAAATTATAAAATAGTTTATGGTATTATTTTAGGTTCAGGCGCAGGTGGTGGCCTTGTAATCGATAAACAAATTATAAGTGGACCAAATGGTGTAGCTGGTGAGTGGGGACATAATCAAATTCCTTATTTTGCAGCCAAAAAAGAAAATTTTGACTCTAATAATTCAAGAGAGGCAGAAATAGAAAGTTTTATCTCTGGCCTAGGTTTAGCTAAAAGATTTAATAAAATTTATGGAAAAAATTTAAAAACAAATGAGATCTTCGAGTTAAATCGCAAACATGACTTAGATGCAGAAAAATTTATAGATGACTTTAAAGTAAATTTGGCAATGTCACTTTCAAGTATCATAAATATATTAGACCCTGATGCATTTATATTTGGTGGTGGTGTGTCAAACGAAATTGATTTTTTAAGCGAAGTAGAGTCGATGGTAAAAAAATTTGTCATCGGTAAAGAATATCAAGGAGTTTTTTTAAAACCTAAGTTTGGTGATGCAAGTGGTGTAAGAGGTGCTGCTCGTTTAGGAAGGAATTCAGCTAAATAATATTACAACCTTAAATTGAATTATAAATTCAACAAAAAAATTTTTTCCTAAAAATACAGTTAAAAAAAACTTATAAAATAATATCAACTTTGAGTTGTAAAAAATCTTTTTAATTTACAATTGACCTTCAATCTACCTATAGTCTTTTTTTATATAAAAAACGTTAAATAACAAAAAGGGAAGAGAAGATATGAGAAAACTATTAATCGCTTTAATAGCATTTGCATTTACATCTACTTCATCTTATGCAGCTCCAAAAATTGAGGTTTTGCACTGGTGGACATCAGGTGGTGAGGCAGCTGCTTTAAAAGTTTTAAAAGATGATTTTGCCGCTAATGGTGGTGAGTGGTTGGACATGCCTGTAACTGGTGGTGGTGGAGATGCTGCTAACGTTGCTTTAAAAGCAAGAATTGTTGCTGGTGATCCTCCATCTGCCTCACAAATTAAAGGTCCTACAATTCAAGAGTATGACCAAGAAGGTGTAGTAGCTCCATATAACATAGACTCAATTGCTCAATCTGAAGGTTGGGATAATTTACTAGATCCTATGATTGCAGCTATTCACAAATGTGAAAATAATAGCGGACCTTATTGTGCTGCTCCAGTAAATATTCATAGAATTGACTGGATGTGGGCAAATAAAGCTGTGTTTGATGCAAATGGTATTTCAGTTCCAACAACATGGGATGAATTAAATGCTGCTGCTGAAAAATTGAAAGCTGCTGGTATTATTCCTTTTGCTCACGGCGGACAAGCTTGGCAAGATGCTACAGTTTTTGAAGCAGTTGCTATGGGTTTAGGCGGCAATAACTATTACAAAAATTGTTATGTAGATTTAAAAGAAAGCTGTTTAAGAAGTGAAACTACTGTTAAAGTTTTTGATCAAATGAGAAAACTACAAAGTTATACTGACGAAGGTAGCCCAGGAAGAGACTGGAACGTTGCTACTGGTATGGTTATCGAAGGTAAAGCTGGTTTTCAAATCATGGGTGACTGGGCTAAAGGCGAGTTTACAGCTGCTGGCAAAGTTCCAGGTGTAGACTACTACTGTGCTGCAACTCCATCAAACAACGGTTATTTATATAACGTAGATAGCTTTATTTTTTATAAATCTAGTGATCCAGACAAACAAGCTGGCCAACAATTATTGGCTAAACTAATGATGGGTAAAAACTTTCAAAAAGTTTTCAACTTATACAAAGGTTCAATACCAGCTCGTCTAGACGTATCAATGGATGAATTTGATAAGTGTGCAAAAACATCTAATGCAGATATCAAAACTGCAGGTGCAAAAGGTGGACTTGTTCCAAGTTTTGCTCATGGTATGGCTCAAGGAAATACTATGAAAGCCGCTCTACAAGATATTATCACAGAACACTTTAACTCTGATATGTCTTCAGTAGATGCTGCTAATGCTTTAGCTGACTCAGTTTTAGCAAATATGTAAAAATACAAAATTAAAAAGGCCACTTTTAAGTAAGTGGCCTTTTTTTTTAAATCAAAATTAAATATATTCAATGTTCAAGTGGCTAGAAAAAAATTTACCTAAAATCGTGATGGCTCCTGCAGTTGGGCTTATTGGATGGTTTGTTTATGGTTTTGTGCTTTGGACTTTATATATATCTTTTACAAATTCAAAAATATTACCTAAATATGAATTATGGGGTTTTGGACAATACGAAAAGTTATGGGCATCAAGAAAGTGGCTCATTTCAGTTGATAATTTATTAGTATTCACTGCATTATTTTTAATATTTTGCATCGTTATAGGAATAATTTTAGCTATTTTTCTAGATCAAAAAATTAGAGCTGAAGGTGTATTAAGGACAATTTATTTATACCCAATGGCTTTGTCTTTTATTGTTACGGGTACTGCTTGGAAATGGATTTTAAACCCTACACTTGGTATCCAAAAAATGTTCATTGACTGGGGATTTGAAAATTTTACATTTGACTGGCTAGTTAATCGAGAAATGGCCATATATACAATTGTTATAGCAGGTGTATGGCAATCTGCTGGTTTTGTAATGGCTTTATTTTTGGCAGGTTTAAGATCTGTTGAGGATGAAATTGTAAAAGCTGCAAAAATAGACGGCGCTGGTTTATTTACTGTTTATTGGAAAATATTACTACCTATGATGAGGCCTGTATTCTTTACAAGTTTTGTAATTTTAGTTCATATATCTATTAAAAGTTATGATCTTATAGTTGCCTTAACACAAGGTGGACCAGGTATTTCAACCACAATGCCAGCTTTATTTATGACACAAGCAGCATTTCATAAAAGTCAAGTAGGATTATCTGCAGCAAGTGCGATGATGATGTTTATGGCTGTAGCTGCTGTAATAATTCCTTATTTATATTCAGAACTGAGGAGAGAAAATGCAAGATAATCTTCAATCATCCTCTTATAAAGAATTAGAGCAAAAATCTAAATATACAAATATGTTTTTGAGGTGGTTTTTGTATTTCGTTTTAATTCTTTTTGCTTCGTATTTTATCTTTCCGCTTTATGTAATGGTTGTCACTTCTCTTAAAACAATGGAGGAAATTCGACAAGGAACACTTTTAACCTGGCCTAGTTCGTTAAATTTTGACTCATGGTTAGTTGCTTGGGGTGGAAGAGGTTATGGAGCAGGAGACACTTTTTTAAGACCCTATTTTTGGAATTCAATTAAGATGGTAGTGCCAGCAGTATTTTTTTCGACATTTATAGGAGCAATGACTGGTTATGTTTTAACTAAATGGAGATTTAAAGGAGATCAGTGGGTTTTTCTTTTTTTATTATTTGGATGTTTTATCCCTTTTCAAGCAATATTACTTCCTATGGCTAGAACCTTGGGAACTTTAGGAATATCAAATTCAGTTGTAGGACTTGTTTTAGTTCACACAGTTTATGGAATTCCATTCACCACTTTATTTTTTAGAAATTATTATATTTCTGTACCAACTGAATTAGTGAAAGCTGCAAGAATAGATGGGGCAGGTTTTTTTAAAATATTTTTTAAAATTTTACTTCCTATTTCGGCACCAATAATAGTTGTAACTGTTATTTGGCAATTTACCCAAATCTGGAATGACTTTTTGTTTGGATCAACTTTTTCATTTGGAGAGGCAGCACCAATTCAGGTTGCTTTAAATAATATGGTTTTATCAAGCACGAGTGTTAAAGAGTATAACGTCGATATGGCCTCAGCTATTATCGCTGGTATACCAACACTTATTGTATACGTTTTAGCAGGAAAATATTTTATTAGAGGATTAACTTCAGGAGCTGTGAAAGGATAAGCATGAAAACTTTAAAAATTGAGGAACTATCAAAAAACTTTGGAACAACAGAGGTATTGAGAAAAATTAATTTAGAAATTGATGAGGGAAATTTTTTAGTTCTATTGGGACCCTCTGGATGTGGAAAATCAACTTTATTGAATATTATTGCAGGGTTAGAGACAATCAATGAAGGAAATGTTTTTATAGATGATTATAATGTCAGTAAAGTAGAGCCAAAAGACAGAAATATTGCGATGGTTTTTCAATCTTATGCACTTTATCCTTCGATGAATGTTAAAGAAAATATGATTTTTGGCCTTAAACAGGCCAAAACTTCAAAAGAAAAAATAGAAGGACAATTACAAAAGGTTTCAACATTTTTACAAGTAGACAAATTATTAGAGAGAAAACCATCCCAGTTGTCTGGGGGTCAAAGGCAGAGAGTTGCTATTGGTAGAGCTTTAGTAAGAGAGCCAAGAATTTTTCTTTTTGACGAACCATTATCTAATCTGGATGCAAAATTAAGAGTAGAAATGAGAAGAGAAATAAAAAAACTTCATCAACAATTAAAAACTACAGTAGTTTATGTTACTCACGACCAGACAGAAGCTATGAGTTTAGGAACAAAAATTGCCATAATGAACCATGGAGTAATTCAGCAAAATGATACTCCAGAAATCATTTACAACAAACCTAGCAATACTTTTGTAGCAGATTTTATTGGTTCTCCTTCGATGAATTTAATAAAAGGTAAAATAATCCAAAATTCAAATAATATTTCTTTTATTGCTGAAGGGTCTACTTTAGAGGTTCCAATCAATAATTATGATTTCAAAGAGAAGACAGATTTAAATAACAAAGAAATATATTTTGGAATTAGACCAGAGCATATTTATTTCAAAAAATTAAATGAAGACGACTTTGATATTAATCTACGAGCTGATTTAAGTGAGTATATTGGGCATGAACAAATAGTCACATTAGACTATTCAAATCAAGAAATTCTAGCAAAGTTCCCATCTACAATTAAGATTGAGCTTGAAAAAGAAATGAAATTACACTTTGATCTAAAACATACTTCTTTATTTGATTTTAATACAAAGGAAAGACTTTAATTATGAAAGTAACATATTCAGATTTAAAAAATAAAAGAGTATTTATTTCAGGAGGTGGTTCAGGGATAGGAGCTACTATTGTCGAATATTTTTGTGAACAAAAAAGTGAAGTTTACTTCATAGACATTGACCTTAAATCATCCAATAAATTAATTAAAAAGATAAAAAAAAGGGGGTTTAGAGTTCCTAAATTCATTGAATGTAATATTTTGGATGTTAAAAAATTACAAAATATTATTAAAGATATCATTTCCAAAAAAGGCGCAATTCATTGTCTAATTAATAGTGCTGCAAATGATGACAGGCACACCACAGAACAAGTTGATGAGAAGTATTGGGAAAATAGAATGGGAATTAATTTAAAACATTATTTTTTTGCTGCACAAGCAGTTGTAAAAGGTATGAAAAAAATAAAATCTGGATCAATTGTTAATCTAAGTTCAGTATCATGGGTGTTAGGAGAAGGGGATAAAGTTGTTTATGAAACAGCAAAATCAGCTGTTGTCGGTTTAACTAGATCTTTCGCTCAAGAATTTGGTAAATACAATATTAGAACTAATTCTGTCATACCAGGCTCAATTGCCACTGAAAGACAGATAAAACACTGGCTTACACCTAAATACAAAAAACTTATATTAGATAGTCAGGCAATTAAAAGACAACTTAAACCAGATGATGTAGCTAGCTTGGTATTATTTTTATCATCTGATCAATCATCAGGTTGTACAAAGCAAAGTTTTGTTGTTGATGGTGGAATAACTTAATCCTAAGTAACAAACAAATTTTATTAATTTATAAAAATTAAAGTTTAAAGATTTGATAATATAGATTTAGAACATTCAATAGTATTGCTTTCACCACCTAAATCCTTAGTTCTATTTTTTTCATTTTTTAATGATTTTTCAATAGCTTTTACAATTGAATTTGCAGCTTCTTTTTCCCCCAAATAATCTAACATCATTGCACCAGACCAAATTTGTCCAACTGGATTAGCAACTCCTTTTCCAGCTATATCAGGTGCAGAACCATGTACCGGCTCAAACAATGACGGGTATTTATTTTCTGGATTAATATTACCTGATGGAGCAATTCCAATAGTTCCAGTACAAGCCGGTCCGAGATCAGACAAAATATCTCCAAATAGGTTTGAGGCCACAACTACATCAAACCACTCAGGGTTTAAAACAAATCTTGCTACCAAAATATCTATGTGAAATTGATCAGTGTTAATTTCAGGATAATTTTTTTTCATTTTATCAAAACGTTCATCCCAAAAAGGCATGGTGATTGAAATACCATTTGATTTTGTTGCATTTGTTAATTTTTTTCTTTTTCTTATTTTTGCTAATTCAAAAGCAAATTTTTGAACTCTGTCAATTCCATGAGCTGACATAATTGTTTCTTGAATAGCTATTTCACGATCTGTATTTTTGTACATTCTTCCACCAACAGATGAATATTCTCCTTCTGTGTTCTCCCTAACAATCATCATGTCAATATCTCCTGGTTTTTTATTAGCTAATGGAGAGTTAACACCTGGAAAAAGTTTAACTGGTCTTAGATTTATGTATTGATCAAATTCTCTTCTAAATTGGAGTAGTGATCCCCATAATGAAATATGATCAGGAACCTGATCAGGCATACCAACAGCGCCAAAAAAAATAGCATTGTGTTTGCTTAATTTTTCTTTCCAATCATCAGGTAACATTTTTCCGTGCTTTTCATAATAATCACATGATGCAAAATTATATTCAGTGAAATTAATTTTAAATTGATGTTTTAGGGCTGCTTCTTTTAAAACTTTAAGACCCTCAGGTATAACTTCTTTACCTATTCCATCTCCTGGTATGGCTGCAATATTATATTCTTTCATAAATGTAGGTTTATACGTTAAATATTTGTTAAATAATATTGTTAAATTATCTTTAAAATTTTAATCATCCATTGTTTTGACATATTTTATTTGTTAACTTTCAGTATGAAAAAATTAGTTTTTGTCTTTATATTTAGTCTACTTTTTATTTCAAATTCAAATGCAGCTTGTGATGACCCTTTAACTGAGGGTGTAGATTATTCAAATTGTAGATTTTCTGACGCACAAGATTTACAAGGAAGTTACTTCCCAAATTCTAACTTATCTTTTGCAAGTTTTATTCAGGTTAATTTAGATAAAAGTATAATGATGAACTCCAATTTATCATTTGGAACATTCCCCGAGTCTACATTTGTAAGAGCTAATCTTTATGAAACAGTTTCTATTGGTGCCAATTTTGAAAAAACAAACTTTACAAGTGCAAATCTAACAAGAGTTGATTTTATGGGGGCTACTTTAATTGAAGCTAATTTTCAAAACGCAAATTTAATGGAAGCAAATTTTACATCCTCAAATATAACAAATGCAAATTTTGATGGCGCCAACTTAATCGGAGCAACTTGGACTAATGGTCAAACATGTGGACCAGAGTCAATTGGAACCTGTAACCAGTAATTAATGAACAGCTCTGTTAAGACTGATGATGTAATTTTTAATTTTTTTAAGCAAATTTGTGATGAAAAAGATGATCAAAAGTGTGTTGAACTTGGGAAAAGTTGGATTAAAGCCATGGAAAGCAATTTATCTAATATGGAAGCAAATCTAGATGGTGCTGATAAACTAAAACATAAGGATGATATTCAAAGTAATCGAGATCATTTAGATAGCCTGAAGACTAAAACTTCATCTGAATGGAGAGATTATGCAACACAGTGTATGGTTGAAATACTAAGTCATAAAGATAAGTAACCAATTTTCATTTACTGTTTGATTTAAAGTAAAATTATAATAATATTTCCTTAAGGGGTGTCTTTATAGACTGAGATTATACCCTAAGAACCTGTCCGGTAATTCAGAAAGGGAAAAAATGGATAATACATACTTTATAAGTCAATCAACATCACTAACACTAGTAATAATTATAAGTTTAATATTTGTAATATTTGGAATTTATCATTCAAAAAAATTCCAAGGTATTAATAATTATTTAACAGCAAACAGAAATATTGGTTTATTTTCACTAACAACAAGCTTAGTTGCATCAGCGTTAGGTGCTTGGATTTTATTTGGCCCAGCATCTGCATCAACATGGGGTGGAATTGGAGCAGTAATTGGTTACGCTCTAGGAACTGGTTTTCCAATGATATTTTTAATTTTTTTAGGAAAAAAAATAAGAAAAGACTTTCCTAAAGGCTCATCTTTAATTGAGTACATGAGACAAAAATTTGGCAAAAGTTTATTTAAATTAATTTTGCTAATGACTATTTTTTATATGTTTATTTTCTTGTGTGCAGAAGTTACTGCAGTAGCTGTCTTAATTAACTATATATCTGGAACTGATTTATGGATAACGGCATTAATAGTGATTATTTCAACTTTGACTTACACTTTATATGGAGGCTTAAGAGCTTCAATATTTACAGACAATATTCAAATGTTTGTTATTGGAGTTTTGTTATTAATAACTTTTTCATATATTACATTATTTAGTGGTGACAGCTTTTCTTTTTCTTTCATAGAGAGCAAAAACCCTCAATTATTAAGTTCCTCTTATATACCTAGCTACACTGCAGGTTTAACTTTTTTTATTGCTGTAGCTGCAACCAATCTTTTTCACCAAGGTAATTGGCAAAGAGTTTATGCAGCTAAAAATTATGAAACTCTTAAAAAAGGTTTGATTATTTCTTTTTTAATTATTGTTCCAATTGTATTTTTAATGGGCTTTATAGGGATGGTATCTTTTTCTATAGATCCAGCTAACAGACCAGATCTTGGATTTTTTACCTTATTATTAAAAGATCAGACTGAATTGTTGTCATTATTAATAATTGTACTTGGATTGGCGTTAACTATTTCAACAGTAGATACATTAGTAAATGCTATATCTAGTTTATTTGTGGTTGATGGTAAAGCGACGTTTAATTTTGATAAGAAAACAGATTATTTAAAACTTTCTAAATATTTTATTATCGTAATTTCTATTGTTGTATTTTTTGTTGCTTCAAAAGGATTTGATATCTTGTATTTATTTTTACTAGCTGATTTATTTTGTTGTGCTTTTGTTTTAACTGTTTTCTATAGTTTTTATAATAAGAAGATTAATGAAAAAACTGCATATATTTCAATATTAGTTGGATTAATCGCAGGATTTTTAATGTTTCCTTTTCCAGATTTTTCCAAAAGTTTATTGGTAGGAGTGTTAGTCCCAACAGAAGTATTCAGTCCTTTTGTTAGCCAATCTTTATTATTTTTATCTTTCTTAATCGCAACTTTTCTACCTGCTGCAATTTTAAAAATAAAAATGAACTAATGATTGTTAGTTGCCAGCAATTTGGGAATAAATTTTTGATCTATTAGTTTGACCAATGCTTCGTGAAACTTCTTTATTGTTTTTATAAACAACAATCGTAGTCCAGTAATCGATATCTAATAGTTTAGCTATATCTTTGTCTTTAGTTTGTTCGTAACTTAGAAAAACAACATCCTCAAAATCTTTCTTCGCTTGATCTAATATGATTACTTGCTTAGCACACGTACCGCAGGTTTTATTCCATGAGTTAATAACAACTGTCTTTCCACTTGCTTGTGCGCCATTAAATATCTCATTAGTGAAGGTTGTACCTTTTCCAAACGAAATTGAACTAAAGCTAAAAAATAACAACAAAGTAATTATAATTTTTTTCATAGATCAATACTACACATTTTAATATTATTGTAATTGTGTAAAATGTCTCTATATATCCACAAATCACATGCCTACTAATCAAATAACCATTAACAATCTTTCAAAAGTTTACGATAACGGATTTGAAGCTCTTAAAAAAGTTAACTTAGAAATAAAAAAAGGGGAGATTATAGCACTGTTAGGACCAAATGGTGCTGGTAAGACAACTTTAATCAGTGTGATTTGTGGAATTGTAATACCTTCAGCGGGAAAAGTAACCGTCGAAAATTTTGATATTATTGAAGATTATCGTGAGACACGTTCTAGAATTGGATTAGTTCCTCAAGAGTTAACACTAGAACTATTTGAAACAGTTTTTAATAATGTTTCATATTCACGTGGTTTAAATGGAAAAAAACCAAACCCACAACACATAGAAAAAATTTTAAAAGATTTAAGTATGTGGGATAAAAAAGATTTAAGATTAAGACAGTTATCTGGTGGTATGAAGAGAAGAGTTTTAATTGCAAAAGCTTTATCTCATGAACCTTCAATATTATTTTTAGATGAACCAACAGCAGGAGTTGATGTTGAATTAAGAAGAGATATGTGGAAAGTAGTTGAAGATCTAAGAAAAACTGGAGTAACAATAATTCTGACTACTCACTATATTGAGGAAGCAGAGGCAATAGCAGATAGGGTAGCAGTTATTAATCAGGGGGAAATAATTGTTATTGATGAAACAAAAGAATTATTAAAAAAGATGGGTCAGAAAAAGTTAAGTGTAAATCTTCAAAATGAAATTAGTGAAATTCCTGATAGTTTAGGTAAGTATAATTTGGAAATAGGTAAAGATAACAAAACAATAGAGTACACTTATGATGTCAACTCAGAAAGTACTGGGATAACTAACTTACTTAAAGATTTAAAAGATGCAGGTTTAAAGCTTCAGGATTTAAAAACTGAACAAACCACTTTAGAGAAGATATTTGTTAATTTAGTAAAGGAGAATAATGAAATTTAATTATTATGCATTTAGAGCAATGTATCTCCATGAAATGGATCGTTTTAAAAGAACTTTGATGCAATCTTTATTTTCTCCAGTTCTCTCAACCTCATTATATTTTATCGTTTTTGGTTCAGTAATAGGTGGTTATGTAGAGAATATTGATGGCATCAGTTATGGATCTTTTATTGTTCCAGGTTTATTAATGCTTACGTTGCTTACCCAATCAATTAGTAATACTTCATTTGGTATTTTTTTTCCAAAATTTAACGGGACGATGTATGAAATTTTAGCAGCACCAATTTCTACATTTGAAATTGTCCTTGCATTTGTGGGAGCAGGCGCGACCAAAACTTTATTAGTAGGTGTAGTAATTTTTATTACAGCTACTTTTTTTGTAGAAGTTCAGGTGATGTATCCATTGTTAATGATTTTTTTATTAGTCCTTGTGGCTTTTACCTTTGCTTTATTTGGCTTTTTAATTGGTTTAATGAGCTCTAACTTTGAACAAATGTCAATTGTCCCAACTCTAGTAGTTACACCAATGGTTTTCTTAGGCGGAAGTTTATATTCTTTAGATATGTTGCCAGAATTTTGGCAAACTGTTACTTATTTTAATCCGGTAGTATATTTAATTAATGGTTTAAGATATGCGTTCTACGGAGTTTCTGATTTCAATATTTGGATCAGTGTTAGTTCGATGGTATTTTTTTTAATAATTTGTGTAACAGCCGTATCAGTTTTACTGAAAAAAGGTTATAAAATTAAATCCTAGTTACTGGCAATTTTCTTTTTAGGATCGTAAAAAGGTTTTTCTACTATTTTAGCTGTAAATTTTCCTTTATTTGTTTCAACTTCAAGATCAGTTTCAATCTCAGAGTTTTCTATATTCACCATTGCAAGAGCAATATTTTTTTTTAATCTTGGTGAATATACAGCAGAGGTTACTTTACCAATTTCATTATTGTCTTTTTTGATAGACCAGAAAGTTGTGTTTGGACCAGATAGCGGTTCACAATTAATCTCTAAGCCAATTTGTTTCCTTTTAATGCCTTCAGCTTTGATTTTTTTTAAAGCAGCCTTTCCTATAAATTCAATATCGTTATCTAAGGATACTAAACGGTCAAAACCTAATTCAAATGGATTTGTATGGATATCAGCATCAGCGTGATAAGATAACATTCCTCCTTCAATTCTTCTTATAGAAGAGGTATGACCTGGCTGAAGACCATGTTCTTTTCCAGCATTCATTATTTTTTCATACAGATCATTTCCTTTAGAACCATCTCTTAAAAATAATTCATAACCAAATTCACTTGACCAGCCTGTTCTAGAAACAATTAAAGGGATGCCATCTAAATCAAATTCTTTAAACCAGTAATATTTTAAATCTTTAATAGTCTCACCAAAAAGTTTAACCATGATGTCTTTAGAAGTAGGACCTTGTAACTGTAATGGTGAAACATCGGGTTCAGATATATTGACATTTAGACCTGAATTAACTGCAACACCTTGAGCCCACAACAATACATCACTGTCTGCAAGGGACAGCCAAAAATGATTTTCAGCCAATCTTAATAAAACTGGATCATTTAATATTCCTCCCTCGTTATTAGTGATTAAAACGTATTTACACTGACCAATCGAAATATTTGAAAGATCTCTAGGAGTTAAGAGTTGAGTGAATTTGTATGCATCGGGTCCAGTAATTTCTACCTGCCTTTCAACAGCAACATCACAAAGAATTGATTTTTCAATCAGGTTCCAAAAGTTTTGTTCAGGATCACCAAAATCTCTTGGAATATACATATGGTTGTAAACTGAAAAACCAGTTGCACCCCATTTTACTGTTGAGTCAAAATAAGGAGATTTTCTAATTTGTGTTCCAAAACCAAAGTTTTTATTAGTCATTTTGAAAAATGCTTAACAGATGGAGTAAATTTTGCAAAGAAATTCAAGACATTTATAGCCCATTAAAGGGCTATAAAAAAATGAGAGAGAGTTATTATTTTTTTAAAATTGTTCCGACTCTGTAGAGCCAGCCATTGCATTTGTTGAACTTTGTCCACTGCTAATGGTATTTGAAACTGCATCAAAATATGAAGTACCTACTTCACGTTGATGCTTAACGCTAGTGTAACCGTCTTTTTCTCTAGAGAATTCTTGTTGTTGTATTTTTGAATATGCAGTCATACCTTCTTTTTTATATTTTTCTGCAAGTTCAAAAATTGCAATATTTTGAGTATGAAATCCAGCTAAAGTAATGAATTG
>CACBNI010000009.1 GCA_902540595.1 uncultured Pelagibacteraceae bacterium
ATAAATCAGGAACTAAAGTTAAAATTTCGCCATTGTTTTTAATTAAGTAGTGGCTGCTAACTTTTGATTTGGTATCAGTTAAGCGGGTAATTGCTTGATTTTGTTTTTTCATCCCAGTGTAGTGAAAAATAATAAATTTAATTTCTTTTACTTTTCTTTTTTTTACATCAAAATTTGGTGAGTAATTCAGGGTTGTATTCATTATTAATTTTGACATAAATTAAGTCTATTTATAAACACTTTATCGACATTTTTTGAGTTTAAATACTATTTAATAAACTAATTTTTTATAATATATAGATGCTCATGTACGAAAAATTTGTAATAACTTTAATTTCAATTTTCTTATTATCTTTTAATGCAATTGCAGGCTCTAGTGGTGAATTGGTATTATCAGAAAATGAAAAACCCAAAAAAATAAAAGATTGTTTTGAAAAACTTAATAGAGTTACCTTTTCATTTAATCAAGGTTTAGATAAAGCTATTATAACACCAATAGCAAAGGGTTATAGGAAACTACCAGATCCAATTCAAAGGGGTACGGGTAACGCAGTAAAAAACTTGTCTACTTTAATCACAATACCTAACAACGTTTTGCAGGGAGATTTAAAAACTGCAGCGATTAATACAGGAAGATTAGTTGTAAATACAACGGTTGGACTATTAGGTATTATCGATGTAGCAAATAAAATAGGCTTTCCAAAATATGTTAAAGAAGATTATGGTCAAACTTTAGGCGCTTGGGGCGTAGGCCCAGGTTGTTATTTAGTTCTTCCAGTTTTAGGTCCTTCAACAATAAGAGATACAGCTGGGTCCTTTGCTAATGTATTGGGAGGAGATCCTTGGTATAATGCTTCAATACATGGCAATAATGAGTTTTTAAATGAAGGAGTTTTTCTGACATCAAAAGCTCTAAGTGGTATTGAGTTTAGAGCAAATAATATTGAGTCATTTGATAATCTTGAAAAAAATTCATTAGATTTTTATTCTTCAGTAAAAAGTTTATATCTACAAGATAGAGAGAATAAAATTGAAAATCAAAATAGAGGAAATATTGAGGTTATTTATAAAAACGAAGAAGACTGGGAAGAAATAGACAGCCAATAAAAAATTTTCTTTGCAAATGAAAAAAGTTCTCATAATTTTATTACTGTTTAACATAAATACTTCGAAGGTTTACTCTATTGAGCCAGATGTATTTATTCAATCTACTGTAAACAGAGCGTCACAAATTTTATCTAAAAATATATCAAAACAAGAGAAAATAAATCAGCTAAAATCAATAGCTAAAGATACTGTTGATATAAAAGGACTTGGTTTTTATTCTCTAGGTTCAGCGAGGAAAAATCTTAATGAGAGTCAAAAAATTGAATATTTTAAATTATTTGAAGATTATTTTTTAAAAAGTTTCTCTAGCCGATTGGCTGAATATACTAATCCTGAAATAGAAGTTAATAGTAAAAAAGTGTTGAATGTAAACTATACAATCGTAAATAGTGTTTTAGTAGGAACTTCTGAAAGACCTGAAATAAAAATTGATTGGAGAGTTTATACGAAAGACCCTAAAAACCCATTAATTAGAGATTTAATTATAGAGGGTTTAAGTTTAGCAAGAACTCAAAAGGAAGAGTTTTCATCAATCTTAAATTCTAATGATGGAAATATTAACGCCCTATTCAAAACTTTAAAGAAATTTTCAAAAAATTAATTTAGTTGGTGGGCCCGCCAGGACTCGAACCTGGGACCAATACATTATGAGTGTACTGCTCTAACCAACTGAGCTACAGGCCCTTGAAATTAATTAAGGTAATACAACAATTTCAAGAGTTGGACAAGAACATAAGTTCTATAAATGTTTCTGTTTGTTTCTGTCTGTAATTACTTTTGTTGGTAAATCTGTTGGTAAGTGGATTTCACTTTTCCCGAGCAGTTGGAATTTTATCCGATCATAAATCTTTCGTTAAGAACCATACACTAATGCAAAACGAAAGGATGTATATTTATGATTAGGCAATATCAAAAACAAGAAATAATAACCGAAGCTACTTTTCCGTTCACTCAAAGGAAGCTTCGATATCAATTAAAATATCAGGGCAAGATTTCAAAAAAGGGAAAGCAATTACCTGATAAGCGTTTCGATAGTTCAACAGAGGGATTATGTATATTTTTATATCCGTCAGGAACACAAGTTTTCTATGCGGTGCAAAGATTAGAGATGTACAACAAGAAGAAAAATCGTGTTGAAACTAACGCCGTTTATAAGAAAATTTTTAGAATGGAAGATCATCCGCAGCGTGATTACAGAGCTGCTAAAATGGAGCTGCCGAATATTCTAAAAGCAATGAGGCAGCCGAAACAAAAGTCAGATCAAAAGACTTTTGGAGCTCTTGCAAAAGACTTTTTAAATAGTGGTTTAAATGATTATCGATTAGCTGATAAATCAGAAAAGCACGAATATAAAAAATCCACGATCCACAAATATAAGAAATTGATTAACACTTATATTTTACTGAAAGGGAGTTCCGTTGTTCGTGATCGATTGTCGAATGTGATCGAATATGATGATCGTATTTCAAACAAACCGCTTAAAGATTATCCATTAAAAGATATTGAACAATGGCATATTGAAGTGGTTCAAACAAGAATGAAAGAAACAAAAACAACTGCGAATGATGTAGTTAAAATGATTTCGATTATTTATTCTTGGGCCATTAAGAAAAAGAAAATCAAAGCAATTAATCCTGTTCAAAACATAACCAAGTTTAAAGAGAATAAAATTAAAATTAAACTTGATGAAGTTGATCGAAAGAAAGTTATTGATTATTGTTTTAGTAAAGCGTTTGATTTCTTTCCCCGTTTCCTGACTTATATTGCATTGTTATTATTGACAGGAAAAAGAGAAGAAGAGCTGCTGCATTTAGCTTGGAAGCAGCCAACTGATAAGAAACATTTTGAGGAATGTTCAGGGTGGTTAGTTGATAATTGGGAGCGTGAAAAGATGATCTATTTGCGTGATACTAAAAACAGAAAATCTGAATTAGTTTATATTGATAATCAATCACTACAAATTTTATTAAGATTGCAGCGTTCAAGATATACGGAAAAGAACGCTTGGGCCGTTAAATCCCCGTTCCTATTTCCGCAAAAGAATAACATTTATAAAACTGCAACTTATTCAAGTTTCAGAAAACATTTAGCAGCTTTAAATGAAAGATTAGAGCTATCAACTAAACTAATGTTTAAAATTTGCAGAAAGACTTTTGGCAGCTACATTGCGCAGAAAAAAGGAATTGAGATTGCTGCAAGAAAACTAAATCACTCTTCAACAAAAGTTACGAGAGATCATTACATTGTCCCTGAAGATGATGAATTGAAAATCGATAACATTTACGAAAGCAATGTTGAACAACTCAAGAAAGCCGAGTAAAACTATGCCTGTATATTATTATGAAAAAGAAACCATTTACTTGGCAGCACTTGGCAATGATTTGGAATTCTTTGGGTGTAAAACCTGAAGAAGTTCAACAGATTTTAGAGCGAGAGATATTAGATAAAAATTGGATTGGGACAGAAACCAAGATCGGTCGAATGTGGAACGATACTGATATCCGAATTCATTTTTTAATGTTTCTTGATGAAGTTGCAGCGTATCAAAAGAAAAATAGATTATCATTTGGGAAAGCAGTTATGAGATTATACGACGATCGATTTATTGCAGACATAAAGAAATCAAAAACATTTTGGTTTATAGCAGTTTCAAAAATAAAAACTTCAGGGATGACTTCAAAAACATTTTTAAAGAAAGTAGATATTTGGAAGAAGCTCCCATTTGTAAATTTACCAAAGAGAGAATTGTCTGAAAGTTATAAGAAACGACAAGAACAAATTAGAAATAAACTTTCAAAATTAGATCAAGAGAATAAAAAGATTGCTGAAATGAGAAGAAAAAGAGACTCAATTATCGCTGCAAGGCGTAGATAATTTTCCCCAACTGCTTGGGCGTTTATCCGATTATTTAAAATAAAATAAAAAACGGCACTATGAAAAAGAAAAAATATGTGCCGATTGATTTATCTGATTATCAAATTTCAGATGAGGGCCTAAAAGAAATCATTAAACAAGTTCAACTCGTTAGCAGCCCACAACTAGCGAAGATACTTTCAAAACGAAACGATAATTCTTTGAGAGTTTCTCGAAGTAAAGGAACAGGATTTAATTACTACAAAGATCCAAACGGAGTTGTTTATTACAATTTACCTGAAGTCTTAAAACAAATGAGAATAAAATTATGATGATCGATAAGGAAATATATCGAGGCCCTAGTCCGAGAGATAGCGTCATTATGAAAATGGCGAAGAATGAAATTGAAATTGATGAAGTAATTGAAGCAAGAGAATTTTTAGACGCTTTAGAAAAAGCAAGAGAGAACGGATACAAAGGATCAGACAAAGACTTTGCAAAAGAATATTACAGGGACGCATTAAACGAGGGCGGAAGTCCCGATAAAACATTTAAACCAAGTCCCGACGATCTACTAGATACCTTTTATAAAACAATGGAATTCAGATCAAAACTTACACCTGAAGAATTAAAAGTTATTGATGAGCTAGTTGATAAATCACTCAATAGGAAGAAATGAAAAAGCAATTAACATTATTTCCTGAATTAGATTTAAGCAGCAAAGAGCCAATAATTTATGACGGGGGTTCAGGTCAGTTTATAAATAAGTTTAAAGAAAAAGAAGTTGGGCCATTTGAAACTGCACTCAACAATGTACAGAACAAAGGAAAAAATGTTCCTGTAAGAAAACCAAAAGCAGTACCACCAAAAACAAAAACAATTCAAAAGTTTGCAAATGGTGGAGCTCCAAAGAGAAACTTCAGACAAGAAAACTTCAACGAAAGATTAGAGCGTTTGATGTATGAGCACGGCGAAAGCAATGTAAAACCCAAACACTACGACGATCCACGAATAGTTGATTTTGAAAATATGAAACAAAAACCAAAGCCATTTAATAATTCAGATAGCAGCACTTTCCCAAGTGATCGTAGTCAAAGACAAAAGATGAATAGTTGGGATGTGATTTTAGATTCAACAATTAAATCAGGAACACCAACAGAGAAAAAAGAAATGCGAGAGTATTTGAGAGAAAAATACAATGACAAAGATCAAAGAAAATATTTAACCAAAAAAGAATTAAAATTTATTTCAGCTTACAATGAGCCAAAGAAAGTTGAGCAGCCATTAACAAACATATTGCCTGTATTCGATCCGCCTAAACCTATTCAACCTGATCCCGAAACTTTGAGATTAGAACAAAGATATAAACAAATTCTTGAAGAGAGCGAGAGAGAAAAAAGAAGAAATCAAACAACAGGATTAGCGGGATTATTAGGAATTAAATAATGGAAAATTTAAAAGATAAACTAATGCAAGGTTTCAAAAGAAGCTCCAAATATTTAAGAGCTGCTGAATTGCTGCATAGAATAGTTGATAAGAACCACCCGATTAAACCAATGTTATTTCTTCAGCTTTTAAACAGAGCTCACAGAGAAGTTTATTTTTATATCAAACAAAAAATTTGTGCTTGGTGTGGAAGAGAAGCCGTTGGGTTTAAATCAGAAGCTCATCAAAGAGAATATCATCAAACGGGTTTCTGTCAGACTTGCCAAGATGATGACGAACACCAAGAAATGAAACCGAAAGAGGAGTTAAACTAAATGGAAGAAGATACTAGATTTTTTAAAGATTGGGATGAGAACGAAAAATTTGTTCAAAATTGTTTGAACGAAGAGGCGGAGTGGCTCAAAGTTTTAGAGAAGTTCGCTTATAGAAAATTCGTCGATTGGGATTGGAAAAAGACTTTCAATTCACTCGAGGAAGCAATGGAATTTTTGTTAGGTCATTGTGAGAACAATAGGCAGTTATGGGTGCTTACTCTACGACAAAACAGGGATCTTTTAAAAATTCTTCAAAATGTAAATCACAAAATAAAAAAGGAGATGTTGATTAATGCAAGAACAAAAAATATCAAAAGGCCCAACTAAAATTGTTGATGAGCTTACTGTTTCGGATGATTTTAACACAGGATTAACGGGAGTTCCTGTATTCACAGACGGACATATTTCAAAATATAAACCTGAACAAGATACGGAGTGGTTTCGTATTTATGGCAGCTCCCTGAATGATATCAAAAAGGGAATAATAATTAGGATTAAAGTTGGCCGAAAGAATGAAGATTTTATTCTTGGTGGCGATATCAATTTCAAAGAAAGAGTTAAGCACGACTTCAGAAAATTTAGAAAATGTTATCTCGCTTTCTATGAAACTTCACAAGGTAGAATGGGGATTTGGCCTATTACAGAACCTTATGGAAGATTAACTTCTAATAGGTGGATTGATACTGCAATACAAATTGTTGAGATCGCTCAAAAGAAATGGGTTAAATATATTTCTCACGAAGAAACTGCAGCTTATCAATGTTTCGTTGCAAAAGACGAAGAGCAAAAAGCATTCGGCGAACCTAAATTCAAACTAGATTATGACGAAGTAATTATTAAAGCATTCGGAAAAGATTTTACATTGAACCCCGATAACTATGAAACGAATAAGTATGTTCAACAAATGTTGGGAGTTCAAGTTCCATTGAAATTAGTTGAAGAGGAAAAGGAATAATGAATAAAGTTTTCGATAATTTTAAAAATGTTGTTGTCTATGATTATGAATTTAAAATCACAGACGGCAATCCCCCGTCCCCTGTTTGTGTAGTTTATAAAGAGCTGCACTCACAGAAAATAATAAAACAATGGCTGCTTGAAGAAGCTCCCCGATCCCCGTTTGAAATTTCGGAAACCCTGTTCATTGCTCACTTCTCAAATGCTGAAGTTGGATGTGATGTTGCACTTGGATATGAAAAGCCGAAATATATTTGGGATACTTTCGTCGAGGAAAAGAAACTAGAAAATGGAAAAATTAAAAAAGGATTTGGACTATTGGAAACTTGTCAGCGATACGGCATTAACGAAATAATGAACGCCGATAAGAAAAGATATTGGCGTGATTTTATTATTAACAATTATCCCGATTACCCTGAAGAAGATAAAACAGGAATATTAGACTATTGTTTAGAAGATGTTTTATTAACTGAAAAATTATTTTTAAAACAATGCGAACGACTAGAGCAGCTTGATAATAACTTTGTTCGAGTACTACAACAGGCAATCTTTCACGGAAGATCAAAAGGAATAGAGGCCCAAATATATGCAAACGGAATACCTTTAAACTTGCAGCTCTATAATGATCTAAAAGAAAACTATGAAGCAGTAAGAGAATTAGAAATTGAAGAGCTAAATAAAATCTTTGATGTGTATGAATATGGAAAGTTTAGTCATAAAAAATTTGAAAAAGAATTGAAGCGAATAGGTCTTTTTAAGCGTTGGCCTAAATCAGAAACAGGAAGATTAAAAACAGATGACAGAACCATTTATAGATTTCAAGAAGTATGCCCTGAAATTATGGCGTTTAGAAATTCAAAGTTCATCATTGAAGCAAGAACACTAAAGGGATTTTCCGTTGGCAATGACGGACGATCTAGAGCTCCGCTAAATTTATTCGGACAAATTACTGGAAGAACAAATGTTTCAACTGCCATTAATCCCTTTGGTGCTCCAAGAAGAATGAGAACAATAATCGGAACGGACGATAAACATATTTTAGTTTATGCAGATTGGAAAAGTCAGGAAGCAGTTATTCAGGCCCATTTATCCAAAGACGAAAATATGATTGGGGCGGTAAATAGCGGCGATCCATATTTATTTACTGCAAAAGGTGTTGGCGCAGTTCCCGAATTTGCAACAAAGAAAACTCACGGCAAAGAAAGAGAATTATATAAACAATCTTTCTTGGCGATTGGTTATGGACAAACACCATTTGGATTAATGAATAAATTAAATATGACATTGCCAAATGCAACTTTCATTCATTCTCAAATAGTAAATTATTATAAAGTTTTTCAGGATTGGTCTAAAAGCATAATCGCAAAAGCAATGCAGCGTGGATACTTTCTAACTAAATATGGTTGGAAGTATTGGATATCCCCGAACGAAAAAATAAATCCAAGAAGATTAATTAATTGGCCAATTCAATCTCACGGATCAGAAATATTACGAAGAGCAATTATTGATTTGGATGAAGCGGGATTTGAAATATCTATGATTATTCACGACGCAGTTTTAATTCATATGAAACGAAAAGGCAGCGCAAAGAATATTAGAAAATTAAAAAAGATTATGAGCGACGCTGCAGAAAAAGTAATCGGAGCTGCTATTCCTGTTGATACAAACATAATCAGAAAACAATTTAACCAAGACGGCGAACACAAAGAGCGTTGGGAAAAACTTTATGAAAAATTAGAGTGGACGAAAAATAAACAGGTTTCTAATTCGGACATTGTGTACTCAAAGCAACCACCCGTAGTCTTTAATAAATATATATAATATGAAATATAATAATATTATAACCCATAGTAGATCAGGCAAACCCATTGCAGCTCGAGATAAGAAAAAAGATTTTATCGCTGACTATCGGCCTGAAGAAAGTTTTCTTTGTTATAAAGCTGCGGGGCAATACGGATTAATTATTTACAATATTTTAAAATGGAAAATGGGAATGGATAAGTTCCAATTTGGCAGCGCAAAAGATTCATATGTTGTTTCGAATAAAGAAACTAAACGCTGGATGACAAGGCAGAGAAAGAACGAAGCAATAGATGATTTGGCAGAGGCGGGATACTTAACAATCGTTGAAGCCAAGTTAGGTAAAAATAAAAAAGTGAGGTTAAATTTTACAAATGATTAAGAAACTATCAAAAGAAGAAATATCAAAGATGAACAAAGAAGAGCTGCTTGATGAGTTCGAGAATATCCACGAAGAAGTTATGAAAGAACGGGAGTTCGGCGGCAGTAATAAACCTGAAATAAATCTTCCCGACGCTACAGGAAAACAAATTAAATTTATTGATTTGTACTGCAGCAAGTACGGGGAATTATCCGCAACTGAATGCGCAATTCGGGCGGGTTATAGTAGGACTTCAGCTTATCAAAGAGCACACGAATTGTTGGACTTCAGAAAAAATCCTGCGGTGGCAAAAGTAATTCAAGATCGGTTAATGGGTAATATGGAAGTTTGGATGTTAGATAAACAAAAACATATGGCAAACTTAACCCGTATCCAACAAGAAGCTAGGGCCAAAGGTCAATATGGAGTTGCTGCCAAATGCGAAGAGCTCAAAGGTAAAGTTCAAGGTTTCTATGTTGAAAGAAATTTAAACATTAACGCCGACGCCAAAATAAATATCGAAGAAGCTCGAAACAGGATCAGAAAGAATTATGATCGTGAAGATTATGAGGCGTATCAAAAGCGAGATATCGAAGAGATATTTGGGCCCGAACCTACACCCGAAGAGCGTAAGAAACAGAGAGCTGAAAAAGAACGCTTGAGGAAAGAGGGCGAAGAACGGATGAGAGAATTAGAAAAATACCAAGAAGATCGGACTAGAGAGAGGAATAAAAAGCTTGGATTAGATAGGAAAAACAAACTTCCTAAATTCGACGGATAACAAAAGTTTTTGGAGCTCTTCAAGAGGCGGGGTTTAGTTGGTTCTTGAGCCGTGTTCAAATTGCTCTTGCTTCTTTTTTCTCACTATTTTTCACTATGACCACCAATAACTTCTTTCAATTCACGCTCCGCAAAACTATATTAGGAATGCATTAATAATATACATCTCGGCGTCGCTGATAGTACTTCCATACAAAATTCGATTGGCGGCGCTGACTAAACTGCTTTAACTACTTTCGCATTCGCTGAATAACAACTCTTGCAACAAGGCCCGTTGGATATTTCAAACTCTGAAAATTGAATTGACATATTGCATTTGATCTCTTTGTGCTGTCCGCAAAACAAACACCTATCTATAACTCTTTCTTGATAAAGTGATTTATCGTTTTCTTTCCCCGTTGAGTTATACCAAGCCATAAAATATTTATAGGATAATCCAAGATCAAAAGTATTTCAAATTTTTAAAATTTTTTTGAGGTGTGTAAGTGTGAATAACCTAGTGTAAAGGGTAAGACTATAAGAACCTAAATCTCATTTCGGGGGTATGGGGTATCTTTTTTGTTTCAGTTTCTAAAACGGGTTAGTATCTTTTTTGTTTAGCGAAGCACTTGCGAAGCAGAGCGAGGCCCAACAGGGCCGAGCTCTTATTAAACTTAATTAGAAGCTCATAGAGAGCAATTTTATTTTTGTGATGTGTTTTTCGAATTCAATCTTGCTGCTTAAATACGGGCGCTGCAGAGTCCATTAAACGCTATTTCTGATCGGGTTTAAGGTTGAAAAGTTGTTTGCAATTCTCGAGTCTTTATGCGGGTTTTCGACAACTAATTTAAGAAAATAAAACCAAGACTCGATATTGTGTTTGTGTTGATTTACTTACTAAATGTGGACTCATAAATTTGCATTTGTTGGTAAATGGTTGGTAAATAGTTGGTAAGGAAATTTTTAAAATTGCTTGGCAAAAAATCGTGTAAATGCTATCTTATTTGAAGTGAATTTGGTTTCTTTGAAGAGAAAGAAATTATGAGTGTACTGCTCTAACCAACTGAGCTACAGGCCCTACTCAATTTGCTTGGTTTTACTTCTTTTTTAAATTTCATTCAAGGTAAGAATAAGTTTAATGTTCTAATGATGTTGTTCTTGTGTTCCGTATGTTTAGGAAAGCGTTGGTAATACGTTGGTAAAAAAATATGACCTGGGAGTTGTATTTCTCCCAGATCTATCTGTTTAAATAACACATAGTTACTTTCTAAATCCACCAGCAACTAAATTAAAGACAGCAGTTAATGCAAAAAAGCTAAACCACCAACCAGTAGCTGGTAAAATTAACCCTAGAACTATAGCTTGCTCTATTACACCAGCTATTAAATATTGCTTCAAAGTCATTTTTTATCCTTTCTGTAAGACTTTTTGCCTTACAGATTAAATATAATTACTGATTGATTAAATTTCCTGTGTAATGAGCTAAAAAGAATTGGACAAAATCACTTTACTTATTCTCAATCAAAAGCCAGTCATCCAAGAAATAATTGCGGTGGAATTTTCTACATTTAAATTTGCATTTACTAATATTATTAGAAAAATAATAAGTAAATAAGATAATGCACCATATCTTGTACTAATAATTTCGATTTTATCGCTTAATAATTTGTTATTTTTTTGTACTCTAAATGAAACGACACTTAAGATGTTTGGTATAACTGCATACACATATGAAGTTAAAATTATCCAGTCTAGAACTGTTAAATACTCCAATTTTGGTAATTCTGAATCAATTACAAAATTATATGCAATTAAAGATAATAGACAAACTATTGTTACTGTTAATCTGGCTTCAAGCTCTTTTGGATCAATCCAAACAACTAACCAACAAACAGAAAGTATTAAGATGATGGGAAGTATGACTTTATATAAATAGTAACTATGTTTTCTCTCTATAACTAAAGATAATTCTATACCATCTGAAAAATCATCTTTCATTGCATAAGAGTCTTGATATTGAAAATTATTAAATTCAAAAGAGACCGTATTCCAACCTGGTATGTCGTTATTTTTAATAATTTGATCCATTGCAAGATAAGTTAAACCGGACTCAGTAATTATCTTGTTTGGAATCCTCTGAAAATCATCAATTATTTTAATACTAATTGTTTGTCTATCAAAAGGAAAAGTTTTTAAATTAAACTTATTTTTCATTGAATAAAACCCACCTACAAATTCTTCTACCATTAAATATTCATCATCATTATTTAATACTTTTGCATAAGGTGTTAATTTAAAAGAATTGTCTAATGCAAGGTTTTTATTACTCTTTGATAAATTTAAAATTTTGAACCCATGAAATGGTTTAGGAATTTTTATTTTAGAAAATTCTTCATCAGAATAATCACAAACATAATAAGAATAATCGCCATCTTCTGTTTTAAATATTAAACTTCCCTGTAAAGCGTTCCAAAGTTCCTCATGATATTCAGCCGTATAATTTGAACTAACATCAAATTCTAGATTAAATTCAACATTGCCATTTTTTGTATCAATTTTATTAAAATTAATACTTTTAATATCTATTTTTGGAGTATGAGTATAATAATCATACCTCTTTAGGCTTTTTTCTATAATTTCACCTTTATTTGATTGGAATTGAAACTCTGCTGTTTCTGCATTTGAAATTATATTTTGTTGATCTTCGTTAAAATCAAATTGTTTACCGTTTAATTTTATAACTTTATATCCAGAT
Source organism: uncultured Pelagibacteraceae bacterium (assembly GCA_902540595.1). Classification (GTDB taxonomy): domain Bacteria; phylum Pseudomonadota; class Alphaproteobacteria; order Pelagibacterales; family Pelagibacteraceae; genus Pelagibacter. Next base: position 12,350 of record CACBNI010000009.1, read on the forward strand.
TTAATTTCAGATGCCAAAATAGGATCAAGTATTTTCCCAACAACAAAATAATTATCAATTTTTTTGAAAGACCATTCTCTTTTTTTAACATCTAATTTTTCACCAAATAAAAAACCAAAATTTTCATATATATCTTGTGGCACAACTTCATATTTTATCTCCTTTAATTTTTTTGCTACTAATTCACACCCTGGCTGATCATCTGCAAAAGAATAGGTCATTATTAGAGAAAGAAAGAATATATTGAGTACTATTTTTATAATTAGACTAAATTTTTTTTTCATATTTTCTTTTCTTCTTTTTTTGGGTTATTTTGAGACTTGCAAACATTAAATTTAATTTAAACTTGGCCCAGCTACTAAAGCAAGTACTCCATCCAAATTATAAAAATAAATATAAGTAATAATTAAAATCCCAAAATAACTAATTGGTCCAGCCTTTTGGGCATATTTGTCAACTAGACTTAAATCTTTTCCAGATTTTAATTTTCTAACAAATGAATAAACACATAACATTGTTGCAATACCAGTATAGAAGTATGAAATTAAAATAAAACAATCTAGAAAAGTTAAATAAGACAACTTTGGAAGATCTTCATCAATAATAAAATTGTAAGCAATTAAGGACAGTAAACAAACAATTGTTACATTTACTTTTGCCTCTAATTGCGATCCTCTTACCCAAAATACTGACCAAGATATAGCAAGAATGAACACTATAGGCAGTATAATTTTAAATAAATAATAGGCAGACTGTCTTTCAATAAATAAGTCTAAGTAAAACCCTTGGTATGGCATTCCATCATTATCAAGGTAATCATAATTGTAATAATCAACTTTTGATATACTCCAACCAGGTATTTGAATTGGGGTTCCATCAATTACAAACTTAGTTTCTTTATAGTTTGGCATCGATATAGGCTCTGGTAAAATTTCAATAAGTGTAGAGGGATATTCTGACCACAGCTCAAAAGTTAATTTTTGAGTATCAAATGGAAATCTTTTAAAATCAAAGTTGGCAGAGAACTTTGAACTATCTCGTAACCTTGTTCCAACATTTCCGTCACTATAAATATCTACCCAATCTGCATCTCCGCCAAGATTAATATTAGTTTTTGTTTTTTTATTATAAAACTCAATAGTTGGATAAAAAAGTCTATTTGAATTACCCCATAGTTCTAAAGGATTATATGAACAAAGATATATTCGTTTGCCTTGATCATAATATAGATTTAGATCTTTTAAAGTTTGAGCCAACCTTGCATCATTCCAATCATACCACATGGAATAAAAAGCCTCAAATTCCATTTCTTTCCCATTGATTTCGAAAATTCTTTCAATTAATAAATCTACATATACCTTTAGTGGCTCATCACTAGTATAATCTGCATTAGGATAATTCATAGATTCAAGTAAAGTGTCACAATCCTCTCTTGAAACATCGAAGTCAGGATATTTAAAAAAATTCTGTGCATAAGCTGAACTTGACAAAATCAAATAAAAAAATAATAAAATAGATGATATGAATTTTGAACCTTTTTTCATTAAATCATCTTAATTATACTTAGGGATTGAATTTTCCCTGAATCATATGCGCCTGCTACAGTTCCCCAATCTTTAGCTGTTGCTTCACCTGCAAAGAAAATACGATCTCCTACAGACTTTCTTAAAATTTCTCTATATTTAAATGCTCCTGGTTCAGCTGAGGCCCATGCTCCATAATATAAATTATTATTTGACCAATCAACTGCATGTGAATTGATCAAATCTTTTTCTATTTTATTTCCAAATATTTTCTTCAATTCATTTAGTGCAAAATCAATAGCGGTGGATCCGTCATCCGAAAACAATTCTTTACCAAAATTTCCTCCAGGATCACACAAACACAATTTTGAGTCTGATGGATTAATAGTAATTCCAACTCCTTTTGGTGAGGAAGCATTTTGGCTGTCAATTCTATAGTACAAATACTTGTCCTTAGGAGTTTTTTTAAATAATTTTTTAAATTTGAAGGCAATTCTGTTGTAATGACCCATTGAAATTTTGTGAAAAGACTCCTCTTTTTCTATACTCAGCTTAGGAGTAAATTTAATTTCGCCTGAGCTTAAAACACCATTTGAGACAGTTATTAGACATGTTTTTGCTTTAATATCTCCTTTGTTAGTTGTGACTTTAACTCCAGACCCACTCCAGTCTATCTCTTTTACTTTTGTATTAAGTTTAACTGGGGTAGTTTTAAACATTTCTGAGACCAAATATCCGAAACCTTCTTTGCAATGCCAAGGATCACTCTCTCGTATCTCATAATCAAAATTATAATCTTTACATGAGTAATCTGAAAAATCTTTACCCATCTCCCATGCACCAATAGTCATATGCATAGTATCAAACCATCTATTATCTTGATATGGAACAACCTCTATCGGGGCAATATCTTTTCTGGTTTTGGCAATAGTGCCTTGAATACCATCATACACTTTCCAAATATTATCTTCTTTAGTAATTTTTTTATTACCACTGTACAGATTGTACATTTCCTCTGACCTCTCTTTATAAAGATTAAAATTAGAGTTGTTTTCACCAAATTTCTTAAAAGGATTTGTTTCTCCATTATCTAACCAAAGGGCACCCAAATCATAGGGCTCACCAAATATTTGATTGTCTGTAAATGCTCTCCCACCAATTCTTTCTGATGCTTCTAAACATATTGCTTTTTTACCTGCTTTGATAAGCTCCTCGGTTGCAGCGAGACCTGCAGCACCCGCTCCAATTATTACAACATCATAATCTTGATTTTCATCAGATCTAATAATATTTGGAAAGGTAATAGCTGTTAAACCTAACAACGATGTTTTAATAAATTTTCTTCTACTACTATATTTTTTTTTCATATTCTCGTCTTTTTTTCTTTTGAGTTTTTTTAAGTCTTGAGAACATTCTAAGAGCAATTATCCAAGAGATTATGATTAATGTTAGAGATATTATAAAGTTCGAGCCTGCAAATAAATTGTAGCAACCGTGTAATACAAATGGAACAATAAAAGCAAAAAATAAATTATCTCCTTTTTTGATAAAAGCATACTTCATAAAAAAGTAACCCATGAAAACTCCAAACACAGCATGTGCAGGAACTGCCGAAAACGATCTTAAGATTGCTAAAGACATTGAGGTAGTTTCAAAATAATCAGCTAACAAATAAACATAATAAAAATTTTCTAATGTAGCAAAACCTAACGAAACTGTTACACCATAAACAATTCCATCCATTGGTTCATTGAAGTCTTTCATTTTATAAACAAGATAATATAGAACACTAAGTTTTAACCCCTCTTCAACTGGCGCTGCTGTTAAAAATGATGAAATTAAATTTTCACTTACTCTTGTGCTGCTATAAAAGAAGTCTGAAATATAAGTATTTAAAAAATAAGCAGGAATAGTAATTAAAATTCCATAAAGAAATACTTTAATTATTTCTCCTCTAGGTTCTTTAAATTTATCTGAATAAACAAAAAATAATATTATTAAAATTGATGGTAATATAGTTACTAGGAGCAAACTCATTATGTTTTTTCAATTGTAGTTTTAATTTTTAAAATTTTATTTTCTAAAGCATGAAATGCATCAAAAATTTCTTTTTTTTCTGCAGCTGAAATTGCATCGCCTTTTTCGCCTCCTGGATTTTTTGCTTTATTAATTGCGCTCATTAATTCTCCATGAAGAATTGTAAATTTTACTAATAATTCATTGATATCATGATTTTGAGCCTTCGAATTTTCAAGCTCTTTTAGAATAATGTATTCATGCGCTCTTAATAGATAAGGAGTAAGTCCATTTTCTATACACGCTTTATCAATTTTAACAGCATCTCTATGATCTAATTGTTGATCTAGATCTGGATCACTACATTTTCGAATAAAAGACTCGCTTTTTCCGGTTGCCCTCTCAATTAATTCAGTTTTAAGATTTTTTATAGCTTCAGCCAAACCGTGTTCAATTGATGAAATTTCTCTAATCTTAGCCATAAGTTTATAAATGAAATTCTAGTACAAATATTGGACAAATAAAAACTAATTAAATGTGGTTTTGTCCAGAATTAATAAGGCTTTTTCACATACCTTAATTTCAAATCATAATTATCTTTTTCTTATAACGAAAGGAAAAAAAATGAAAAACTTATTAAGACATTTAAGAATAATCGAAATCAATTTCGGTTTCGATTTAATCAAACCTTACAGAAAGGAGGATGTATGAAAAAGTTAGCTTTAGTAATTGGTTTACTATCTATGATTGCCACTTCTGCACAGGCATTTACATATAGTAGCCCTAACGTTTTTGGTGGTTACAACTACTATAATAACGGTTCATTTGGATATTCTACACCAAATGTTTTCGGTGGTTACAACTACCACGGAAATTTATTTAACTAATGTGAAACTAGCCCCTCAGAAATGAGGGGCTTTCAAAAGGAAAAATATGAATAGAAATACTAAATTAAGATGTAAAAATTGTGGACAAAAAGAGACTTTAGAAAACGTAAAACAAAGTATGAATACTAAAATACTTATTGCTCAAGTTCCAAGAGTTAGGGAAAAAGATGGTCTAGATATATATCCACTCCTATGTCTAAAATGTAATTATGTTACTGAGTGGGCTTCTGATCCATTAAATGAGTCTAAAAAAGCAGTTGATGGAGTAGAATATTTTAAGAAATTTAAATTAAATAAAAAATACCGGGCTTATTTTAATCCCTATAAAGAAGATTTAGTAAATAGAGGTTATACAAAATCTGAAACAATTAAGTACTCGATAGGATGGTTTTTTATAATTGTTGGATTGATAGCTTTTTTTAATTAAACACCATAGATCATTGAAAACAAATTCGATACTATACCAAATACTACTGCAATTTTTGCAAGGATTGCCCAAAATTTAGTACCTCTATATTTGTCTGCAGATCTCCAAATTCCAACTACTGTATAAATTTGAAAAGGAATAAAAAATCCCCACATAGCATCTTCACTCATTCCTACAGCGATAGTGAATGCTCCAACTAAGAAACCAAAAATTATACCAATACCAACACCAACTCCCCAATACGACATTGGAAGAGACAAATCTCCATTCCAAAATCTTACAAAAAAATTTTCTTTTTGAGATTTTTTTCTTTTCGCCATAAATTACCCTAACAAGATTGTGTACGTTGGTAAATAGTTGGTAAAAAATTATTTAAATAGTTAAAAAAAGTTTTGGTAAATTAATGTTGAAAATGTTAACTTATTTTTAGTTTGAAATCGGTTTTTAGAGATAAATAAATTATGAGTGTACTGCTCTAACCAACTGAGCTACAGGCCCAAAACTTAAGGTTAGTTATATCATTTTTTTTTAGTTATCAATTAAAGATATTAGTGTGGTGGGCCGTGTTGGTTACGCTCCAACTACCCCTGCAATGTCAATGCAGTACTCTACTATTGAGCTAACGGCCCAGTATTAACTTTCTAAGAAGCTTTTTAGTTGTTTTGATCTACTTGGGTGTTTTAATTTTCTTAGTGCCTTGGCTTCTATTTGTCTAATTCTTTCTCTTGTGACAGAGAACTGTAATCCAACTTCTTCCAAAGTATGATCAGTATTCATACCTACCCCAAATCTCATTCTCAATACCCTTTCCTCTCTTGGTGTTAATGTGGATAATATTTTAGTAGTTGCTTCTCCAAGATTTGACTTAATTGCTTGTTCGAGTGGTGCTAGTGCTTTTGTATCTTCAATAAAATCTCCTAGACTACTATCCTCCTCATCACCAACTGGTTTTTCTAAAGATACGGGTTCTTTTGAAATTTTTAAAACTTTTCTAACTTTATCAAGTGGCATTCTCAGTTTTTGAGCTAATTCTTCAGGAGTAGCCTCTCTTCCAAATTCACTCAAAATTAATCTTTGAGTTCTGACTATTTTGTTAATTGTTTCGATCATGTGAACAGGGATACGGATCGTTCTAGCTTGATCGGCAATTGATCTAGTTATAGCTTGCCTAATCCACCAAGTGGCATATGTAGAAAACTTATATCCTCTTCTATATTCAAATTTATCAACCGCTTTCATCAGGCCAATATTTCCTTCTTGAATTAAATCTAAAAATTGAAGGCCACGGTTAGTATATTTTTTTGCGATTGATATTACTAATCTTAAATTAGCTTCAACCATCTCTTTTTTTGCAATTCTAGACTCCTTTTCTCCTTTTTGCACTCTACTTACTAATTTTTTGAAATCTGTTACTGATATTCCAAGTTTATGACTAATTTCAATTAATCTTTCTCTAATATTTTTAAATTCTTCTATATTTTTAGTGAAAAATTGTTTCCAAATATTATTAGTATCTAAGAATTTTTTTAAATTTGGGTTAATTTCATTTCCAATATAAAATTTAACAAATTCATTTCTTGGAATTTTATGATCCATAGCAAGTCTTAAAAGATTACCCTCAAGAGAAACAATTTTTTTATTTTCAACATAATGTTTTTGCACAAGTTCTTCTAAAACTGATGGGGATAACTGAAGTGATTTGATATTTTCTAAAATATCACTAACAATTTTATCGTGACCCTTGTCTTTTGCTGGTGAAAAATTTTGTGAATTTAAAACACAGTCTAATTTTTCTTTTTGGTATTTTATTAATTTTGTATATTCTTTAGTTAAAGTGTTAACAGTTTTTAAAACTTTAGGCTTAATCTCAGTTTCCATTGCAGCAAGAGTGGGATTAAAGTCATCATCCTCATCAGATGAACCTTCCTCTTTGTCAGTCTCACCAGCATTTTTTTGTTTAGCACTTGGGCCAGTTGACTCGTCTTCCATGTAATTAGTATCAATATCAATAATTTCTCTAACTAAAATTTCATCTTTTTGTAATTTTTCATTCCACTCAAAAAACTGTTGAGCTGTAATTGGGCTTTGAGAAAGCGCAATTAACATTACATCTTTTCCAGCCTCAATTCTTTTTGCAATTGCAATTTCACCTTCTCTAGAAAGAAGTTCTACACCACCCATCTCACGTAAATACATCCTGATAGGATCATCACTTTTTTCAATTGTCTTTCCCTCTTCTTTACCTGAGTTTTCTTTTTTTCTTAAAACTTTAAAATCAGATTTTTTTTCAACTAAGGAAACATTTTCATTCAAAATATGAATAAAAGCTTGAGACAAGTTTTCGTCAGATAAATTTCTTTTTCCAAGAGATTTGCTTAATTCCTCATAGGTTATAAAACCTCTATGAGTTCCACGACCCATTAATCTAGCAAATGATTTTGTTATAATTCTTTCCACAGCAATAAAAGTTTGGAAGTCTTATATAATGTCAAATTTGCAAAAATCCACGACTAAATTAGCAGGATTAATTGAGATTCTGCTTTTTTTTCAGCTCTTTTAGCTCATTAAATGTGGTCTCACTCATATCAACTGAGAACTTCGATTCTAATTCTTGTATTCTAAACTCAAGATCATAATTCATTAAATCTCTTGAAATATCCTCTAACAATTCGATCGTTTTTTGATCGTCTTCAGCTTGATTTTTGAGAATATGTTTTATAGGTGCAAATTTATTTATTTTTTCTAATAATTGATTGTCTAACTTTAAATCCTCAATTGTAATTTGCTCTCCAGATTTCAGTTTCTCAATTATTAATTCAAATATTTTTTTATTAACTTCAGTAAATAACTTAATATTTTCAATTAAATGTATATTTGCTTGTAACAAATTTAAATTATTCATTACTAAATATAATAAAGAAAACTCCTTAAGTTCAACCCCTGTCAATGATTGACTGTCATTAAAATGCTTTTTTGTTGAATCTAATGATTTAGTTCTTTTAACAAAAAATCTTTTCTTATTTTGATTAGAATGTGGTGTTAATTCAGCAATTTTTTCTAAAAAATATTCTAGTACATATTTTTTTATAAAATCATCCTTAATTGTACTTGCAATACTTCTCAATTTTTTTTCAAAAATTGCTAATGAAGAAGGATTATTTTCTGTTTGTTTTTTATAATGACTAAAAATAAATTGATGAATAGAAAGCTTACTTTGTTTAGTAAAATCAATGAAATTAGCTTTACCATTTTTATTCACATAACTATCAGGGTCTTCCTTTTCTGGTAAAAATAAAAATGAAATATTTTTTTCTGGTTTTAATTCTTTAATAGAGTTTTCCGCTGCTCTTAATGCAGCTTTATAACCACTTTCATCACCATCAAAACATATAATAATGTCATCAAAAAACTGATTAAGAGTTAAAATTTGTTTATCAGTCAAAGAAGTTCCAAGATTGGCAACTGCATTGTCAATCCCATTTTTACTTAAACCAACAACATCCATATAGCCCTCAACTAAATAGATATGATCCATTTTATTAGAAAGCTTTCGAGCTAAATCCAAATTATATAAATTAGACCCTTTTTTAAAAAAATTTGTTTCAGGAGAATTTATATATTTAGCCAAGTAATCTACGTTTTCGATTATTCTCCCTCCTAAAGCTATTGGTTGACCTGAGATATTATTGATTGGAAAGATTAATCGTCCTCTAAATCTTTCGACATAAATTTTCTTTTTTTCATCTAAGTAAAATAAACCCGTTTCAACTAAAGTTTGCTCACTATAATTATCTTTTAATTTCTCAAAGAAATTTGGATTTTTTTCTATGTATCCAATTTTAAATTTTTTAACTTCTTCTTTAGTTAAAGATCTATTTTTTAAATAATCTCTTGCAATAAAATAACTCTCGTTTTTTAATAATTCACTGTGATAAAAATCTACATACTGACTAAAAATTAATTGGTACTCTTTCCATTTTTTTTCTCTTTCTTCATCTTGTATTGAAAACATATAAGGCTGCATTCCAGCTAATTGGGCTAAATACTTAACTGCTTCACCAAATCTAAGATTTTGAATTTTCATAACAAAATCAAAAATGTTTCCGTGCTCTGAAGTTGCAAAACAATGATAAAATTCTTTTTCATCATTTACTGTAAATGAAGGTGTTTTTTCGTTTTTAAATGGAGACAGCCCAACAAACTCTTTACCTCTTTTTTTTAAGGAAACTGTTTTTGAGACCACTGTTGATACTTTTAACCTTGTCTTAATTTCATCAAGGTATTCTTTTGGATATTTCATTATTTATTTAATAGATCTTTGATCATCGGGCCTGCTTTAGTAAAATCAATTTCATCCGAATGGGTTTTCTTTAGCTCACCCATTACTTTGCCCATATCTTTAATTGAATTAGCACCCACTTTAGCAATTAAATCTTCACAGATTTTTTTAGTTTCCTCTTCTCCAAGTTGCTTTGGGAGAAATCCTGTTAAAATATTATACTCATTTTGTTCAATTTCTAACAAATCAGTTCGATTATTTTTTTTGTAAATATCAATCGATTCGACTCGTTGTTTTACCATTTTTTTCAAAAGCTTCTTAATGTCTTCATCGTCTGTATCTTTTTTATTAGGTCCAGATCGGTTGACTATGTCTAGATCCTTAATGGATGACAATATTAACCTATAGGTTGATATTTTATTTTTGTCTTTTGATTTAAGAGCAGTTTTATATTCGTTTTCGATAGTATCTTTTAAAGGCATAATTTTTTTGAATTTACTGCAAAGAAATAATTCTTCAAAAGAAAAATTGTTTTTTTACAATTTTATAATACATCTCTGTTGCGATAATAAAGCAATTATTGTATTAACCTTTAACTCATGAGTTGTAATTGATCAAAAAAGCAAAAAAAACAAACTCAAAAAATTCACAGATTAATACAGGCGTTTTGGTTCTTGAAAACAAAAAGGTTTTTAAGGGAATTGGGATTGGCTATCAAGGAGAAGCAACTGGAGAAGTTTGCTTTAATACCTCTTTAACCGGTTACCAAGAAATAATTTCAGATCCATCTTACGCAGGTCAGATTATAAATTTTACTTTTCCTCATATTGGAAATGTTGGAACTAATAAAGAAGATGTCGAGTCTGATAAAATTTGGACAAGAGGAGTAATCTTTAATTCAGAAATAACTTCTCCTTCAAATTATAGAGCATTTTTGCATTTAGATGCATGGCTCAAAAAAAATAAAATTGTAGGAATTACAGGTCTGGACACTCGAAGTTTAACAAACTTTATTAGAGATAAAGGGGCACCTAAGGGAACAATTGCTTACTCAAAAGACGGAAAGTTTAATGTCAACAAGTTAACGAATTCTACCATTAAATGGAGTGGTTTAAAAAACCTTGATCTTGCAGAAACTGTCACAACCGCAAAGAACTACATTTGGAAAGGACTTCAAACTTGGAAGAAAGAAATAGGATATAAAAAGAATACAAAAAACCTTTTTCATGTAGTTGCAATTGATTATGGAATAAAAAAAAATATTTTAAGATATTTTTCAGACTTCAAATGCAAAGTAACAGTTGTTTCTTGTAAAACTTCTGCAGAAAAAATTTTAAATCTTAAGCCAAATGGAATATTTTTATCTAATGGTCCTGGTGATCCAGCAGCTACAGGAAAATACGCGATAGAAATACTTAATGAATTAATCAAAAAAAATTTACCTATATTTGGAATTTGTTTAGGTCATCAAATTTTAGCTTTAGCCTTAGGTGGTAAAACAAAAAAAATGAAGTTGGGCCACAGAGGAGCTAATCATCCTGTTAAAAATTTAGTCCACGATAAAGTAGAAATCACCAGTCAAAATCATGGTTTTGTAGTGGTTGAAGAAACTTTACCTAAAAAAATTGAAGTAACTCATAAGTCTCTATTTGACAACACCATTGAGGGAATAAGACTTAAAAACAAACCAATATTTTCAGTACAATATCATCCAGAGTCTAACCCTGGACCACAAGATAGCGTCTACCTCTTTCAAGAATTTATTAACAACATGAAAAAAAATGCCAAAAAGAAAAGATATTAAAAAAATATTAGTTGTGGGAGCTGGACCCATTATTATTGGTCAAGCATGTGAGTTTGATTACTCGGGTACACAAGCTTGTAAAGCGTTAAAAGATGAGGGTTATAAAGTAATATTAATTAACTCAAATCCCGCAACCATTATGACTGATCCAGATGTTGCGGATCAAACTTATATCGAGCCCATAACATTAGAAGTTTTAGAAAAAATACTTATCAAAGAAAAACCTGATGCAATTCTTCCAACAATGGGTGGTCAAACTGCACTCAATCTTGCAATGGAGGCTGAAAAAAAAGGAATTTTAAAAAAATATAAAATTGAACTCATAGGTGCAAATTCTAAAGCAATTGCCAATGCAGAGGATAGAAAAAAATTTAGAAAAAATATGATCGATATTGGTTTAGATTTACCTAAATCTGAGATTGTCAACAATATCAACCAAGCCTCAAAAGTTTTAAAAAAAATTGGTTTACCTGCAATCATAAGACCTGCATTTACACTTGGAGGTCTTGGGGGTGGTATTGCTAAAAATAAAAAGGATTACTTAAAAATAATTAAAAGTGGACTACACGAGTCTCCAGTTAGCCAAGTATTAGTAGAAGAATGTTTAGAAGGCTGGAAAGAATTTGAGATGGAAGTGGTAAGAGATAAAAAAGATAACTGTATTATTATATGTTCTATCGAAAATGTTGATCCTATGGGAATTCATACTGGAGACTCAGTAACAGTTGCCCCCGCACTAACCCTTACTGATAAAGAATATCAAGTGATGAGAAATGCTTCCATTGCTTGCCTAAGAAAAATTGGAGTGGAGACAGGTGGATCCAATGTTCAATTTGCAATCAATCCAAAAAATGGACGAATGGTTGTTATAGAAATGAACCCAAGAGTTTCTAGATCATCGGCACTCGCATCAAAAGCAACTGGTTTTCCAATTGCAAAAGTTGCAGCAAAACTAGCTGTTGGTTACACCCTGGATGAATTAAAAAACGAAATTACAAAAGTTACGCCAGCATCCTTTGAGCCTAGCATTGATTATGTGGTAACAAAAATTCCAAGATTTACTTTTGAAAAATTTTCAACCTCTCCAGCAATATTAGGTACCTCAATGAAATCAGTTGGAGAAGCAATGGCAATTGGTAGAAATTTTAAAGAGTCACTTCAAAAAGCATTGGTTTCTCTTGAAACAGGTTTTTCAGGATTAGATAGAGTGTTTGATCTAAATAAAAAGCAAATTGAAAAAAAACTTAAAGAAAATATTCCAAATAAACTTCTTGTAGTTGCTGAAGCATTAAGAAAGAAAATTAACTTAAAAAGAATATTTACATTATCTAAAATTGATCCCTGGTTTTTAGAGCAAATTAAAGAAATCGTAGATAATGAAACTATGATCAAAAAGAAAGGATTACCAAAGGATTTTGCTGAATTTAATAGAATAAAATCAATTGGTTTTTCTGATAAAAAACTTTCTGAATTAACCAAGACTTCTGAGGATATTGTTAGAAGAAAAAGAACAGCACTAAAAATTTTTCCTGTATTTAAAAAGGTTGATACTTGTGCTGCTGAATTTAAGTCCTTTACACCTTACATGTATTCTACATATCAACGAAATTTCTCTCTTAATTCAGAGTGTGAAGCAGATCCCTCTTTAAAGAAAAAAATTATAATTTTAGGAGGAGGTCCTAATAGAATAGGACAAGGTATAGAATTTGATTATTGCTGCTGTCAGGCAAGTTTTTCATTAAAGGAAGCTGGTTTTGAAACAATCATGATTAATTGTAACCCTGAAACTGTTTCAACCGATTATGACACCAGTGACAGACTTTATTTTGAGCCCCTAAAAGAAGAGTATGTTTTTAATATTATTACGAAAGAGCAAGAAAAAGGAAATTTAGTTGGAATTATTGCTCAGTTTGGTGGGCAAACACCAATTAAACTTGCAAAATTTTTACATGACCACAAACTTCCAATTCTAGGAACTCAGTACACTTCAATAGATTTAGCTGAAGACAGAGATCGATTTAGAAATTTGTTAAGTAAACTAAAATTAAAACAAGCAGAAAGTGGGATTGCAAAAACATTTAAACAAGCAATACAAATTTCTGAAAAAATTGGTTTACCTTTAATGGTAAGACCTTCTTATGTGTTAGGTGGAAGAGCAATGGAAATTGTTCATGAAAAAAGCCAACTTAAAAATTTTGTAGAAGAGGCCTTTAAAGCTGCTGAGGAAAATCCAATTTTAATCGATAAATTTATTGATCATGCAATGGAGATTGATGTTGATGCCATCTCAGATGGAAAACAAGTTCATGTTGCAGGGATCATGCAGCACATAGAAGAAGCTGGTATCCACTCTGGGGACTCTGCATGTAGTTTACCTCCCGTATCTATAAAACCATTTTTGATTAAAGAAATTGAAAATCAAACTAAGAAACTAGCATTAGCTTTAAAAGTTAAAGGTTTTATGAATATTCAATATGCAATTAAAAAAGATGAAATTTATGTAATTGAAGTAAATCCTAGAGCAAGTCGAACAGTACCATTTGTATCTAAAGCAAAAGGATTACCCCTTGCAAAAATTGCATCACGTGTAATGGCAGGTGAAAAATTATCAAAATTTAATTTAAGAGATAAATCTAAAGGAATGTATGCAGTTAAAGAAGCTGTGTTCCCTTTTAATAAATTTCCAAACAGCGATCTGCTTTTAGGTCCTGAAATGAAATCAACAGGTGAAGTAATGGGATTTGATAAAAACTTTGGAATGGCTTTTGCAAAAAGCCAAATAGCCTCTGCTAACTCTTTACCTAAAGATGGATTAGCGTTTATCTCTTTAAAAGATAGTCACAAAGATGAAGGAATAGGCCTTGCTAAAGAATTAATTAAATTAAAATTTACGCTTTGTGCAACACGTGGAACGGCGGAATATATTAGAAAACATGGGATGAGATGTAGAATTATTAATAAAGTCAGTAGTGGCTCACCTCATATAGTAGATGTATTAGACTCTAAAAAAATTGGTCTAGTTATTAATACTGGTGGCGGAAATACTGAACACAGATTAAATGATGCAATAGCACTAAGAAGAGGAACGCTTAAAAATAAAGTTCCTTATTGCACCAATATGTCAACAGCACTAGCATGTTTAGAAGCAATCAAGTCACTTAAAACAAAAAAATTAGAAGTTAATTCTCTTCAAGATATATAAAAATTTAAACATCAACGATTAGTGTATCTTTAGATCCACCACCTTGAGAACTATTAACAATAGTACTCCCTTTTCTTAGAGCAACTCTTGTCAATCCTCCTGTGCTTACATAAGTAGTTTTTCCACTTAGCACAAATGGTCTTAAATCAAGATGCCTAGGCTCAATATCATTTTCAGTAATTGTGGGTGCGGTTGAAAGAATTTCAAGCGGTTGCGCAATGTACTCTCTAGGATTTTTCTTAATTTTGGCAATCACATCATCTCTTTCTTTTTTATCTGCTTTTGGACCTATCATTATTCCATAACCACCTGAGGCATTAGCAGGCTTCACAACTAACTTAGAAATGTTTTCAATGACATAGTTTCTTTCATTTTTATTGTGACACAAATAGGTTTCTACCTGATTTAAAATAGGTTGTTCACCAAGATAATAAACAATCATTTTATTAACATAAGAGTAAACTACTTTGTCATCAGCGATCCCTGTGCCTATAGCATTTATAATGCCAACATTCCCTTTACGCCAACTTTTAAATAACCCTGGAACACCTATAACTGACTCTTTATTAAATACCTTGGGATCTAAAAAATTATCATCAAGACGTCTGTATATGCAATCAACTTTTAGAGGACCCTTTACAGTCTTCATGTAAACAACATCATTTTCAACAAACAAATCTTTTCCTTCTACTAAAGCAATACCCATCTGATCTGCCAAGAAAGAATGCTCAAAGTATGCAGAGTTATATATACCAGGTGTTAAAACTACCATATGAGGATTCGCAGTTTTTTTTGGAATACACTCAACCATACAATTGAATAATTTATTTGTGTACTGGTGAATTGATGCAACTTTATACCTCGTAAACAGTTCAGGAAACACATCTCTCATGACCATTCTATTTTCAAGCATATAAGAAACTCCAGACGGAACTCTTAAATTATCCTCTAAAACTAAATAATCACCATTTGTATTTCTTATTAAATCTACTCCTGAAATATTTGACCAAGCTTTGTGTTTAGGAGAAAACCCTTCACATTCTTTTATATAATAGGGAGAGTTAAAAATTATTTCTTTTGGAACAACTTTATCTTTGAATATTTTTTTTTGATTATAAGCATCATCAATAAACAAATTTAAAGCTTTTACACGTTGTTTTAAACCTTTTGAAACTTTATTCCATTGTGTTTTTGGAATAATTCGTGGAATAATATCAAGAGGCCATTTTTTTTCTTCCGCTCTATTATTCGCAGCATATACTCTAAAATTTATTCCTCTCGCGCTTATTGTGCTTTGGCAATTCTTCTCAATTTCTTGAAGCTTTTTTTTTCCATATCTCTCTAAGATTGATGAAATGATGGTAGCATGCTTTCGTAGTTTATTATCTTTGGTAAAATAACCATCATAAGCATGAGTCGAATTATAGTTTTTCCAAAGCTTAGAAACCATAACTTAATAGTGTTTATTACTTAAATAAAATAAGCAAATGCGTATTGGATATATCTGTTATGCTTTTAATTGATTATGAAAAAATGTTATAATTTACTAATTATTTAAATGAGATGACTTACTGCATAGGTATTAAAACGAATGAAGGGCTTGTTTTTGCTTCAGACTCAAGAACTAACGCTGGTTTAGATAATGTAAATATTTATTCTAAAATGATGACTCACGATGTTGGTGATCGAACCATTGTAATTGTAACATCAGGAAATTTAGGAACATCTCAAGCCGTTTTTAAATCAATTGAAAAAGATTTAAAAAGTTCATCAGGTATAATGAATTTAAATACTTGTAGTGATTTTGAACAAATAGCATCTTATGTTGGATCACTAAATATTGAGCACTCAGCACCGCAAGGTATAAATACTGACAACGTTTTGTTAGGTTCTACTTTCATTGTTGGTGGACAAATCAAAGGACAGCATCATGAATTATATTTAGTTTATCCTCAAGGTAATTACATAAGACCAGCAGATAGTAAACCATACCTTGTAATTGGAGAGGTAAAATATGGTAAACCAATTCTTGATAGAGTTATAAAGCCAACTGTTTCAATTGGTGATGCATCACGCTGTGCACTAATTTCAATGGACTCCACATTAAAAAGTGACCTTACTGTTGGACCTCCCATAGATTTTGCAGTTCTTAAAAAAGATGCTGATAAACTTTCTACGCTAGAGTGTTTGAATGTTTCAGATGACAATTACGCAAAGGTTTGTAATCAATGGTCAGAGGGAATTTTTAAAGTTTTTGATTCTTTTCCAAGATTTGATTGGGAAAAATAAAATTACTCAACTTTCCAATCCGTTTCAAAAGTCACATAATTGACTTGCAAACATCGTCTCTCTTTTAGAATTTTCTTTTTTTCCATTCCATGCCAAGTGTTAGGCCCACTCGTAAAAAGATAACCATAATTATTTCTATAAGGTAAAGTTTTAACTTTTTCTAACTTATCGTTATAAAAATCTGTACCTAAATCCTCAGACTCATTGGTATTATTAACGAATATCAATCCAGACATTAATTTTTCTTTAATATCACAATGAGGTTTTAACCAAAATCCCTCTCTATCACAAATAACTTCAACTCGTACATATGAATTTGATAAGTCCCTACCAATCATTTCAGAAATAGTTTTATATGTTTCTTTAGATTGTAATTCATTAATAAATTTAACTAAATGTGGAAACTGTGTGGCATTTTCTTTAGATACAAAACATCTGAATTTTATTGCTTTACCTCCCGATGCAATACCTTCTCTAAATTCTGCGCTACCACCATCAATTGCCCTTGTTCCATCATATGAAAGATTAAGTTTACTTAAATCTGGAATATCTGCTTTGATTATTTCTTCAATTGAGCCTTCACTTAGTGCATCACTATACTCCCAATGATCAAAAGGAATTTTATGATTTGTTGAATTATTTTTTATTGAATTTAAAAATGACATTAAAATTGAATTTTCTGTTTTATAAGTTTTGCCACTCTATTCGTTTCATCTAGTTTTTCATAGTTCCAATTTTCAACTTCCTCCCCTAGGTTTCTTGTAATATTCAATTCTCTAAATAAGTTTCGAAATCTTTGAAATCTTTTATCATTTTTTTTTGGAAGAATATTTGCAACATAAATAGGTTTTCCAGTTAATGCAGCCTCTGAAATCATTGAACTAGAGTCACACGTGACTACTATATTTTCTGACATTGCAAGGGCAGACAAATATGCTTTTTTATCTACATCCATGATTATTGTATGATTTTCTCCAAAAAATTCCTTAGCATAATGAATTGTATTAAGTGGCGTTCTCATTGATGGAATAACTACAAGTTGGAAATCATGTTTTTTCATTAATTTATAAAACATTGAAAAAATATGTTTCATGTTTTTTGTAGAATAATCATAATATTTTGTGGGTCCTCCCATAATTAAAGCCCATATTTTTCTATTATCTTTTTTTATAAAAGATTTTAAATATTCTTTATTTTCAAAAATTTCTTGCTCAGTTAAGTAATGAATAGCACCCTTTGTACTGATGACGTTCTCTCCTTCTATAGCATCGTGCTCAGGTGCAACAATAAAATCAAAATGATTATAATCTACTTTTGGATCTTGAATATGAATATTAAATATTTTTTTATTAGAAATACTTTTTAAGTGAATTGACGGAATAACACTTTTTCTTCCACATGAAATTATTATATCAAAATCTGTTTGATTTATTTTTTTATAAACACTTTGTGAAATTGGAGAGAGTCTTGGAGGAACGATCTTCCAAATATTATTTGTTTCAACCCTGTAGTGTATGAAGTCAATATCAAGAGCTTTTGCTAAGCCCTCTACTTGACTAATCATTCCATGCATGCCCTGAGTTAATAATAAACCTTTTAATTTAGACATTTATCACTATATAGCTTTCATATGAGTCAAAATCCAACTAAACACACAAAAGTGTTAATAATTGGATCCGGTCCAGCTGGATACACGGCTGCAGTTTATGCTGCTAGGGCAATGTTGAGTCCTATTTTAGTTTACGGTGCAGAACCAGGCGGACAACTGACAACTACAACAGATGTTGAAAATTTTCCAGGATTTGCAGATGTAATTCAAGGACCGTGGTTGATGGATCAAATGAAAGAACAAGCGAAAGCAGTTGGAACTGAGATGATAGAAGATCATATTGCATCCGTGAATTTAAAATCACAACCTTTTGAAGCTGTAGGAGATAGTGGTGAAAAATATACGGCAGACAGCATAATTATATCTACAGGCGCTCAAGCAAGATGGTTAAATATTAAATCAGAACAGGAGTTCAGAGGGTATGGTGTCTCTGCATGTGCAACATGTGATGGTTTCTTTTTCAAAGATAAAGAAGTTGCAGTAGTTGGCGGTGGAAATGCTGCTGTCGAAGAAGCAATGTTCCTTACAAAATTTGCATCAAAAGTTAAATTGATACATAGACGTGATAGTTTGCGAGCTGAAAAAATGCTTCAAAAAAAATTAATGGAAAATAAAAAAATAGAAATTATTTGGGACTCCGTTGTTGAAGATGTAATCGGAGACAATGAGCCTAAAAATGTAAAGGGAATTAAAATTAAAAATGTTAAAACAAATAGTATTGAGGAAATAAAACTTGATGGGGTATTTATTGCGATTGGTCACGACCCTGCAACCCAGCTTTTTAAAAATCAATTAGAGATGGATAATGAAGGATACCTAATTACAAAATCTGATTCAACGGAAACAAATGTTCCAGGTGTTTATGCAGCTGGAGATGTAAAAGACAAAACTTTTAGGCAAGCCGTGACTGCTGCAGGAATGGGATGTATGGCAGCTTTAGAAGCTGAAAAATTTTTATCACACTAAAAAATAAACGCGATTGATTTGTAATTACTAATAAGAACAGAAAGCCAATTGATAGAATAGTTAAAGAGAGTTCAAAAAAGCTTCTTTTTGTCTGTCCATGGACCTTTTTTTGTCTTAGGTAAAAACTTTCTAAGATCAATAAGGACTTTTTCGGACAATTTTCTGTAGGTAGTAAGTTTTCCTCCATATATATTCAATAAAGGTAATTTTTTTATAATTTTTAAATCAAAAACATAGTCTCTTGTTACTTTTGAAGCTGTATTAAAATCTTCAATTAGAGGTCTTATCCCTGAATAAGTATCTACAATGTCCTTTGTTCTGATTTGTTTTTTTAAGTAATTATTTACTGATTGAATTAAATATCTAATTTCTTTTTTTGATATTCCTTTATTTTCTGGTGATTTAACTTCCACTTCTGTAGTTCCAATTAAAGAAAACTTCCCTTTATAAGGTATTACAAATATTATTCTTTTATCAGTATTTTGAAACGTGAATGCAACGTTTTCTTTGTACAATTTTTTTGTAATAATATGACTTCCTTTAACCAATCTTATTTTTTTCTTAGATTTAATTTTTATATTTTTAATTAAGGTTTCATTTATCCATGGTCCAGATGCGTTGATTAAAATTTTTGACTTTACTTTTTCATCATTTTCAAGACTAATAATCCATTCATTACCAATAATTTCAGCTTTTTTAACTTTGTTATATTCTAGTATTTTAGCATTATTTCTTTTTGCATCTTTAGCATTTAGTTTCGTTAATTTTTTATCGTCAATTTGTATGTCAAAATATTGAAAACCAGTTTTGTATTTTTCTTTAAGAATATTTGGAAATTTTTTTGTTAAATCAAATGTTTTTGATTTTGGTATATTGCTTTTGCCACCTAAATTGTCATACAAAAATAAACCAATTTTAATTAACCAAGCTGGTCGAATTTTATCTGCATAAGGAATTATAAAAGGAATAGGTTTAGAAATATGTCTAGCAATTTTATAAACAATTTCTCTTTCTTTCAAAGATTCTCTAACTAATTTAAATTCATAATTTTCTAAATAACGAAGACCACCATGTACTAATTTCGTCGACCAAGATGAGGTTGCTCCTCCAATTTCACCTTTGTCAGCTAAACAAACTGATAAACCTCTGCCTGCAGCATCCCTTGCAATACCTGCACCGTTTATACCGCCACCTATTATGAACAAATCGAATAGTTTAGACATTTAAATAATGAATCGTTTATAAAATATACAACCTATTTTAGAAATTTTAAATTTTTTAAATTCAAGTTTTAATAATTTCATTATTTATTAACATTTAGAAAAAAAAAATTTAAGTATAGACTAAAATTGTGAAAAAATTTCTTGTTGCTATTGACCAAGGTACAACATCAACTAGAGCAATTCTCTTTGATTTAGATGGTAATATAAAATTCACATCTCAGTTTGAATTTAATCAATATTTTCCAAAAATTGGATGGGTCGAGCATAATCCAAACGAAATTTGGCTTACAACTCTAAAAGCATTGAAAAAAGTAATAAAAAAAGCATCTCTATTAAGAGGAAAAATATTAAGTATAGGAATAACTAACCAGAGAGAGACAACTATTCTTTGGAATAAGAAAACAGGAAAACCAGTGTACAATGCAATTGTTTGGCAAGATAGAAGAACCCAAGATTATTGTGAAGAGTTAAAGAAGAAAAATTATGAAAAAATTTTTAGAAAAAAAACTGGATTATTTATTGACCCATACTTTTCTGCAACTAAAATTAAATGGATATTAGAAAACGTAAAAAATGTTAAGAAACTTTTAAAATCAAATAATTTATTATTTGGTACTGTTGATACTTTCCTTATTTGGAAACTCACTAATCGGCAACATCATTTAACAGAAGCAACTAATGCTTGTAGGACCATGTTATTTAATATTAATAATAATAAATGGGATAAAGAAATCTTGAAAAAACTTAAAATCTCTGAAAATATTTTGCCAGAAATTAAAAATTCAGCTGATAATTTTGGTTCAACAAGTAAAAGAATTGTTGGCAGCGAGATACCAATATCAGCAGTTCTAGGAGACCAACAAGCAGCTGCTGTAGGACAGTCTTGCTTCGAAAGAGGTTCAATAAAAAGCACATATGGAACAGGTGCCTTTGTTATGATGAATACTGGTTCAAAAAAAATTTATTCCAAAAATAAATTATTAACAACAATTTGTTACAGATTGAATGGAAAAAATACTTATGCTCTTGAAGGATCTATTTTTATTGCAGGTGCAGGTGTGCAATGGTTAAGAGATAAATTAAAATTTATTAATAATGCTTTCGATACGGAAAGAATTGCTCAATCAAAGAAAAATAATGAGGGTGTATACGTTGTGCCTGCTTTCAGTGGAATGGGAGCACCTTATTGGAGGCCTGATGCAAGAGGGTTAATAACAGGTCTAACAAGAAATAGTGATTGGAAAACCATAGTTAGAGCGGTATTAGAGTCAGTTGCCTATCAAAGTAATGATTTATTTAATGCAATGAAAAAAGATGGTTTAAAACCAAGTAAACTTAAGATTGATGGAGGAATGGTAGAAAACAATTGGTTTTCGCAATTTTTATCTGACATCATAAATATAAATACTGAAAGACCAAAGGTATTAGAAACAACTGGTTTAGGAGTAGCTTTACTAGCTGGATATCAACTTGGATTATTTAAATCATTATATGAAATCAAGAGGAAATGGAAAAAGGATAAAATTTTTAAGCCTAAAATTAAACAGAAAGTTAGAAACAATTTAATAAATGGTTGGAAATTATCAGTACAGAAAACTCTATTATAAAAAATACAGATTTCTTGTATTTACCTATTACTTCAAATAGAAATAAAAGAATATTTTAAATTTTAAAAATTAAATGTCAGAAAAAGTATTACTTACTGGTATTAGTGGGTTTGTTGCAAAACATGTTGCTATTGAATTATTAAATTCAGGTTACAAAGTTTTAGGTACTGTTAGAAATTCAGATTCAATTGAACAAACAAAAAAAACATTAGAAGAAAATAATGTTGCAATTAATAATTTATCTTTTGTAGAATTAGATTTATTAAAAGATGAAGGTTGGAATGAAGCAGCAAACGGCTGTAAATATATCATTCATGTAGCCTCTCCCTTTCCTCTAAAAGTCTCGAATGACAGGGAATCGCTTACACCAGCTGCAAAAGATGGAACTTTAAGAGTTTTGAATGCAGGAATTAATGCAGGAGTGGAACATTTTGTTAAAACTAGTTCAATAGTATGTATGTTCAGAAAACCAAACAGATCAAATCCTTATACATTTGGTGAGAATGATTGGACTGATTTAGACTGGGATAAAACTACAGATTATTTTGTATCAAAAACTAGAGCTGAAAAAGCTGCGTGGGATCTTATGGAAAGTAAGGGTCTTAAAAATAGTCTTACGTGTATCAATCCCGGCTTTGTATTGGGAGATTTTTTGAATGAAAAAACTTGTACTTCAATGGAGTATGTAAAACAATTACTTCAGGGAAAATTTCCAGCTGCGCCAAAATTTTCAGTAATGATATCTCACGTAAAAGATATTGCTAAAGCACATGTTCTATCTTTGACTAATGAAAGAGCTGGAGGCAGAAGATTGATTGTTGGATCTGAAGTAAGAAGTATTCTTGAATTATCACAAATAATGGCCAAAAATATTCCAAGTCATGCAAAAAAACTTCCTAAAAGAGAATTGCCGAATTTCATGGTTAAACTTCTAAGTTATGTAGACACAAGCGCAAAAAATATGGTCCCTGATCTAGGTCTCAAAATGCAAACAGACCAAACATACGCAGAGGACATTCTTCAAATGAAATTCATTGCATCTGAAATTGCAGTTGTTGATGCTGCAAAATCAGTAATTAGACTAAATATAGCCTGATGTTAATTCAATTATTTCATCAGATTCAAAAACAGTCATTTTCAAATTTTCGTTTGCAATTTTTATCATAGCTTTTGCAACCTTTTCTGAATTGATCGGTCTCATTTTTTTAAGTGGTCCAAGTAATAAAGGAGACAATAATCTAAAAGTCAGAATGCCTATTTTTTCACCTACTCTACTCTCTTTTCTATCTCCCATTAAAAAAGAGGGTCTTAATATTCCTAAATTGGAGAAATTTAATTTTTTCAATTCTTCTTCAACTAAACCTTTGAACTTTACGTAATCCCCTGAACTTTTTGGATTGGCATATATTGAAGATATAAAAATAAATGAATTTACTGAATTAATTTTTGCAATTTCCGCTATTTTTTTTGGTATTTCAAGCTCTACTTTTTGATATTCGTTTTTGTCAGGTGAATTTTGCTTTGTTGTACCAATACAAAAAAAACAATCATCTCCTTTAATATCTTCTTTATAGTTATCTAAATTATTGAAATCAGTTTTAATTATTTCAACTTTGGGCTCATTAATAATTGGTTCTGAGCGTACAAATAACTTTATTTTATTGTAATTGTCATTTTTTATTAATTGATCAAGAAGATGTCCACCAATTAACCCTGATGAACCAAAAACAAGGGCTGTTTTCATTAACTTAAACTTTTACAAAAAGAAGATATTTTTTCTAGAGCTTTCTTGAGATTGTCCATTGAAGTTGCGTAAGAAATTCTAAAAAATCCCTCAAGCCCAAATGCAGAACCCTGAACAACAGCGATACCACTATTCTCTAAAAGAGATTGAACAAAATCTGTGTCTGATTTAATTTCTTTTCCATTAGTATCTTTTTTTCCCATTAAACCTTTACAGCTAGGGAAAACATAAAAAGCACCATCAGGATTTAAGCACTCGATGCCCTTGATATCATTTAAGGCTTTAACAACAAAATCTCTTCTTTCTTGAAATGAATCTGCTCTTTTTTTAATAAAATCTTGCGTTCCACTTAATGCTTCAACTGATGCGGCTTGACTAATTGATGAAGGATTTGTTGTTGATTGTGACTGGATTTTTGCGATAGCTTTAATAATTTCTTTTGGACCTGCCGCATAACCTATTCTCCAACCAGTCATTGAGTAAGCTTTGCTAACACCATTCATTGTAAGCACTCTTTCTTTTAAACTTTCAATTTGAGCAATAGTAAAAAATTTAAATCCTTCATAAGTTACATGTTCATAGATATCATCACTTAAAATATATACGTGAAGATGCTTTTCCAGAACTTTTGCGATTTCTCTAATATTTTTTTCTGAATAACATACTCCTGTTGGATTAGAAGGAGAGTTTAAAATAATCCATTTTGTTTTTGGAGTTATAAATTTTTCTAAATCTGATGGTTTTATTTTAAAACTTTGTTTTTCATCACACTCCATTACAACTGGTTTGCCCCCTGCTAATAAAACAATATCTGGGTAAGAGACCCAATAAGGAGCCGGTACTATAACTTCATCACCTTCGTTTAATGTGGCCATCATGGCATTATAAATGACATGCTTTCCCCCTGCTCCAACAGTAATTTGATCAGCTGTATAATCTAAATTATTTTCTTTTTTAAATTTTTCGACTATTGCTTTTTTTAAAGCTGGAGTTCCATCAACAGCAGTGTACTTGGTGTCTCCATCATTTATTGCTTTTATAGCTGCTTGTTTAATATTTTCTGGTGTATCAAAATCTGGTTCACCTGCTCCTAAGCCGATAACATCTTTTCCTGCTGCTTTTAATTCTCTAGCTTTTTGGGTTACGGCAATAGTGGGCGAAGGTTTAATCTTCTTTAAACTGTCTGATATTATGCTCATTGAAATAAAAATAAATTCTACTACCTTGTTTAATATATGGAAAATACATATCAAGATTTAATTACAGATATCCAAAGCAAAAATCCTCAAATCGGTGGAAAACTTGAAGGCGGAAAAAAATTTAAAATTAAATCTGACTTCAAGCCTGCAGGTGATCAACCTGAGGCTATAAAAAAATTAGTTAATGGCGCTAACAAAGACCAATTTAATCAAGTTTTACTTGGTGTCACAGGTTCAGGAAAAACTTTTACAATGGCAAAAGTTATCGAAGCAACTAACAGGCCAGCCCTAATTCTTGCTCCAAATAAAACACTTGCTGCTCAGCTTTATGGAGAAATGAAAACTTTCTTTCCAGACAATGCGGTGGAATATTTTGTCTCCTATTACGATTATTACACCCCAGAAGCTTATGTACCTAGATCAGACACCTACATTGAAAAAGAAGCATCAATTAACGAACAAATAGACCGTATGAGGCACTCAGCTACCAGGTCTCTTCTTGAAAGAGATGATGTGCTTATAGTTGCTAGTGTATCTTGTATTTATGGACTGGGATCTGTTGAAGCTTACAGTAAAATGACTTTAACTCTTCAAAAGAATAACGATTATAATCGTGAGGAATTGATAAAGTCCTTGGTTGCTCTTCAATATAAACGAAACGATCAAAACTTTGTTAGAGGCACGTTTAGAGCTCGAGGGGAATATTTAGAGATTTTCCCATCTCATCTTGAAGATAGAGCTTGGAGATTAAGTTTATTTGGAGACAAACTTGAGCAGATTGAAGAATTTGATCCTTTAACTGGAGATCAAATAAGAGATCTAACCTTAGTTAAAGTGTATGCAAACAGTCATTACATCACCCCAAAACCAACAATAGAACAAGCAGTTATAAATATTAAAAAAGAATTAGAAATCACTTTAAAAAAACATCGAGCAGATAATAAGTTGCTAGAAGCTCAAAGATTAGAGGAAAGAACTAAATTTGACCTTGAGATGATTGAAGCAACAGGCTCATGTGCTGGGATTGAAAATTATTCTAGATTTTTATCAGGCAGAAAACCAGGTGAACCACCTCCTACTCTTTTTGAATATTTTCCAGATAATACACTTATTTTTGTTGATGAGTGCCATGTAACTGTTCCACAACTTAATGGAATGTATAAAGGAGATAGATCAAGAAAAAGTACATTAGCTGAGTATGGATTCAGACTCCCCTCTTGCATGGATAATCGACCATTAAAATTTGAAGAATGGGATTTAATGAGAACTCAGACTGTATTTGTGTCTGCAACTCCTGGTCCTTGGGAATTAGAACAAACTAAAGGTAAATCTATAGATCAAGTAATAAGACCAACTGGTTTGATAGATCCACCTGTAGAAATAAGACCTGCCAAAACTCAAGTGGATGATTTAATGCATGAATGTAGAAAAGTTATTGAGAATGGTCATAGAGTACTTGTTACGACATTAACTAAAAAAATGGCAGAGGATTTAACTGAATATTTACACGAAAATGGAATTAAAGTTAGATACCTTCACTCTGATATAGATACTTTAGAAAGAATAGAAATTATGCGTGACTTGAGAATGGGTGTATTCGACGTTCTTGTTGGAATAAACCTTTTAAGAGAAGGTTTGGATATCCCTGAGTGTGCACTTGTTGGTATATTGGATGCTGATAAAGAAGGGTTTCTTAGATCAGAAACTTCCTTGATTCAAACAATTGGAAGAGCCGCAAGAAATGTTGATGGAAAAGTAATTTTGTATGCTGATAAAGAAACTAAAAGTATAAAAAAAGCAATAGTGGAAACTAATAGAAGAAGACAGATTCAATTAGATTACAATAAAAAAAATAAAATTGATGCAAAGTCTATAAAGAAGGAAATTAGTGATATTCTAGAGAGTGTTTATGAAAAGGATTACGTTAAAATCAGTGATGGATCAAATATTGGTGGAAACTTAAAAAAACACTTAAAAGGTCTAGATAAGAAAATGAAAGAGTCTGCTGCAAACCTTGAATTTGAAGAGGCTGCTAAAATAAGAGATGAAATCAGAAAATTGGAAAGTACTGAACTGGAAATTACTCTTAACCCAAAAATTAGACAGTATGATGTAAAAAATAAGCTTTATCCAAAAGGTAGATCGACAATGGGTATGCCAGGAACTAAGGTCACAAAAAAAAGAGATAAAAAATGGAAGCACGGAAAATAATCATTACGGGTGGAGCTACCAGAATTGGTGCTGCAATTGCAAAACAATTATCTGGCACTAATAAAGAAATACTAATTCACTTTAATAAATCAAAATCAAAAGCAGAAAAACTCAAAAAAGATCTAGAGTTAAATGGTACTAAAGTTTACCTTGTCAAAGGTGATTTGAGCAAAGAAAATGATGTAAGTAAAATTGTTAAATATGCAAAATCAAAATTAAAATATTTTGATTGTTTAATAAACAATGCTTCATTGTTTGAAAATGATAAGCTTGAAAGTTTTACTACTGATAGTTGGGGTAAACACTTAAGAACGAATTTAAGAACTCCTGCTTTATTGTCAAAAGAATTTGCTAAAAATGTTAAGGGTAAAAATAATAACATAATTAACATAATTGATCAGAGAGTTTTTAAACTAACTCCATATTTTTTTTCATATACCATAAGTAAAACTGGTCTTTATACTCTTACAAAAACAAGTGCTATGAGTTTGGCACCCAATATAAGAGTTAACGGAATTGCTCCAGGACCAACCATCAAAAACCAAAGGCAATCTGAAAAACATTTTAGGAAACAATATTTAGCAACCCCTTTAAAAAGACAAGTTAATGTGGAACAAATATGTAATGCAGTTGACTTTTTTATCAAAAATATATCTATTACAGGTCAAGTTTTAGCAATTGATAGTGGACAGAATCTAAACTGGCAAACACCTGATATAATGGGCAAAGAATGAAAAAAAATAATCTGAACATCGTTAAAATAGATAAAAATAAAACTTTATTTAATTATGAAAAGAAAATTTTAATCAAAGAATTAATTTTAGATTTAAAACTTGGTTATTACGACTTTGAAAAAGAAAATTCACAAAAAGTTAAATTTAATCTCGAAGTTGATTATGAGGATAAAAAACCAACAAGTGATGAGGATATTAAATCAATAGTTAATTATGGAAGAATAGTTAAACTAATAAAAAAACTTACAAAAAATAAACATTATAATTTTCTAGAGACACTAGCTGAAGATGTCTTTGATGTTCTCTTCAAAGATAAAAGAATTGGAAAAATTATGCTCCAAATCGAAAAACTAGAAATTTTAAAAGACTGCACATCTGTTGGTATTCAAGTTACCAAAAAAAGAAGTCATGATAAGCTCTGATCTAGGTAAAGAAGTAATTAAAAAAGAACTCCCTTTAGTTCCTAAGCTTCCTGGTGTCTATAGGATGCTGAACTCTAAAGATGAAATTCTTTATGTAGGAAAAGCAAAGAATTTACCCAATAGATTGAAAAGTTATGTTTCTGAAAAAAATCACATCATTAGAACTGAAAGAATGTTATCTCAAACAAGAAAATTGGAGATAACTACTACTTCTAACGAAAGTGAAGCCTTATTACTTGAAGCAAATTTAATTAAAAAATTTAAACCAAAATTTAACATTCTTCTAAGAGATGATAAATCGTTCCCTTTCATATTTATTGGCAACCAAGATCAATGGCCTCAGATAAAAAGACATAGGGGGAAAAAAACTAAAGAGGGCTTTTATTTTGGTCCGTTTGCGTCAGCTGGATCTGCCAATTGGACAATCAAAATGATTCAAAAAATTTTCCACTTAAGAGTTTGTGATGACACTGTGTTTAAAAAAAGAGAAAGGCCTTGTATATTATATCAAATCAAACGTTGTTCAGGTCCATGTGTTGGTTATGTCACCAAAGAGGACTATCAACAAACTGTTGATGATGCGATTGAATTTGTCTCTGGAAAATCTAGAAGGATTCAAAAAAATCTTTCTAATCAAATGGAAAAAGCAAGTGAAGAACTTGACTTTGAAAAAGCAGTAATTCTAAGAGATAGAATAAAAGCATTAAATATAATTCAGTCATCTCAAAGAATAAATGAAGCAAACTTAGTTGAAGCAGATGTTATTGCTGGATACAAAGAGTCTGGTAAAGCCTGTATCCAAGTTTTTTTTTATAGATCAAAACAAAATTGGGGTAATCAAGCTTTCTTTCCAAAACATGATCCAGATGAAAAACTTGGAGAAATTATTAATTCATTTGTTTCTCAATTTTATGAGAATAAAAGTGTTCCCTCATCGATAATTTTATCTGAAGAAATCAGAGAAAAAGTTCTGATTGAAAAAACTCTGTCAAATAAGGAAGGTAAACAAATTACTATTTCTGTTGCAAAACAAGGTTCTAAATTAAAAGTAATCAATCAAGCCATTAAAAATGCAAAAGATAGTTTAAATAGAAAACTTTATGAAAGTCAAAACAATAGAGAGTTATTTGATGCTGTAGCTAGTAAATTCAATTTAGAAACAAACATTAATTTAATTGAGGTTTATGACAACAGTCATATACAGGGTACTAATAGTGTTGGAGCATTAATTGCCTATGGGGACGAGGGTTTTATCAAAAAAAGGTATAGAAAATTTAATATTAAACACAAAAAAAATGAACAAGATGATTATGGTATGATGCGAGAAGTTTTAAATAGAAGATTCAAAAGAGCGGTTCAAGAAAAGGATAATTATTTAACTTTTCCTGACTTAGTTTTAGTTGATGGTGGAAAAGGTCAATATTCAGTTGCAAGAGAAAGCCTAAATGAACTTGGTCTTCACGACATTCCTATCGTTGCGATTGCAAAAGGTAAACTGAGAAACAGTGGTAACGAAACCTTTTTTCATAATGGGAAAGAGTTTAAATTTTTAAGAAATGATCCAACATTATTTTTTCTTCAAAGAATAAGAGATGAGTCGCACCGATTTGCAATAAGTGCTCATAGAGCAAAAAGAAAAAAAGGAATAAGCAAATCTCTACTTGACCAAATTGATGGGATTGGGTCTATAAGAAAAAGGGCATTATTAAACCATTTTGGATCAGCAAGATCAGTAGAGTCTGCAAGTTTAGATGAAATAAAATCTGTTGAAGGTGTTGAGGCAAAAGTGGCAAAAAAGATATATAACTTCTTTCACGAATAATTATGCTTAAAAAAATTCCTAATATATTAACAATAGGACGAATAATTATTGTTCCTTTTTTTGTTTTGGCGTTTTACTTGCCTGGATTTTACGGAGATTTAACTGCATTAATATTATTTGTTGTTGCGTCATTTACTGATTTCCTTGACGGAATGCTAGCAAGAATGATGGGTGAAGAGTCAAAACTAGGGGAATTGTTAGATCCAATAGCTGATAAGATAATAGTTGCGACAGCTTTAATTCTTTTAGTAATGGATGGTACTATAAGAAATTATGAAGTAATTGCTGCAATTATTATTCTTACAAGAGAAATATTGATTTCAGGACTTAGAGAATTTTTAGCAAAGGGAAAAATTAAACTTCCTGTTTCTAGTCTTGCTAAATTAAAAACAGTTTTACAAATGGTTTCAATCGCTCTCCTTTTATCAGGAGATACAGGAAATAAGATTGTAAACTTCCAAGATTATAATGCCCAAACTATTGGCATTATTCTTTTATGGTTATCTGCAGCTTTAACTCTTTTTACCGGATATGATTATATGCGCAAAGGAATTGACCACGCTATGTCTGAAGACAATAAAGATTAAGCTGCTTTTTTCTTTCTTACTAAAGTTTGATAACTTTCATTCAAATCAATTATAGTATCACAAACTTTAAACTGATTTTCTGCAATGCATGAAACTGGTGTTACTTCCGCAGCAGTGCCTGTTAAAAAACATCCAACAAATTTTGATAACTCTTCTGGTTTTATTTTTCTCTCGTGAACTTTAATATTTTTTGATTTTGCAATTCCAATTACTGTCCTTCTTGTAATCCCATCTAAAAAAGAGTCAGGGATTGGAGTGTGAAGTTCACCATTTTTATCTTTGAAAAAAACGTTGGCACCAGTTGCTTCAGCTACATTTCCTTCATGATCTAACATTAATGAATCTGTATAACCTTGTTTTTCTGCTTCATGTTTTGACAGTGTGCAAATCATATAAAGACCAGATGCTTTAGTATCCCAAGGGATTGTATTAGGCGCAGGTCTTCTCCAGTTTGAAATATTTAATTTTATACCCTCGACTTTTAATTTTGGATCAAAATATGAGCCCCACTCCCAGGTTGCAATTGCTACATGAATTTTTGTTTGTTGTGCAGAAATAGCCATCATCTCGCTACCTCTCCATGCAACTGGTCTTACGTATCCATTTTCAACATTTTGTGAAGCAATAATTTTATTTGAAGCAATATTAATTTGTTCTTCTGAATAAGGGATATCAAATCCCATCCTCTTAGCAGAATGAAAGAATCTTGAAGTGTGTTCTTCTAATTTAAAAATTGACCCGTCATAAACTCTTTCTCCCTCAAAAACACAACTCGCATAATGTAAACCATGGCTTAAAACGTGAAGTTTGACGTCTCCCCAATCTACAAGCTCATCGTTGTACCATATTTTTCCAGATCTTTTGTCGTAAGGTATCATGATTGAAAATATTTAATTATATCTGAAAAATATCTTTGTATCTTTAATATGTCAATATAACTTACCCATAATGAAAGAACTTTTATATTTAAAAGATGATCAGCTTAAAGATTTGATAGAAAAACTTTTTGTGAGCTATAGAGAAACTTTCTCTGACTCTAAAAAGATATTAGATAAATACTCTATTGGTTTAGCACACCATAAAGTAATCCATTTATTGTCCATGTATCAGGGTATTTCGATATCTGAGCTATTAAAAAGACTAAAAGTCACAAAGCAAAGTCTTAATAGGGTTTTAAAAGATTTAATAAAATTAGACATTATTACGTTTAAAAAAGATGAGCAAGATACCAGAGTTAAGCATGTATTTTTGAATGATAAAGGTGAAAAGATATTTAAAGAGGTTTTTGATAAGCAGAAAAAAAGAATTTACAATGCATTACTAAACTCAAGTTCTGAGGAAGTAATAAATTTTGATAATGTTTTGAGTAAAATTATAAATGGATAAATTTCAAGCTCATATTTTACTAGTTGATGACGATGAAGGAATTAGATCTTTAGTAAAAAAATATTTAAATGAAAATAATTTTTTAGTTACGACAGCAGATAGTGCTGAAAATGCGTCAGAGAAAGTAAAAATAGTCAAATTTGATTTAATTATCCTAGATATAATGATGTCAGGTAAAAGTGGTTTAGATTTTATTAATGACCATAAAAAAGATTTGGACACACCAATTATACTTTTGACAGCCAAGGGTGAGGCGAGTGAGAGAGTTGAGGGACTTGAATTAGGAGCAGACGATTATTTAGCTAAGCCTTTTGAACCAAAAGAACTAATTTTAAGAATTAAAAATATTTTAACTAAAACTATTAAAACTGATCAAAAAAGAATTATCGAATTTGAAAATGTTAAAATTGATTTAAATAAATTGCTAATTATTAAAAACAAAAAAGAATTCAAAATCAATAATACCGAAAAGATAATTTTAGAAAAAATGATCAATAATCCAGGAAATACATTTTCAAGAGAAAGTATTGGTCAATTGATTAATTTAGATAAAGAAAGGTCAATTGATGTGATCATAACTCGTTTAAGAAAGAAAATAGAAATTGATCCAAAAAATCCAAAATTTTTACAAACCATAAGAGGAGCAGGATATGTTCTCTGGATTGAATAATTTATTAAGAAAAGTTTTACCTAAAAGGTTGTTCTACAGAGCACTTTTAATTGTAGCAGTCCCTGTTATTGTTCTTCAGCTAATCATCACAATTGTATTTTTTGATAGCTTGTGGATTAAAACTAACAAAGGAATGACAAGAACATTAGTAAATGAAATAAGTGCGTTTATTGAAGCATATGAAAGTGAGGAGGAGGATAAACAAGAAATAAATAACTTATTTTCATTATTTTTAGATTTAAATATTCAACTTGAACTTAACGAAGAATTACAAGATCAACAAAATGAAAGATGGTTTAGTCCAATTGACCGAACATTAAGAAGAGAACTAAAATCAAGATTTTCAGTGGAAGACTATTGGTTTGACTCAACAAACTATAAAGAGTTAATTGATTTAAGAATTAAATATAAAGATGGATATTTTAAATTTTTAGTACCTAAAGATCGTGTTGCCAGTTCATCTGCAAGAATATTTGCACTATGGATAACTGTACCTGCAATAATTATGGTGATCATATCTTTAATATTTTTAAAAAATCAAACAAGGCCTATTACAAATCTTGCACGCGCTGCAGAAAGATTTGGTAAAGGTGAGGAAATTGAGGAATACAAACCCTCTGGAGCTCTTGAAATAAGACAGGCGGGTCATGAATTTGATAAAATGAGAAAAAGAATTGAGAGACATCTTAATCAAAGAACAGAGATGTTGTCGGGTATAAGTCATGATTTAAGAACACCATTAACAAGGATGAAGTTACAACTTGCATTTATTAAAGACAAAGACTCAGTAGAAAAATTAACTGAGGATATAAATGAAATGGAAAAAATGCTAAATGAATATCTTCAATTTACAAGCTCATCGTATGTTGAGAAAGATGAAATGTTTAATCTGTCTGAACTAATTGAAGAAGTAATTAAAAAATATAATAATGAAAATATTTCAAAGAATTTGTTACCTAGGGTTTATATTAACGGTAGAAAAAATTTAATCAACAGATGTCTAAATAATCTAATTGATAACGCCTTAAAGTACGCCACTAAAGTTGAGGTAAATGTTAGTAAAAAAAATACAAATCTATTTATTATGATTGATGATGATGGTCCTGGTATCGCAAAAAGTGAACACGACAATGTATTCAAACCATTCTATAAAATAGACAAAGGAAGATCTGACTCTAAATCCAGCGTTGGACTTGGTTTATCAATTGCATCGGATATTATTAAATCCCATGGGGGAAATATTAAACTTGAAAAGTCTAAAATGGATGGCTTGAGAGTTAATATTTTTTTACCTGTTTAGTTTTTGTTTTTTTTTTACCTTCAAGCTTTTTAATTTTGATTTCTAAGTTCTCAACTCGTTTTGAAAGAATATCAAATTCATCCTTGCTTGTTAATTTCATTTTAAAAACAAATTCGTCTCTTTTAGATTTAAAAATATTTAGAATTTCAGCCGACAAATCTTTTGAGGAAAGCAACCCTTGCTCAATCAATTTTGCAAACTTATCAATTATAAATTTAGAATTTTTCATATTTAAGATATACATTATAAGTATAAATTAAAATGTTCATCAATAATTTTGACCCAGTTGCAATTGAAATTTTTTCCTTAGAAATCAGATGGTATTCGTTAGCTTATATTGTTGGTATTTTGTTTGGATGGTTTGTTGCAAAAAAAATATTTATTAAAAATGAGGATATCAGTAAAAAATTTGACGATTACATCACTTATTTAATCATTGGAATTATTTTAGGTGGAAGAATTGGTTACATATTATTCTATAATCTAGAATATTATTTAAATAATTTGTCGGATATTTTTAAGATTTGGGAGGGCGGCATGTCTTTTCATGGCGGATTAATCGGAATTATAATTGCGAGTATAATTTTTGGAAAAAAAAATAATCAAAATCCTTTTTTATATATGGATGTTGTAGCATTAGTTGCTCCAATTGGAATTTTTTTTGGAAGACTATCAAACTTTATAAATTCAGAGTTATATGGAAAAGTAACTGATGTGCCTTGGTCAGTAACTTTTGTTAAAGTAGATAACTTGCCAAGACATCCTACCCAAATATACGAAGCTCTACTAGAGGGAATAATTTTAATACTAATTTTAATTAATTTTAAAAATAAAAATTTTTTGCTTAAGCCGGGTTTAATATCAAGCCTATTTTTAATTTTTTACTCAATATTTAGATTTTCTATTGAATTTTTAAGAGTTCCAGACGAGCAGTTAGGTTATTTATTATTTAATTTAACTATGGGGCAAATTTTAAGTGTAATCCTAACATTGGCTGGGTTGGTCCTATTTTATTTTAAAAATGAAGATAAACAAATCAACTAACTTATCTTTAGACCAATTTATTAATTGGGCACTTTACGATAAAGAAACTGGTTATTACATGAAGCAAAATCCCTTTGGCAAGGAGGGTGATTTTATTACAGCTCCAAATATTACAAGACTTTTTTCAGAAATTATAACTATTTGGTTAGTTACTTTTCTTAAAAGTTTGGGCTCCCCAAACAAATTTAATTTAATTGAGCTAGGTGCTGGAAATGGTGAAATGATGAAGGTGGTTTATCAAACATTAAAGAACTTTCCAGAACACTTTAGCTCTTGTAATTTTATGATATACGAAAAAAGTAAATATCTCATTGATCAACAAAAAATGAACCTTGAGTCTGAGAAAATTACTTGGATCCAAGATTTAAAACAAAATTATTCAGAACCTACTATTTTTTTAGCAAATGAATTTTTTGATGCATTGCCAATTAAACAGTTTTTTAAAAGACAAGATGACTGGTATGAAAAATTTGTAGATCTTTCTAATCCTGAAGAGGCAAAATTTAATGAAATCAAAACAAATATTAAATTGATTGAGGAAAAATTAAATTTAGAGATTTCAAAAGGACAAGATATAATTGAATATTCTCCTGATGCTTTAGAATATTTAAATATTATAGGTAATATAATTGAAAAAAGTGAAGGTGGAATACTTGTTATAGACTATGGTTATTTAAATTCTAAAATGCAAGATACCCTTCAAGCAATTAATAATCATAAATATTCAAATATTTTAGAAAATATTGGTGATTCTGATATTACGTACAACATCAACTTTAATTTATTTCAAAAATTTATAGATCAATTTAAAAATTTGGACACAGTAGTTACAACTCAAAAAAAATTCTTAACCAGTATGGGAATTCTTCAAAGAGCTGAAATTATAAGTAAGGATATAGCTTTTTCTAAAAAAACAGACTTATTTTACAGAATAAGAAGACTAATAGATGAAAAACAGATGGGCGAATTGTTTAAAGTTATGCTTGTAAAATCTAAAAATAATAAATTTCAAACAGGATTTCAAAGTGATTAAATCTAAAAAACTTTCAAATATTAAGAATTTGAAACACGGCTTCTTTAATAGCAAGGGTGGTATATCTAAAAATATTTATAAAAGTTTAAACTGTGGACCAGGATCGAGAGATAAACCAGGTAATGTAAGAAAAAATTTAGAATTAGTAAGAAAAAAAATCAATCATTCAGCTGGGGATATTTTTTTACTTAATCAAATTCACAGCAATAAATTCATTTATATTGACAAAAAATATCATTTTAAATCAAAGCCAAAAGCAGATGCGGTTATTACTAATCAGAAAAACTTACCAATTGCTGTTTTAACAGCAGACTGTGTGCCAATTTTGATTTGTGATCAGCAAAAAAAAATAATTGGAGCAATCCATGCGGGCTGGAAAGGAGCATATAAGGGAATAGTCGATAAAGTGATCAAATTTATAATTAAGAAAGGATCTAAGCCACAAAATATTACTGCCGTAATAGGCCCTTCTATCTCAATTGATAATTATGAAGTTCAAAATGAATTTAAAAATAAATTTTTAAAAAAAGATAGACGAAACAAAATTTTTTTTAGAATAAAGCGTAAAAAGTTATATTTTGACTTATCAAAGTACGTAAAATCTATACTTTTAAAGAATAAAATAAAAAAAATAGAAAAAATTAAAATCGATACATTTGATGTTAAAAATAAATTCTTTAGTGCTAGAAGAGCTTTAAGTTTAAAACATGATGATTATGGTAGAAATATTTCAATAATTATGCTTAATTAGGTTTTTTTTCTAATGAAATTATTATCTGGAACTAGCAATAAGCCTCTCAGCAAGGACATTGCAAAGTTTTTAAAATCTAAACTAGTTAATTCAAGTATCAAGAATTTTGCAGATGGAGAGATATATGTTGAATTAAATGAAAATATAAGAGGAAATAGTATTTTCATAATTCAGTCTATCTCATCTCCTGCTAATGATAACCTTATGGAACTTTTGTTGTGCATAGATGCTTTAAAAAGATCCTCTGCTAAAAATATAACAGCAGTTATTCCATATTTTGGTTATGCAAGACAAGATAGAAAAGTTGTTCCAAGAACATCTATCTCAGCAAAACTTGTATCAAATTTAATAACAAAAGCTGGCGCAGACAGAGTTGTAACAGTTGATTTGCATGCAGGTCAAATTCAAGGGTTTTTTGATATACCGGTAGACAACTTATTTTCTACACCCATTTTTGCAAGACATGTAAAAAAAAACATCAAAAGTAAAAATATTGTATGTATTGCACCTGATGTTGGAGGTACTGAAAGAGCAAGAGCACTTGGAAAGATTTTGAATGTTGGTCTTGCAATAGTTGATAAAAGAAGACCAAAACCTGGTCAATCCCAAGTGATGAATGTAATCGGAGAAGTAAAAGATAAAACTTGTGTAATAGTGGACGACATCATTGACTCTGGTGGAACTATAGTCAATGCGGCTAAAGCATTAAAGGATCGGGGTGCAAAAGAAGTTTACGTTTATATTACCCACGGTGTTTTAACAGGTGAGGCTGTAAAAAAAATTAAAAATTCGGTAATTAAAAAATTAGTAATCACAGATACAATTGACAATAAAGACAAAACGAAGAGTGCAAAAAACATAGAAGTTCTATCTATTTCAGCCTTGATGGGAGAAGCTATTAAAAGAATATCAAACTCAACCTCCGTTTCCGATTTATTTAAATAATTACCTTGAGTTATTAAGGATCTTGAGCTAAAAAACCTTGTTTTTATGAATTCATTAGACGCCAATATAAGAGGCACTAAAACTAAAGGTGAGCTTAATTCCCTTAGAGATAATGGAAATGTGCCTGCTATAATTTATGGTGGAGAGGCTCAAAATGAGAAAGTAGCAATCTCAAAAAAATTATTAAAATCATTAATTGAAAAAGAAAATTTTCTATCAAACATAATTTCTTTAAACGTTGATGGAAAAACACAAAATGTTCTTCCTAAAGAAATAAAATACGACATTATAACTGATGAACCTATTCATGTAGATTTTTTAAGAGTAGTGCCAGGTGTTAAAATTAAAATTGAAGTTCCAGTAAAATTTATTAATCACGAAAGCTCACCAGGACTTAAAAGAGGTGGGGTATTAAATATAGTAAGAAGAAAAGTTGAATTAAAATGTCCAAGTGAAAAAATTCCTGAAAATCTTGTAATAGATTTAG
Organism: uncultured Pelagibacteraceae bacterium; assembly: GCA_902540595.1. Taxonomy (GTDB): domain Bacteria; phylum Pseudomonadota; class Alphaproteobacteria; order Pelagibacterales; family Pelagibacteraceae; genus Pelagibacter. Next base: position 50,517 of record CACBNI010000009.1, read on the forward strand.
ATGGAATTGATATTGGAGAGAGTTTTAAAATTTCATCTATAACTTTAGATGAAGAGGTAGTGCCCACAATTCAAGGAAGAGACTTTGTAATTGCAACTTTAGCAGCTCCAACAGTAATGAAAGAACCTGAAAAACCTGCAGAGGCTGAGGCAGCTGAAGGTGAAGAAGGATCAGCAGGATCTGAGGCAGCCCCAGCAGATGGTGATAAACCTGCTGCTGAAGGTGCTAAAAAAGAAGGTGAAGATAAAAAACCTGCTGAAGAAAAAAAATAATTTATCAAAATTGAAATTTACTTCCCACTAGGATTCATTATATGCTTTTATTTGTAGGTTTAGGTAACCCAACCCCAGATAGTGAAAATAATAGACATAATGTTGGTTTTAAAATAATCGACTCTATAAATAAAAAATTTAGCTTATCAAAACAGAAACCAAAATTTAAAGGATTACTCACCACTGGTAATGTTGCAGATCAAAAAATTTATGCCATTAAGCCCCTAACTTTTATGAATAATTCTGGAATATGTATTCGAGAACTCATAGAATATTTTAAAATTGATGCTGAGGACGTAATCGTTTTCCATGATGATTTGGATGTAGAATTTGGAAAAATCAAAGCAAAATTTGGGGGATCCAGTGCAGGCCATAATGGTATTGCCTCAATAGATAAATTTATTGGCAAAGATTATTCCAGAGTGAGAGTGGGAATTGGAAAACCAAAAAATAATATAGAAATAAGTGACTATGTTTTGCAAAATTTTGATGATGATGAAATGACAGGATTGGAAAAGATTGCCAATGACATTACAGACTCTATTTCAATATTGGTTGATAAAAAATTAGATTTATTTTCAAGCACAGTAAATAATAAATAATGAGTTTTAAGTGTGGAATTGTTGGTTTGCCCAATGTTGGTAAATCTACTTTGTTTAATGCACTTACAAATTCTAGTAAGGCTCAGGCTGCAAACTTCCCTTTTTGTACAATAGACCCTAATGTAGGAATC
>CACBNI010000010.1 GCA_902540595.1 uncultured Pelagibacteraceae bacterium
CTCTGAGCAAACTATTGATAGTGCAAAATTAAATGATCTTGATACCAATGGACAAACCATAATAGAAAATTCAGAAAGACTATTATTTGATTTAGCCGAAAAAGGATCTTTCAACTCCTCTTTAGTAAAGTTTGATGAGGCAATGAAACAAACCATTGAAATGGCATCTGCTGCTTATAAAAATGAAGAAGGAATTGTTGGCGTCCCAACTGGACTTAGAGATTTAGATGATAAACTTGGTGGATTACATCAATCTGATTTAATCATTATAGCTGGACGACCTTCAATGGGAAAAACATCTCTAGCAACAAATATTGCATTTAATGCAGCACAAAAATTACAAGATAGTGGAAAAAAATCATCAATTGCATTCTTTTCACTAGAGATGTCGTCTGAACAACTTTCAACCAGAATTATTTCAGAACAAGCAAGAATTAGTTCGAATGATATTAGAAGAGGAAGAATTTCAGATGATCAATTCGATAAATTTTTAGAAACCTCAAAAAATATTTCAGAACTTCCACTTTATATTGATGAAACACCTGCAATAAGTATTGCTGCTTTAAGTAATAGAGCTAGGCGTATCAAAAGGTTGTTTGGTCTTGATATGATTGTAGTTGATTATATTCAGCTAATGAGAGGGACTACATTCAACAAAGATGGTAGAGTTCAAGAAATATCTCAAATTACTCAAGGTTTAAAAGCAATTGCTAAAGAACTTGCTCTTCCAGTTGTAGCTCTTTCTCAATTGTCTAGACAGGTTGAGCAAAGAGATGATCACAAACCTCAACTAGCAGATTTGAGGGAATCAGGTTCAATTGAGCAGGATGCTGATGTTGTTATGTTCGTTTATAGAGAAGGATATTATCTACAAAGAAAAGAGCCAAGAGAAGCCACAGTTGAGCATGCTGAATGGCAAGCAAAAATGAATGAAGTCGCACACCTTGCTCAAATTATTATTGGGAAACAAAGACACGGTCCAATAGGTAACGTAACTCTTGAATTTGAAGAAAGATTTACAAAATTTAAAGATACTCAAACTAATTAATTTCCAATATAAAAGAGCTAATGTTGGCTCATATCTATCAAAACATTGTTCTAAAGAACCCTAAAGCAGTACTTGTATTACTAATAATCACCATCTTAAGTTTTGGTTATTATACAAAAGATTTTAGACTAGATGCATCTTCTGAGACGTTATTAATCGATGGTGATCCAGATTTAGCTTATCTCAAAGAAGTTTCTGAAAGATATGGATCTAGAGAGTTTTTAATTCTTACTTATACACCTAATGAAGGGATGGTAACTGATACTTCAATTAATAATTTACTAAGTTTAAAATATAAAATTCAAAGTTTGAATTGGGTTCATAGTGTTGTAACTCTGCTCGACATACCATTGTTAAGTAATTCGGATACTCCACTTCAAGAAAGATTAGAAAGTTTTAAAACTTTAAAAGATGAAGAAGTTGATAAAGATAGAGGGTTTAAAGAAATTCTTAATAGTCCTGTGTTTAGAAACTTTGTCATTAGTGAAGATGGTAAAACTAGTGGGGTAATTGTTTATATCAAACAATCTCAAAAACTTGAAAACATTGATAGTAAATCAAAAGAAGAAATTGAAAATTATAAAGATCAAATCAAAAAAGAAAATCATCAAAATATATTAGAGATTAGACAAGTGATCCAGAGCTATGGTGATGTAGGTAAGATTTATTTAGGTGGTATCCCAATGATTGCTGATGACATGATGACTTTTATTAAAAGTGACATTGTGGTTTTTGGTATAGGTGTTTTATTATTTATTGTTGCAACCCTATGGTTTGTCTTTAGGAAACTTATCTGGATTATAGTTCCAATTAGCAGTTGTATAGCTTCAGTCGTGATAATGACTGGATTGCTTGGACTACTGGGATGGAAAGTCACTGTTATTTCATCAAACTTCATTGCTTTGATGTTGATTTTAACAATGGCAATGAATATTCACATGAGTACGAGATTTTTACAGCTTAAAAAAAACTCCCCTTCTAAAAATACTTTAGAAATCATTTTTTTAACCACCAGAAAAATGTTTTGGCCAATTTTATACACTGTATTGACTACTATTTTAGCATTTTTGTCTTTAATATTTAGTGAAATCAAACCTATTATTGACTTTGGATGGATGATGACTTTTGGTCTAATTACTTCATTTATAATTACCTTCACTTTACTTCCAACTTTTTTAAGTTTTGCTCCTTCAGATAATATTTCGCTTAAAAAAGAACAAAATTCTAAATTCACCGCTTTTCTAGGATCACTTTCTATAAGTAAAAAAAATTTAATTTTTTCAGTAACAGGAATTGTAATTATTTTAAGTGTTATTGGTATTAGTAAGCTAGAGGTTGAAAACAGCTTTATTAATTATTTTAACAAAAATACTGAAATCTATAAAGGCATGAAACTTATAGATGAAGAGCTTGGAGGTACAACACCGTTAGAGGTAATTCTTAAGTTTCCTAAGAAAGATAAAGAAAAAAAATCAACTGAAGATGACGAGTTTGAGGACTGGGGTGATGAAAATGATAAGAATGATGACAAATATTGGTTTACTAAAGATAAAATTAATAAAATTGCATCTGTTCATAATTACTTAGATAGTCTTCCTGAAATTGGAAAAGTTTTGTCTTTTTCATCAATTATTGATGTTGCAACTCAATTAAATAATAATAAACCTTTAGGCACTTTAGAAATGGGTGTGCTTTATTCCAAGATACCTGAAAGTATTAAGACAGAAATTATTGATCCATATCTTTCAATAGAAAATGATGAAGCAAGGATTAGTTTAAGAATAATAGACTCTCAAGAAAATTTAAGAAGGAACGATTTGATTAATAAAATAAATTTTGATCTTAAAGATAAGATTGGTCTAGAAGAAAATGAATTTGAACTTGCTGGGGTATTAATTTTATTTAATAATTTATTACAGAGCTTATTTAAATCACAAATACTTACTTTGGGACTAGTAATTGTTGGAATTTTTATAATGTTTTTAATTCTATTTAGAAATATAAAATTATCTTTAATAGGTGTGGTGCCAAATTTCATCGCTGCATTTTTCATACTTGGAATTATAGGTTTGCTAGAAATTCCTTTAGATATGATGACTATTACTATCGCTGCAATTACTATTGGTATAGCCGTAGATAATAGTATCCATTATATTTATCGATTTAAAGAGGAATTCAATAAGATTAAAGATTATAACAAAACATTACAATTATGTCATTCAACAGTAGGAGTTGCAATTTTAAATACTTCAATCACAATTGTTTTTGGATTTTCAATTTTAGTTTTGTCTAAGTTTATCCCCACAATTTATTTTGGTATGTTCACTGGTTTAGCAATGTTGCTGGCTATGATCTCCGTATTAACTTTACTGCCTGCATTGATATTGATTATCAAACCCTTTGGTAAATCAGCTTAATGTTGGAAACTTTGGCAGATTTTTACAAAGCAACTTCTATTGTAGATTTGATTTATTTAGTCATCACTATTTGGTCTATAATCAGCTGTTATAAAAAAGGTTTTATATTAAGTATCCTATCCATGGCAAAGTGGCTTTTGGCTTATGTGATAACTCTAATTCTATTCCCTAGAGTTAAACCATATGTAAAAGATATTATTGATAATGAATATATATTGGACGTTGGTCTTGGCATAACAATTTTTATTGTGGTTATTTTTTTAGTATTGTTGGTTAATAAAGGTATTAGTAAAGCTGTTAGATACACTGGTATAGGTGGACTAGATACAACATTTGGATTCTTTTTTGGCTTTATAAAAGCTTATATAATTTCTGTTTGTATTTTTTCAGGTATTCATATCGTTTATAATTACGATAAATGGCCAATAAATACAGACAAATCATACGCCTTTCCATATTTAGAAAAAGGTAGTAATTATCTGATTAAAGAATTTCCTAATGAAAAAACATATCAAGAGTCTAGAGAAAAAATTGAAGAACTTTGATCCAAAATTAAAAGAAGAATGTGGGGTATTTGGTATTAGTAATGCAAAAGACGCCTCTGCTCTAGCTGCACTTGGATTACATGCTTTGCAACATAGAGGTCAGGAAGGTTGTGGTATTGTTACGTTTGATGGAGAAAAATATTATTCTGAAAAAAGGTTTGGATTAGTTGGAGACAATTTTAATAAAGAAAAAGTGTTGAATAATCTTAAAGGTAATTTTGCGATAGGTCATAACAGATATAGTACCACTGGGCATAATACATTAAGGAATATACAGCCATTCTTTGCTGACACTAATGCTGGAGGTATAGGTGTTTCGCATAACGGAAACTTAACAAATTCTATCTCATTGAGAAAAAAACTAGTTGATGAGGGTGCTATTTTTTATACCACTTCTGACACTGAGACCATAGTCCAATTAATTGCAAAATCAAAAAGATCAAAGACAATTGATAAAGTTATAGATGCAATATTTCAAATTCAAGGTGGGTATGCTCTTGTTATGTTAACTCAAAATAGTTTAATAGGGGTAAGGGACCCTTACGGAATTAGGCCATTAATGATTGGTAAATTAGGCAATAGCTTTGTTTTGGCATCCGAGACATGTGCTTTAGATATCATTGGAGCAAAATTTTTAAGAGAGGTTGAAAATGGAGAGATTGTTTTAGTTGAGAATAACAATCTAACTAGTATTAAACCATTCCCACCAAAAAAAGTAAGACCTTGTGTATTTGAATATATTTATTTTTCACGGCCTGATAGTCTTCTTGATAATAAAACTGCATACGAGCATCGTAAAAACTTAGGCAAAGAACTTGCGAAAGAAAATGATGTCGATGCAGACATTGTGGTTCCTGTCCCAGACTCTGGAAATGCTGCAGCATTGGGATTTGCTCAACATTTAAATATGAATTTTGAACATGGTTTGATTAGAAACCATTATGTGGGCCGAACATTTATTGAACCAAGTCAAAAGATTAGGAGTTTAGGTGTAAAGCTTAAATTGAATGCAAATCAAACAACTATTAAAGATAAGAAAATTATCTTGATTGATGACTCACTTGTGAGAGGAACTACTTCACATAAAATTGTTAAAATGCTTTATGATGCTGGAGCTAAAGAAGTTCATGTGAGAATAGCTTGTCCAGAAATAAAATACCCAGATTTTTATGGAGTAGACACCCCAACAAAAAAAGAATTGTTAGCAGCTAATAAAACTAATGGTGAAATCTGCGAATATATCGGATCAAAATCATTAAAATTTTTATCTATTGATGGAGTTTACAGAGCTATTGGATTTGATAAGAGAAATGAAACATATCCTCAATTAACAGATCATTATTTCACTGGAGATTACCCAGTTAAACCTGTCGATGAACTGGGTGACAGCAAAATAACTCAATTATCATTGTTAAGTTCAGTCTCGAATAATTAGTACTATGAAAACTGTTAATTTCACTGAGATGAAAAATGGTACTAAAGAGGATTATAAATTATTAGAAAAGTTTGAGAAAAATTTTGAGAGACAAACTGCTGACAGAATTCTAAATTATTTATCAAAACAAACTTCAACGTTAGAAGGTTATAAAATAACTAGACTAGAACATTCCTTACAAGCTGCAACAAGAGCTTTTAAAAATAAGGAAAGTAATGAAATGATCGTTGCAACTTTATTACACGATATCGGTGATGATCTTGCACCAATGAATCATTCCCAATATGCTGCATCGATATTAAGACCTTATGTATCGGAGAGGACTTATTGGATTATTCTGCATCACGGTCTTTTTCAAACTTATTACAGTGCTCATCATTTAGGTCGTGATAGAAATTCTAGGGACCAATTTAGAAATCATAAATATTATCAAGATACAATAGATTTTTGCGAACAATATGATCAATGTTCTTTTGATCCAAACTATAAAAACATGAGATTAAGTGATTTTGCCCCTTTGGTAAAAGAAATATTTTCAAGAGATCCTTATTATTATCTTTAAATTTAATAATAAATCACTACTTAAGAAATATGATTAAGTCTAAAATCGAAATTATAAATTATTTTAAATCAGGTATTAAAGAGACAAATGATTTTAAAATTGGAATTGAACACGAAAAGTTTCTATTTAATAAAAAAAATAATAAACGAGTGGATTATTTTAAAATTAAAGAAATGTTCAATGCATTATTAGAGTTTGGATGGAACCCAGTTTTTGAAAAAGATAATATAATTGCACTTAACAAAGGTGGTAAAAATATAACACTCGAGCCCGGTAATCAAGTTGAGTTATCAGGAGATAAACTTAACCATATACATGAGGCTTGCTCAGAGTCTCAAGATTATTTATTTGAATTAAAGCAAGTTACAAAAAAATTAGATATTGAAATTGTCAGTGCCGGTTTTGACCCTATCTCAAAATTAGAAGATATCCCAAATAATCCTAAGCAGAGATATAAATTGATGACCCAAGATATGCCCCTAGGTGGTAAATTAAGTTTAGATATGATGTATAGAACATGCGGAACACAATTAAATATTGATTACAGTTCAGAGGATGACTTTGTTAAGAAATTTAAAGTTATAAATTCAATTGTACCAATTTCAATTGCTTTATTTGCTAATTCCTCAATAGTTGAAAAGAAAAATAGTAATTATTTATCATACCGATCAAAAGTTTGGCAAAATACCTCTAGAGGCGGACTTCCAAAATTGTTTTTTGAAAATTTAAATTTTGAAAAATATGCAGAATTTACAATGAATTTTCCTATTTTATTTATTCGAGATAAAGATAAATATATTTCTGGCAGAAAATATATTTTTAGAGATTTTATGGATGGTAAAATTGAAGAGATTGGTTTCCGATTACCTACAGAAAGTGATTTTACAACACATTTAAGCACTATATTTACAGAGAACAGGTTAAAAAAATATATTGAGCTTAGATCTATGGATACTTGCGGTTGGGATTGCTTATGTGCTGGACCTGCATTTAATATTGGTATGCTTTATGGTAATCTTGATGAAGTTTATGATGTTATCTCTAAGTGGGAAACAGATAAGATTATTAATGCCTACTTAGAAGCACCCCAGAAAGGATTTAATACTCAATTAATGGGTAAAGATCTTCTTTATTGGTCTTCAACTTTGTTAAATTTATCAAAAAAAGGATTAGAAAATAGAGATATTTTAAGCAAAAAAGGAAATAACGAAACAATTTTTTTAAATCATTTACAAAAAGTAATTGATAACAAAACAACAAACGCAGATCATATGATTAGTAGATTTTCAGAAAATGAAAATTTAGACGAATTATATGACAAATAAAATTGTTGCTATTCAAGGTAATCATCCTTCAAAATTAAATCCAGTTTCAGATACAAGTATTTTTTTGGCTAATGAGGCTCAAAATAAGAATTATAAAATATTCTATTATGAGCCAAAAGACCTTTCAATTATCAATTCAAAAGTAATTGCAACAGGTTTTTTTGTAAAATTTAATTACACTCAAAATAAATTTTTTAAAATATTAAAAAAATGTAGTTTAGAACTCACTAAATCTAAATTTATACTTATACGACAGGATCCGCCCTTTAATCTTGAATATATTTCAACGACTTACATTTTAGATACTATTAAACATAAAGTAAAAATTTTAAATAACCCTACTTCTATAAGAAATGTTTCAGAAAAGTTGTATTCAGCAAAATATCAAAAATATATGCCAGATACCATTTTTAGTAAAAATATTAATGAAATAAAAAAATTTTTTAAAATGAACAAACAGGTTATTATAAAACCAATCCACAGTTATAGTGGGAACGATATACATTTATTAAACAAATTTAATTCAAAATTAATCAATAGTTTCATCAAAAAACACGATCACATTATGTTGCAAAAATTTTTACCTAAAATTAGCGAAGGAGATAAAAGAGTTTTTATTATCAATGGTAAAGTTTGTGGAGCAATCTCTAGAATTCCAAAGAAAGGATCTATTCTAAGTAATATGAGTAAAGGTGCAAAGGCTATTAATATTAAACTGAGCGTAGATGAAAATAAGATATCAAGATTGATTGCTAAGGATTTAAAAAAAGATAATATTTTTTTTGCAGGAATAGATTTTATTGATCAAAAACTTAATGGAGATATTAACGTAACCTCCCCAACTGGACTTAAAACTCTTTTCGATTTATCAGGCATAAATCTTGCTAAAATTTTTTGGAAAGAACTTAAAGCGTGAAAACTTTAAACGAGCAGCAAAAAGGCTCTTTGTTAGCCTTTGTTGCGGTGATGTTTATTACGCCTGATAGTTTATTTATAAGACTGGCTAGTGTTGATACCTGGAGTTTAGTTTTTTATCGAGGAATAATTCCTTTTTTTACCGTGTTAGTCGGTATGTTACTTATCTACAAAGCAAATTTCTTCAAAATGCTTTTCACGAGTGGGCATCATGGAATAATTTATATAATAACTTTTTCGATAACCAATATTGCTTTTGTTGTTTCTATTCAGAATACGAATGTAGCCAATACATTGGTTATGATTGCTATGGCGCCTATGCTTTCAGCAATTTTGGGTGCATTATTTTTAAAAGAGATGCCAGATAGTAAAACTTTGATAGCAATCGCAGTAACTTTTTTTGCTGCGATATATATATTTTACGACTCCTTACAATTAGGGAATATTTTTGGAGATTTATTGGGCCTCGTTTGTGCCTTAGGATTAGCAGTTGGAGCCGTTACGATTAGATCTGCTAAAACAAAAAACCTAGTTCCTGCTGCTGTAGTCGGTAAGCTGTTTGTTGCAATATTTGCCATTTTCTTTATTGAAACTTACGCCTTAGTTGGAAGAAACTTATTAATTGTTCCTCTAATGTGCGTAATGTGTGTTGCTATACCATTTGTTTTAGTGACTATTGCACCAAGATTTATACCTGCTGAAGAGGTAAACTTATTCTTTTTGCTAGAGACAATCATCGGGCCAATTTGGGTCTGGATGGTCATTAAAGAACAACCAAGTCTAGAAGTAATTCAAGGAGGCATTGTCATCATTTTGACGATAGCTATTCACTCTTTTCTTAAACTAAAAAAATCATAGCTCTATTACAATTAACTTGATTTGGCCACAAATCAGAAATAGATAGCGATTCATATGAACAAGGTGTTAAAAAATTCGTGGGCTTTATTTTTAGGTATGGGAGCAATTATGCTCGCCTACGGTTTTCAAGGATCACTTTTAGGTGTTCGAGCAGTCAAAGAGGAGTTTAGTTTAACTGCAACCGGATTTATGATGTCTGGTTATTTTGTTGGATATTTCATAGGAGCAATGACTATTCCTAAATTAATATCAAGGGTTGGTCATATCAGAATCTTTGCAGTTTTTGCATCAATTGCATCTTTAGTAATTTTAGTTCATGCTGTTTTTGTTAGTCCATTTGTTTGGTTTTTATTAAGAGTGCTTACAGGTATCAGTATGGTCTCTATTTATACTGTCGCTGAAAGTTGGTTAAATGATAGAGCGAGTAATAAAAACAGAGGAAGTGTTTTATCAATCTATATGGTAATTTTGTATGGTTCAATGGGTATAGGAATGTTTTTTTTAAACTTTAGTAATCCAATAAATTTTGAACCTTTTATATTAATATCAATAATAACATCAGGTGCATTAATTCCAATCTTACTTACTAAAAGAAAACCTCCAACATTTAAAAAAATAGAAACTATGACTATTCAAGAGGTTTATATTTCCTCTCCTTTTGGACTGGTAAGTTCATTTCTTTATGGAACAATTCAATCTGCATTATTCACATTGCTTGCTGTATACGCTGCAGGTATGAATTTTTCTATTTTTCATATCTCATTAGTTACATTCTTGTTAGCAATTTCTGGCGCAATTTCACAGTGGCCAATAGGAAAAATATCAGACATGTATGATAGAAGAAAAGTAATTATTGTTGTGAGTTTTGCTGCAGCCTTTTTTGCATTATGTACAATTTTTTCATCCTCACAAATGTATTTACCTGAAGGACTGGGAACAAGTAAATTTTGGTTTTATATTTTTTTAATTTTATTTGCCTTTTGTAGTTTACCAATGTTCTCATTGATCCTTGCTCACACAAATGATTTTATTCCTAAAGAAAAATTTGTTGCAGCTGGTGCTAGTTTACAATTTATTTTTGGCTTAGGTGCAATGGGTGGTCCATTTTTGTGCTCGATTTTTATGGATGTAGCGGGTCTTAATGGTTTTTTTATTTTTCTAATGTTTTTTCATATTATAATTGGAATTTATGGTGTCTATAGATCTAGAGTTAGACCAGCAGTTGAAAATCCAGACTCTCAATTTATTGCAATGCCTCAGTCAATTACGCCTGCTGGTATTGAATTAAACCCAACTACAGAGCCAATTGATGAACCAAAAAAATTAGCTTCTGAAACTGCTGTTGAAGACATAAAAGCTTCAGACCAGCAATCTCAGTAATTTTAACAATCAGCGTCGTTTTGTAAAGTGAACTATGTTGGCTTTATTGTTATTTTTATAAAGTAATCTTATGAATAATAACGATATTCAGAACTTGTTTAAGAAAACACGAAATCAATCGATTAAAGTTGTTGAAAATCTAAGTCCAGAGGACATGAATATCCAATCGATGGAAGATGCTTCCCCTATTAAATGGCATCTAGCTCACACTACTTGGTTTTTTGAAAAATTCGTTTTAAGCAAAATAAAATCTAATTATAAATATTTTAATGAGAACTATAATTATTTATTTAATTCCTATTATGTCAAAGCAGGTCCAAGATACACAAGATCACTTCGAAACATAATTTCGCGCCCAGGGATTGAAGAGGTTCTAGAATATAGGCAAACTATAAACCATAGAGTCACAGAGTTATGTCAGTCAAGTAACTCCAATTTAGATATGATTGAGGTAGGCTGTCACCATGAAATGCAACATCAAGAATTAATGCTAACAGATTTACAACATGGTTTAAGTTTCAACCCTTCTGGTCCCAAGTATGATCAAACAAAAAAAAATATTGAAAATGAAAATATTCAACAAGAATGGATTGGTTTTAAAAAAGGTATTAGGAGTATAGGTACAGATGATGAAAATTTCTCTTTCGATTGTGAGCGACCTAAACATGAAGTTTTAATCCTACCCTTTGAAATATCAAACAAGTTAGTAACAAATGGTGAATGGATCGAGTTTATTGATAATGATTGTTATAATAAAAGTGAATATTGGTTGTCCGATGGATTTTCAACATGTCAAAAAGAAAATTGGCAGTCCCCTCTTTATTGGAAAAAAAAAGAAGGTAAATGGTTTCACTTCACTTTAAATGGAAACAAAGAAATAAATCTCAATGCACCTGTAAGTAATATTAGCTATTTTGAAGCTGACGCTTTTGCAAGGTGGAAAAATAAACGACTTCCAACAGAATTTGAATGGGAAATTGCTTCTAATGATCATATTCACGGGAATTTTTTAGAAAATAAAATATATCAGCCATATTCAAAAAAAAATGGTGTAGATTTAAATCAACATTGGGGACACGTATGGGAGTGGACTTCTTCAAACTTCTCTCCTTATCCAGGGTTTAAATATCACAATGATGATATCAGCGAATACAATGGTAAATTTATGGTCAACCAGATGGTGTTAAAAGGAGGCTCTTGCCTTACACCTAAAGATCAAATGAGAAAATCATATCGTAATTTCTTTTATCCTCATCAAAGATGGCAAATGTCTGGGCTAAGACTTGCTAAATGAGAGAATTTTTGTATGACTAGAACAAAAAGCTAAACTTTTTTCATATAAATCAATCATTACATGTCAAAACGCGCTGTTACTAAAAAAAAATAAAACTATAAGAACAATCTAAATGTTTAAATCTAATACAAATGTAAATTCTAAACTAACTGATGCTACGGATATTAATAAACCATGGGATAAGGATAATCAGGCCTGGTGGGACTGGTATGTTAGTCTAGCAGATAATAATGTTAAAGAAAATGAAATTATTAATGCCGATCCTTTACCAGATATTACAATACCCAGTGATGATGAAGTTATCTCAGAATTAGCTAAGCCCTACCATTTAACTAATGATCAAATTGATTTTTTTAAAAAAAATGGTTTTATTAAACTTAAAAAAGTTTTTTCACCTGGGGCCGTGCTAAAACTTAGATCTGAGTTAATTAGTTTATTAAAAGAAGAATTTAACTTTGATCCAGATAAGGGAGCACATGCGCGTTTCCTTAGTCTTGAAATGATTTGGCCTGACAACGCACTGCTTCGTGCTTATGTATTATCACCTCGTCTAGGGCAAATTTCAGCAGGTCTTCTTGGAGTACCAGCTGTTAGACTTTATCATGACAATGTATTAGCTAAACAAACTGGTTGTGGTCGTACCCCGTGGCACTTCGACGATCATCATTTTCCTCTAGATACCAATGACGTAGTTACTGCTTGGGTGCCTGCACAGCCAATTCCTCTTGAGATGGGACCGCTTTCTTTCGCTTATCCGCTCGATGTCCACAAATTAGTCAATGCAGTTACGTTTGAAAAGACTGGTACTGGATATGACCGTGGGGTCACAGATGTTTTTTCAAAAAATAATGTAACTGTGAATGAAACCCCATTTGAACTGGGTGAAGTTAGCTTTCATCATAATTTAAATTTTCATACCGCTTCACGCAACCGAACTAATCGTAGTCGAGTGGCTCTTGCCAATACTTATTATCGTGATGGAGCGAGAATAGTTGATTCACCTACAATGGTTTCTGGTGACTGGCGGAAATTTGTACCAAATGTCAAACCAGGAGACTTGGCTGCTAGTCCACTAAATCCGATTTGTTGGCCAGTAAAAGATAAATCATGAAAAACATAAATAACCAAAATGGATTAAATTCGATCTGGACTAAAAGTCTTGCTCGTAATCTTCATCCTAATGGTAATGCTTTAGTTGATCATTTAAAAACAATCCATCAAGAAAATACTGGATTTACTGAGGCATGTGCAAGTTCTTGTCGTGATGAAGCTGGACGTAATAGTTATGAATGGCTAAGTGAAGTTGTGCCTGATAACGCGATTTTGAGTGTATTAGATCTTGCTTGCGGGTCAGGGCCATTATTAAAAATTTTATTTGATCGTAATAAAAATTTAAATTTAAAAGGTATAGACATGTGTCCTGAAGAATTAGTATTAGCTAAAACTCGTCTTAAAAATAGTGGAGTTAATCTTATCGAGTCAAAAGCTCAAAATTTGACAGCAATAAAAGACAACTCTATAGACATTGTGTTATGTCATTGGGCTTTAACATTAATGGACCCCGTAGCTCCTGTTTTAGATGAAGTCAAACGAGTTTTAACTTCTGACGGTCAGTTTGCAGCATTAGTTGATGGACCAATGAATGCAGCATCTGGTTATGCAGAGGTACACGATTTAATTTATAGTTATGTACAAGAAGAAATACCTAGTTATGGAGAGATTGATTTAGGTGATCCAAGGATACGAGGATCTGAAAGTCTAAGTAATCTTGCACATAAAGCCTTTCCAGAAGCAAGTGTGACTATCGAAACAAATGTTGTATCTATGGAAGGACCAGTTACTAAAGTAGCTGAAATTGCTTCGGGATTTTTTTACGCAGCATTTATCTTAAAACCAGAAAAAAGAAAATTAATGATTAAAAATTTATCGAACTTGCTCACAATATCTAAAGTGAGCACAGATAATGAAAGACAAGGACGATTTTCAATGCCAATTAGTCGTCTTTTAGTAAGGCAAAATATAAAATGAAATCATTTTTACAAGAAGTAAATCTCGGTTTAAGTAAAAAAAATAAGGAGTTGAGTTCCAAATGGTTTTATGATTTTCGTGGATCAAAACTTTTTGAACAAATTACTAAGTTAAAAACATATTACCCAACAAGAACTGAAAGAAAAATTTTAAAAGATAATAAAATTGAAATTGCTAATAAAATAGGTAAGCGAGCAGTTTTAATTGAACCAGGTGCTGGTGACTTCAAAAAAATAGCTATTTTTCTCAACAATTTAGATAAGCCAAAAAAATATATACCTTTGGATATTTCAGAAGATTATATAAAAAAGATATCTCAAAGTTTTAAAAAAAAATTTCCAAAAATAGCTATTACTCCTAAAGGATATGACTTTTCTAGAAATAATAAACTACCTTTTAAAATCAATTCGTCTGAAAATATAATTATATTTTTTCCAGGATCAACCATTGGTAATTTTGAAGAGAAGGATGCTGTTAAATTTTTAAAAATGTTAAAATCAAAATTTAAAGCAAAAAAAATTATCATTGGAGCTGATTTAGTAAAAGATATCCCAACTCTAATTACTGCTTATGATGACAAAAAAGGGGTGACTGCAAAATTCAATAAAAATATTTTACGAAGAATTAATACTGAATTAGGTGCAGATATAAATCTGAATTATTATCAACATTTAGCCATTTATAATAAACAAAAAAAAAGAATTGAGATGAGACTAAAATCAAAAAAACAAAATAATATTACAATTAATGGTTCAAATTATTTAATTAAAAAAAATGAAGAGATACATACAGAGAATTCTCATAAATATACGATTAGATCCTTCAAAAACTTGGCTAATAAAGCTGGATGGAAACTAGATAAAACTTGGGTTGATGGTAAAAAACTTTTTAGTGTTAATTGTCTAAGTTAAGTAAGTTTCACTCATCAGAAAAATATTCAACTTCCTCAAATCGATCTGTTGGGAAAAGCCAATAAAATCCAAATGTTTCACCACTATTATTTTATAGAATTACCAGATACAAAAGAGATAAAACAAAAAATAGGTTAATGTGAATAAAGAAAATGCAAGTAAACTGTGGAAAATGATACAGGAAGCTGGCGATTATTTACGGAGTTAGAGGGACATACTAGCTCACACTAGCTTGCACTAGATCCAATCCAAATAGTTAGTTAGAAAGAAATAACTATTGTAGAGGTGGATTATGGGCACACAAAAACTAGACCAGAAACTAGATCAAGTTGATATAAAGCAAACTAGACCGATAAGGTTTAAGGACGAATCAATCAATAAAGTTAGGAATGAAAATAATTGGAGATATAAAAAACTTAAATTTAAAATCCAAATCAAAATTCAAAGAGAAGAACTAAGAGTAGATGGAAAAAAAAGAGATGAGCTCCAGGATGCTATATCTGCTATTAAAAGAATTGATATTGGTCTTCTAGTAGAATTTATTAATTTTAGAGATTAAATTTTTTAATCTATCTTATAATTAATTGGTTTAATCTTTGGTTAAATCATAAATATATTCAGCAACTTTTTTGTAACCTAGGATATTATAGTGATTAGGTTTTTCAAATGGAAAAAGTTTTAATGGATTGTCTTCTTTCTGAAAAACATTTTTGTGAATATCAATAAATGGAATATTGAGTTTATTAACAATTTCTTTAACTAAATTATAGTTTTTATCATTTAATTTTTTCTGTCTATGACTATTATAATGACTATAACCTGGTAAATATACAAAATATAACTTTGCGTCGTTTGATATAGTTAAGGCCTTTGCGCTCATAAGTATTTTTTCTAACTTTGGAAACGATGTCTCAACTTGTTTAAGGATAAATTGTTGTTTAATTAAATACCTTAATCTAAATAATTTAATAAATTTTATTATCTTAATCTTAGTAGTTTCTTTTTCTATTGTTATCTTTTTGATTTCTAAGTTATTTATTTCATTTTGTCTCAATTTAAGATTTTGAGAAAATTCTGAATCAAGAAGATATTTATGAAGAGTTTCATTTCGTAATTCTCCCCATAAATCAGAAAGATCATTTTGATAATATAGCCATAAAACCTTTTTAACTTTAGGGTTTAAATACTCTCTCAAACTAGCATACTCTCTTAATGGACCATTACCCATAAATCCTAAATTCAAGACTGATTTGTTTGAAAGAATTCTTAGAACAGAAGAAATATCATGAGGTCTATTTACACATGATCCGTGAGCGAAAGAGTCTCCAGTTACAAGATATTCAACTTGTTGTTTATCCCATTCATCATCAGGATTATTAAATCCATACCTGTCACTTTCGTAGATAGAAAAATAACCATTTTCATTACACATAACGGTTTTAGAATTTGATATTGTTGATAATGGCAAAATACTTGAAGTGGTTTTAAAGTATGCTTTTGGATGTATACCAATTATAGTTTGACTATCTGTATTTTTTAAATCTTTATAAACTTCAATTTTAGATCTGTTGTCCCATTTTGTGCTTGTTTGTTTTTCATATATATACTTATTTTTGTAACTCTTTAAAAATAAATAACTTTCAAACAAATATAATGAAAAAATAATACTCAAACTTATAATTACTAAATATTCTCTAATTTTTGTATTTAAATAAAAATTAATTATTGAAAAAATTACTAATATTAAACAAACTATATAATAATTAATATAATAACTTCGATTATTTCCTTCATAATAAATTTCTGATTTATAAAATATATAGATTGTTATCAGCAAAGATATTAGCAATGTGAAATATGCAAAAAACTTTATAAAAAATTTCATTTAAAATATAAATATAATTACAGATATAAATAATTTTCATGATAAAATAAATAAATCCTTAAACGAAAAGGGTTTGGAGCAAATTAGGATTTAATAGGTTGTGAACAAAGAAAACGCAAGTAAACTGTGGAAACTGATACAGGAAGCTGGCGATTATTTGGAGGGTCAATTACCAGAACATCCAAATCACCCTAAAGGACGTAATCCTTATGCACATGTAGCTCTTGCTGTAAAAAATAAATTTAATAATAGCTACAAAGATATAGATGACAGTAAATTCGACGAGGTAATTAAATATATAAATTATTTAAGACAAAGCCCTAATTGATCTAAGGTTTAATTATATTTAAAAAATTATCAATATCATTAGGATCGGTATTCCAGGCAGTTACAAGCCTAACAGCTTTACCATCCCACTCATCATCATTAATTGTATATCCCTCAGAATTCAACTGCTTAATAATTTTCTCAGGAATTTTTACAAATATCTCATTTGCATAGGTTGGATATGCAAGTTTAATTTGTGGATATTTGTTTAATCCATCACTCAATTTTTTACCCATTAAATTGGCATGTTTTGCATTTTTTAACCATACATCGTTCGAAATATAAGCATCTAATTGGGCAGAAACAAAACTCATCTTAGATAATAAATGCCCTGCTCTTTTCATTAAAAAAGGTAAGTTCCCCACTAATTCAGGTTTAAAAAAAATTATTGCTTCAGCTGCTAAACAGCCATTTTTAGTAGCCCCAAATGACAATACATCTATCCCTGATTTCCATGTCATTTCTGCTGGTGAACAGTTTAAAGATACTAATGCATTTGCAAATCTCGCACCATCCATATGGATATTCAATTTATGCTTATGAGCAACATCTGAAATATCTTTAATTTCATCTAACTGATAAGCTTCTCCAGTTTCAGTTAATTGTGTTATGCTTACTGAAGAAGGTTGAGTGTGATGAACAATATCTTTACCAATTACATTTTCATCTAATTCTTTAGCTGTAATTTTTCCGTCAACACCATAAATATTAACTAATTTTGCACCTCCAGTATAAAATTCAGGTGCTCCACATTCATCAGTATTTATGTGAGAAAATCTATGACAATAAATATTACCAAATGATGGTGTCATTGTTGAAAGCGCCAACGCGTTAGAAGCTGTCCCAGATGCAGTTGGAAAAACAATTACTTTTTTTTCAAAAATTTCTGAAAATTTATTTTGTAATTCTGTGGATATTTGATCATTCCCATAAGGAGTTCTATCACCATCATTTGCTTTTAAAATTGCATTTAATACTTCTGGGCATGCTCCTGTAACATTGTCTGAAGCAAATTGTACTCTTTCTCTTTTAGTCTTAATCTGGACCATAGTTATTGCTTTGGAAAATAATCTTTTAATACACCGTCTCTATAAACATCTGCTGTACAACAGTGAAGACCTCCACCAAATGCATAAGCATCCCTTAGTTCCACTGGAACGACCTCCATTCCTAACTTATCCAGTTGTTCAGCTTGATAAATTTCACTTTTTTCAACACAAACAGTCTTTGGATCTAAAACAAGTATATTCATGGAGAGCCAAGTAGATGAATAGCATAAAGGTGGTGGCTCGTTATGTGCAGGTTGCGCGCTATCAATTATTTCCCAACCATTATTTTCAAATAGTTTTCTCTGTTCATTAGGCAATCTTCTTTGTGGATTATTAATAATTAATCCCTCTTTAATTGGAGTGAAGGTTGCATCAATATGGATTGGGTATGGATCACCTGGAAAATTTACTGCATGAACTCTATGATCCTTGTAATGTCTTTTGAGCCAATTTATACCTTTTAGATTTGTAGTAAAACCATGTTGTACTACAAGGTCTTTTCCAAATCTTAAAACATCTGCTGCATCAAATAAAGGTTCCTCCTCTGTAGTTACAAAGAGCTTTTTTTCAGTCCACTCTAATCTTTTTTCAACTCCAATTTTATCTGAAAGATAATCTTTTCTATAATCTAATTCTGTTAATCTTGGTTTTGGAGCAGATTCATGTCGCATATTTGGATCTAGATTATAATAGTTCTGTAATAGCGGTCGATAGCATAAATATTCAAACCATCTGGAACGGTAACTCATTGTTGCCTCTAATATTTCATTTCCAACAGTCAATAAAACATCTCTAGGAGGCATACAACCAAACATGGTCTCTGCTTCCCAATCAGGTGTTGAAGTTTTTTGATTAAAGTTGATAGGGGTTGGTCTATCAACTTTAATTCCTCTATTTTCAAGCAAGGCTGCAAAATCATCTAATAATTGATTAGCTTTATCTGTTGTATCTTTCGTTCTTGGTCCAAACTGTCCTCTCATATCACTATTTTCAGGAACTTTTGCATCTAAAGCTGGTTCTGGCGCAGGAATGCAAGTACCATCAGCTTTGCCAATTATAACATGCTTTAAAGGGTCCCACTCGTTCCAACTGTTAACAATAGTTTTATTTCTACTCATAATTTAATTTAATGCGATATGTCTTTTATTCCACCTCATGATAAGGCTGTAATAGATTATTGATACAAAAAGGAAAAAACCACCAATAATTGTATTTGTATCAGGTACTTCATTTATGCCAAATAATGGTAACCATACCCAGAATATTCCACCAATAACTTCTGTTAAAGATAATAAAGTTAGTTCAGCAGCAGGTATTGCTTTTGAGCCAATTGAGTACAAAATTAAACCAAAACATACTAAAGTACCATGTAGAGAAAATAATGATCCATTATAACTTGTAGAAAAAAAAATTAAATCATTTGTAATAATTGCAATTGAAGCAAATACAAAACAAAAAAAACCAGCAAAAGCAACTGTAGTAAATTTAGGAGTTTCTTTTCTCCATCTTAAAGTTACAGAAAAAACTGAGAAGCCTATTGAGGATGTAAGTCCAAATACAAAACCTATTAAAGATTTTTCACCATTGTTGCCTATAGCCATAATTAGTATACCGATAGTAGCAATAATAATTGATACCCAGACATTAAAAGAAATTCTTTCTCTTAGAAATAAAAAAGCTAATAACGCAGTAAAAAATGGCATTGCCGCTAAGCAAAGTAAAGTTATAGCAGCACTAGTATTTGTAATAGAATAAATAAATGTAATCATAGCAACACCAAGACCCGATCCACCAATTAACCCTGACAAACCAATTTTAAAATAATTTTTGTAAAAATTTTTTCCTTCTTCAAAAAATAAATAGAGATTTAACAAAATAAAAATAGTAAGCCCTCTTCCGAAGATATACTGCCATGGAACTAGATGTGGATTATCCATATACCTTACAACCAAAGGGCCAAACGACCACAATAATCCAGCAAACAAAACAACAGGAACAGCGATTTTAGGACTTTTGAGCTCTAACATATCCAGAAATCTAGTTCTAAATAGAATATTCTACAACAAAAATGTATTTACTAAATCAAACTTTGATTTGGATTGTTCGGAAAATAACAATCAATGATCTCACCCTTTTTAAATTTAGACTTTCCTGATGGTAATAAAGCCCAAATATTTGATTTAACAAAAGATTTAATTCTGAATGACTCCTGACCTTTTAAAATATTCACTTCTAATTTTCCATCTTTGGTTGTGTTTAGTTTACTCTTTGCAAATCTAGTAAATTTTTTCTTTTTTAAAAAATCATTTTTTAAAATAGCTTTAACTGGTTTTTCTACTTCTAAACCTAAAAGATTTGCAATATAGGGATAAACAAAAAACCTAAAACATGCGGATGACGACATTGGATTTCCAGGTAAACCAAAAATAGCTTTTTGTTTTCCTTTGATTTTGGCAAATAAAATTGGTTTACCTGGTCTTATCGCTACGCTTTTAAAATAATTAGACAAATTTAGTGTTTTAACAACACTTGGTATATAATCAAATTTTCCGGCTGAAACCGCCCCAGAGGTAATGACAATATCTATCTTAGAATTCAATAATTTTTTAATTTTAGACTTAAAAATATTTCGATGATTATCTTTTAATATACCTCCATTTTTAAAATTAAATAGAAAATTATTATTTAGGCTCTTTATATAATGACTGTTAGAATTTCTAACTTTCCAATTAGCTATTATATCCTTATTAGATATCTCATTACCTGTCGAAAAAAATAAAATATTTATTTTTTTTTTAACCTTAATATTTTTTATACCCAAAGTTTTAAAAGCTAATATATGATTTGGTAAAATAATAGTATTTTTTTGTATAACAAGTTCACCTTTTTTATAATCAGACCCCGAAAATCTTACATTATCATATTTTATTATTTTTTTTTTAATCATAATGAATTTTCTAACTTTTTTGTTTGGATAAAAATTAATTCTTTCTATTGGAATAATAGTGTTAAAACCTTTTGGAATAATTCCTCCAGTCATTATTTCTACTGCTTCAAATTTTTTAATTTTTTTCTTAAATGGCTTATCTCCAGCAGATATAGATCCTATAATTTTAAAGGCTTTCGGTTTTAGTCTATTTAATTTTTTAGTATCACTTGAATTAATTGCATAGCCATCAAAAGCAGCATTATTTCCAGCTGGATAATTAAATTTTGAATAAATATTTGAAGAAGAAACTCTATTTAAAGATTTTGTGCTTAAAACATTTTCATTTTTGATTTTAAGTCTACCTTTGTTTAGGATTTGTATTGAATTTTGATAACTAATCATTTTTTATCTTTTCTTTTGCTATTTCTAAGTCATCTTTAGTATTAATATTAAAAAAAGGATCTTCATAAGTAAATTCTATATTTATAATTTTCACTCCAATACTGTTTGCCCATGTCTCAAGTTTTTTATGTCCCTTATTTAAATCTTCCTCTAATTTTTCCATCAAATCGATAGACCATACGCCAAAAATATTGTGTCTTATATTATTTGATTTTATAAAAAAAAGTTTACTTTCTTCTACATTTATTTCACTTAAAAACTTTTTTAAAATCTCCTTTTTAAAAAACGGTGTATCTACAGGAAAAGTTGAAATCCATTTATAATTACTATTTTTTTCCTTTGCCCATTTCATTGCACTTAAAACTCCACCTAGAGGTCCTTGTCCTTTTTTAAAATCTTTAATTGTTGATATTTTTTTAGATTTGTGAAATGCAATTTGATTGTTGGTAACTACCAAAATTTCTTTAAACTCATTAACTATTTCTGATAAAATATAATCAATAAGGAGCTTTCCATTTAATTTTGCTTGAGATTTATCTTCTCCAAACCTGTAAGACTTTCCGCCTGCTAGCACAGTGCCTAAAATATTGTTATGATCCATTAGATAAAATATAAAACATTAACTCTTGATTTAAAGAAATATTATGGATCTTAAAATTTTAGAAATCGCTTCTGACACAAAGAATAATAAAAATATCAAAAACTATACTCACTTTGCTAAATCCAAAAATCCATTATGTGGTGATGAAATTCAAATTAAGCTTGTGATAAAAGACGAAAAACTGATTGATTTTGGTTATCAAGGAAAATCATGTGTTTATTGTCAAGCTACCGCAAGTTTATTGTCAAAAAATTTAATTAACTCAAAAAAAAATAAAATTAATGAAATTTGTGATTTTGCAAAATCTTTTTTTAACAAAAGGCATGAAACTATAGAAAAAAAATGGTCTTTTTTGAGTAAATTGTTTAATCATAATAATATATCCAGAAAGGAATGTATTCTTCTTCCTTTTAACGCACTAAAAAAAATAGTATCAAATTAAATTATGGGAAATATAAAACAATCATTCTTTGCAGGTTTATTTTCAGTTATAACAATAGGAATATTAACTCTTCTTACTTATAAAACTGAGTATGGAATATTTTTGATCGCTTCTTTTGGATCTTCAATGGTATTACTCTACGGATACCCCGAAAGTCCTTTTGCACAGCCAAAAAATGTTTTCTTTGGTCATCTTCTTACTGCACTTGTGGGAATGATTTTTTTATACTTTGTCCCTTTGCCAATATATTTAACAATACCTTTAGCTGTTGGTTTTGGGGTTGGTTTAATGATATTGCTAAATGTTACTCATCCTCCAGCTGGTGGTAATCCAATCATAGTAATCATGGGTAGTGTGTCATTAGACTACTTACTAACACCGGTTATTTCTGGTTCAATAATTATTATTATTTTTGCAATAATTATTAATCGATTTATTTTAAAAAAAAATTATCCGTCTAAGAAATAATTTGTTTGCTAGCCTCTCAAAAATGAGGTTAGATGGCTAAAAAATTAATTAATGCTTTATTACATACAGGAGAATAAATGAAGATATTATGTGTATTATATGATGATCCAAAAGGCGGAATGCCAAAATCATATCCCCTTGGTGATCTTCCTAAATTAGAAAAATATCCCGATGGAATGACTTTACCTAGTCCAAAAGGCAGAGACTTCACACCAGGAGAGTTATTAGGATGTGTTTCAGGTGGATTGGGATTAAGAAAATATTTAGAGTCTAATGGTCATGAATTTATAGTTACAAATAGTAAAGATGGCGATGGATGTGAGGCTGATAAACATATAGTTGATGCAGATATAGTTATATCTCAACCATTTTTTCCTTATTATTTAACAAAAGAGAGAATTGCAAAAGCAAAAAATTTAAAAATGGCTATTACTGCTGGAATAGGATCAGATCATGTTGATTTACAAGCAGCAATGGATAACAAAATTGATGTGGTAGAAGTTACATTTTGTAATTCAAGATCAGTAGCTGAACATATAGTTATGATGATTGTTTCAATGGTGAGGGATTATCATAATCAACATAGGATTGTTAATGAAGGAGGCTGGAATATTGCAGATGCTGTACAAAGATCTTATGACGTTGAAGGTATGCATATAGGAACTGTAGCTGCAGGTCGTATTGGTTTAGATGCGCTAAGAAAAATGAAACCTTTTGATGTACATTTACATTACTTTGATAGACATAAATTGCCTGATGGTGTTGAAAAAGAATTAAATTTAACTTTTCATGACTCTGTGGAGTCAATGGTTAAAGTTTGTGATGTTGTGACAATTAATTGTCCTCTTCATCCTGAAACTGAAAACCTATTTGATGAAGCAATGATTAGTAAAATGAAAAAAGGTGCATACATTGTAAATACTGCTAGAGGTAAAATTTGCAATCGTGAGGCTATTGCTAAAGCTTTAGAAAGTGGACAATTAAGTGGTTATGCTGGAGATGTTTGGTTCCCACAGCCAGCTCCGAATGATCATGTTTGGAGAACTATGCCAAATCATGGAATGACACCACATACATCTGGAACCTCATTATCTGCTCAAGCAAGATACGCTGATGGAGTAAGAGAAATTTTGGAATGTTTCTTTGCTGGTAGCGAAATCAGAAACCAATACCTTATTGTTAAAGATGGTCAATTAGCTGGAATGGGTGCTCACTCGTATAGTAAAGGATCAGCCACAGGTGGATCAGAGGAAGCAGCTAAGTACAAGAAAAAATAATTTACACTAAAACTTATTGAAGGTAGTTTACTAAAGTAGACTACCTTTAATTATTTAATCTAAAATCTATAGTATATTGAATATAAAAAAACTTGAAAAAAGTAAGAAATTTTAAATAATATATAAAACTTAATAAACCTGTGAAAAATTATATCAATTGGAATTTTGATAATTCATATTCTAAGCTACCTGAAACTTTTATAGAAAATGTAAAACCCACACCAGTTCATGATCCTGAGTTAGTAGTATTAAATGAAGAACTTGCTAAAAAGTTGAGTCTAGATTTTTCGAACATAGATAAAAAAAAATTAGCTGAAATTTTTTCTGGGAATTCATTGCCTTATAATACGAACACGATTGCACAAGCATATGCAGGACATCAATTTGGTCATTTTACTATGTTAGGTGATGGCAGAGCAATTTTATTAGGTGAGCATATAGTGAATAAAAATAGTCGTTTTGATATTCAATTTAAAGGTTGTGGAAGAACTATGTTCTCTAGAGGTGGTGATGGACGTGCTGCATTAGGGCCAATGCTAAGAGAATATATTATGAGTGAAGCTATTCATTATTTAAATATTCAAACAACCAGAAGTCTTGCTGTAGTCAAAACTGGAGAAAAAGTTGTCAGAGAAAATTTATTACAAGGAGCAATTTTAACAAGGGTAGCATCAAGTCATATAAGAGTTGGCACTTTTCAATACATTGCAGCTAAACAAAATGTTGAAGAATTAAAAATGTTAGTCAATTATACAGTTGACCGGCATTTTCCCAAGTTAAGATCTTCGCAGAATAAAGCTTTAGATTTATTAAATCTGGTTTTGCGAAAACAATGTGAGCTTATAGTTGATTGGATGAGAGTTGGTTTTATTCATGGTGTTATGAATACTGATAATATGACTATATCAGGAGAAACAATAGATTATGGTCCTTGTGCTTTTATGGATTTTTACGATCCTAAAACTGTATTTAGTTCAATAGATAAATTTGGAAGATATTCATATTCAAATCAGCCAAAAATTGCTAAATGGAACTTAGCAAGATTTGCTGAATGTTTAATACCGTTAATTGATATAAACGAAAATAAAGCAATAAAAATAGCATCTGAAATAATTGATAACTTTCAGAGAATTTACGAAAATAAATGGCTGAATATGATGAGAGACAAACTTGGTTTATTTGGAGAAGACATAAATGATAAGAATTTAATCAAATCTTTAATAGATTGGATGGAGAAAAATAAAGCCGATTATACAAATACATTTTGTTACTTAATGGGAGTTTCTATAAATGATAAAATTTATGAGGATAAAAGTTTTAATCAATGGTTAAATGAATGGAAAGCAAGATCATCTTTAAATAATTCAACTAAAGAAAAGCAACTTCAACTTATGCAGAAAGTAAATCCAAATATAATTCCAAGAAATCATAAAGTTGAAGAAGCATTATTAGCAGCAGATAATAACAATTTTGATGTTATGAATAAATTATTATCCGTGTTAAAAAATCCTTATGATATTAAGGATATTTCTGAGTTTCAATCGCCTGCTCCTTTGAGTAAAGAAAAATATCAAACCTTTTGTGGAACATAAAATTAAAGGACATAAGGCTCATGTCTTGCGCTATTGCCCAATACTCTCTCAACTGAAAAATCACTAATATCTATTGTTTGATAAGATCCTGTTGTTATTAATTCTGTTAATGCTCTACCAATACCAGGCGCTTGCATTAAACCTCTACCAGTAAAACCAGATGCCATATATACATTTTCATATTTTGGATGTTTTCCAACGACTGCGTTGTTATCTAATTTATTACAGTCGTAGTAACCAGCCCATCCACCTGTTAATTTTAATTCCTCAAAAGCTGGTACTCTTTTAGCTAATGCTGGCCAAACTAATTCCTCAAAATCATTCCATGCTGGCTCTAAATCCTCAGCATCAAATACAGAAAGAGGTGATCCTGCTAAATATTCACCGCCCTCAGGTCGCCAATAAACGCCTGTTGTTAAATCGCCACTCAAAGGCATTTCTTTTATATAGGTTGGACATTTTACCCTAAAAACTGTGTGTTTTTGAGGAACAACAGGAATATCTTCAAGTAATGTTTTTGTCCAACAACCTGCTGCAGAAACAATAGTTTTAGCCTTAACATCTTCAATACATTTAATTTCTCCCTTAACAAATTCAGCACCAAGCTCGATTGCTTTACTTTTTAAAGCGCTGTGAAAAAGAAACGGATCAATCCATCCTTCTGTTTGATTATCAGTGTAAGTTGCAGTTTCTATTCCATCATTATTTATATAGGGAAATACTTTTGATAACTCTGATCCTTTAATATTTTTTGTTCCAGCTTCACACTTTTTATGATTTTCTAAAGCTCGGTATTGTTCTTCAGCATGCTCAGATCCAAACATTAATAAATAACCGTTAGTGACCATGCTTGCCGTAGGGTTAGGATTTTTTTCAGTTTTAAGTAATTTTGGGATTTGATTTATAAATTCTCTAGCAAATTTTCCTAACAAAATATTTTCTTTTTGAAAAAATTGTCTTCTAAATCCACCTAAAGATAATGGGAATGAAGCAGTTTTATATGTTGGGTCTCTCTCAATTACCTTCACTTTTCTACCTTCTTTAGATAAAAAGTAAGCTGTTGCCGCTCCAATTATTCCACCACCGATTACTACAACATCATCCATATTAATTTAACATTATTAGATTAATATTCAGAAATAGAGCAAAGCTACACCAAAGTAAATAAGGAATCATTAGATAGGAACTAACTAGATTGACACGTTTAAATCTGAAGATGAGATAAATTATTAATCCAATTAATAAAATTAATACCATTAAAGCGAGGAGCATATTATGAAAAACAAAGAAAACTACACTCCAAGTTGTATTAAACACTAGATGAATTAAATAAATATAAACTGTAGTTGTCTCTCTGCTCTTTGAATGCCAAAATAACCATATAGCAATTGTCATCATTAAATACAATGTCGTCCAAACAGGTCCAAAGACCCAATCTGGAGGACTAAGGGTTGGTTTATTCAATAATGAATACCATGGTTCTTTATAACTAATTGTAGATAAGCCACCAATAGCAGAAGCACTAAAAGTGACAAAAAGAAAAGAGATAAAAGTTAAAAATTTATTTTTAAACATGTTAGTAATATATACGATTAACTATGAATAAAAAAACAATATGGATAACTGGTGCAAGTAGTGGCATTGGTGAAGCAACAGCCCTAAAATTTGCTAAAGAAGGATGGAAAGTGATTGTCTCTGCAAGAAGAGTTGAGCTTTTAGACAAACTATCAGTAGATGAAAATATATTTTCTTATCCTTTAGATGTAACAGATAGTGATAAGGCTAAAGAGGTATTTAAAAAAATTATAGACGATCATGGACAAGTGGATCTTTGTATTTTTAGTTCTGGTACATATGAAAGAAAATCTGAAAAAGAACTAGATGTGCAAAACATAAAGCATGTCATTGAGGTTAATTTTCTTGGAGTAATAAATTGTGTTAGTGCTGTTGAAAAATATTACAAAGAGAAAAATAACGGCCATATTGCTGTAGTTTCGTCACCTGTTGGATATAGAGGTCTGCCTAAATCTTCTGGATATACTCCATCTAAAGCAGCTTTAAATAATTTTACGCAAGGTATTTATTTTGATTTTAAAAAATTTAACGTCAGAGTTACCTTAATAACTCCTGGATTTATAAAAACTGCTTTAACAGATAAGAATGAATTTAAGATGCCTTTTTTGAAAAGTACTAATTATGCAGCTGATCAAATTTATAATGGCTTAATTAAAAAAAATAATTTTGAAATAATCTTTCCTTTACCAATTAAAATTATTTATAAATTAATACAAATACTTCCAAATAAATTATATAATTATTTAATTTCTAAATCAGTAAATCGTTAGTCTTTTACAAAAACGACTGTCAATTCTGCTACTTTAAATCCAAACTTTGTCATTGTAGCTCTATTGATTGCGACACGATCATCTTGTTTAAAAATCCAATCATCAAATGTGATTTTTAATTCTCTTCCTTTTACTGGAACTAATAAAACATATTCAAATTTAAAGGCTGGACCATATGAGTATCCGATAGCTTTGCCTACAACATCACCGGCAGTTCCCTCATAATTATGTTCATCGATTTTATTTATTGTCCATTCTCTATCTTGAATTTCACCATCATCCCAATTAAATTTTTCTTTTAAAACTAATTGTTTTCCATCCCAAGTCCCGTTTAAATCAGCATTAAACTGTCTTGTAACTTTGCCTGATCTATCTTGTAAAACACCCCATGCCTTAACGTTACCACTTAGATATTCCTCAATTATTAATCTTGGTTTTTTATTTTTAAATTCCTCTGGTTTCATAGCACTATTATTAGAACAACTTGTAATTAAGAAAGCACAAATTATCAATGAAATAGATTTAATTATTTTAGTATGATGCATAAATATCCTTTGTAACTGTTATTTGTTTTGAAGTGAAAATTGAATTAGATCTATATTCTTAGATTTGAAACCAGCTTCGCAATAAGACAGATAGAATTCCCACATCCTTTTAAATTTTAAATCAAAACCTTGATTTTTAATTAGCTCCCATTTCTTTATAAATTCATTTCTCCAAATAGCTAATGTATTTGCATAATGATCCGCATAAGAGATGTATGAGTTTACTGTTAATCCATTATCTGAGACATATCTGTTTATGCTGTTTTTATTGGGAAGAAATCCACCAGGAAAGATATATTTTTGAATAAAATCTTGTTTATTTTTATACCTTTCAAATAAACTATCATCTATTGTTATTGCTTGGATAGCAGCCTTACCCTCTCCGGATAAATTATCTTTGATCGTTTTAAAATAACTTTCAAGATAGTTTTGTCCGACTGCTTCGATCATTTCTATAGAGGCAATTGAATTATATTTGCCTTGTAAATCTCTGTAATCTTTAATTTCAATGTTAACTTTTTCATTTAAGCCACATTTATGAATTCGTTCTTTAGCGTATTCAAATTGTTTTTTTGAGATGGTTATACAGTCAAGTTTTACATCATATTTTTTACCTAAATACTCAGCGAAACCACCCCAGCCGCAGCCAATTTCTAAAACTTTGTCACCATTATTTGGTTTAATAAGATCAATTAATTTTTGATATTTGTTATTTTGTGCTTCAGCTAAATTTTTAGAATGTTCATTAAATATTGCACTTGAATAAGTTAAAGTATCATCAAGCCATAATGAGAAAAATTCATTTCCTAAGTCATAATGTTTTGCAATATTTTCTTTACTTCTACTTTTTGTATTTTTGATAATTTTATTTTTAACATAATTAATTACTGGAACATCAAGTAGACCAGAAAACCTATGGATAATTTTAATATTTCTTGCTGTAAGCTCAATTAAATTTGAAAGATCGTCGGTTTCAAACTCCCCTCTCATATAACACTCTGCAAACCCAATACTGCCACCACGTATCAAGTTATAATTAAAATTTGGATTCTTAATAATTATATTAGCACTAAGTGGTTCCTCTGGATTTCCAAATTTGAGAATTTTTCCATCAAAAGTTTCAATTTTAAGATAACCATAGTCAATCTTACTTAAAAAATTAAAAACTAATTTGTCTGATATTTTGTTTAAAAGCATTAATTCTCAACTGTTAAATTATTTTTAATATTAAATTTTTTTTTAACAAATTTTATTCCTTTTAACCACAATTTAAACGCTTCAAAATGTATCGCGGAAATTATTTTTAGAGTCATTAAAGGATGTTTTAAATAAGATTTAATTAATTGGGCACTATTAAGCTCATTTCTATATCCGTCTTGAGAGGCAAATAAAATTTTTCCATCTTTATCATATTGGTCGATAATCACTGATAATTTATTTCCTGGTTTTAATATTTTAAAAAAATACTGACAGTCCATTTCAATAAATGGGGAAACATGAAACTTCTTAGAACAATTATTCTGTATTAAATTGTTGGTATTATCCACTTTAAATACATATGTGTGTTGTTCGCCAAAAGTATTTTTTACTTCATATAAAATTGACACTAGTTGTTCTTGATTATTGTAAACAAAAAAAATACTAAGAGGATTAAATACATATCCTAATATTCTTGGATAACATAAAAGTTTAATTTTAATATTTTCTGAATTAATATTATTTTGTTGCAAGTTTTTTTTTACCCATTCAGTTAGAGATGAACCATCTCTCTGTCCATGATCTTTTTCTTGAAAGCTAATTAAATTAAAACGATTTAAAGAAAAAAATCCAATTTTATTACTTAATGTCTCTAGTTCAGATAAATCTAGGAGTAATGAAAATACTCTGTATTTAAAGAAATGTTCTTTAGGTTTAAATCGTTTATGGATTACTGTTCCAGTGTAAATACAAGAATTAATCATCAAGGGTTTTAAGCATTTCAATAGATGATTTTATTCCATCTTCATGAAATCCGTAACCAAAATAACTTCCACAAAAGAGCAAGTCTTTCTGATTTTGTAGTTTAGAAAGTTCTTGTTGAGTATCTAATGCTTTTTGATCGTAATATGGGTGAGTAAATCTTACTTTTCTAAGTATTTTAGACTTATCAATATCAAAGTAGGGATTTAAGGTTAAAAAAATATCTTGCTTACACTTTAGATTTTGTAAAAGATTTAACCAATAACTAATAGAATTCTTCTCAATATCTTTATCATCAATAGATGAATTCCACGAACTCCAAGCTCTTTTATTTTTAGGCATAGCTCTGTCATCGGTATGAATATATGCAATATTTTCTTTATAACTAAAGTTAGAAAGAATTTTTTTCTCCTCATCTGTTGGATTGTCAATTAATTCTAATGCTTCATCAGCGTGTGTCGCTATAACCACTTTATCGTAATCAAAAAAATCACTTTGACCCCCATAGTATAAGTCAATGCCTGATGACTTTCTTTTTAATTTATGAACTTTATAATTTTTATAATACTCTCCACTTATTTTAGAAATAATCTGGTTTACATAGGTTCTACTTCTATTAGATACAGTATACCATTGGGGTCTATTTTTTAATTTAAACAAACCGTGGTTTTTAAAGAATTTTATAAAAAAACTAATTGGCATTTTACTTGCCGCTAATGGTGGCATTGACCAAATAGCTGAAACCATGGGGATTATATGGTAATCAATAAATGGTTTTGATAATTTGTTTTTTTCAAGATACTCACCTAATGTTAATTTATTTTCTGAAATAGTTTCTTTATCGCTTTTTTTATAAAATTTTATTATATCAAAAAACATTTTTAGAAATTTAAAATTAAATAAATTCAATCTGTTAGAAAAAATACCACTTAACCCTTTTCCGCAGTATTCAAAATTTGTGTTGTCAACTGAAACTGAAAAAGACATATTGCTTTTTTCAATTTCAATTTTATTTTCTTTAAAAAACTCAATTAAATTCGGGTAAGTTTGAAAGTTGAATACAATAAAGCCAATATCAACAGAAACTTTTTTTTCTCCAAAATTTAAATCTATAGTATGAGAATGACCTCCAAAATGATCTTCTTTTTCAAACAGATCTATATGATGTTTTTTAGATAAATAGTACGCTGCACTTAAACCAGAAATACCAGAGCCGACAACAGCAATTTTCATTACTCTTTATGCTGCATCTTCTTTAAACTCATCCATACTTGGACAAGTACAAAAAATATTTTTATCTCCATACACATTGTCTACTCTTGCAACTGGAGGCCAAAATTTATTTGTTTTCAAGAATTTTGCAGGATACGCTGCTTGTTGTCTAGAATATTTGTGTCCCCATTCATCTGATGAAAGTTCAACATCAGTATGAGGTGCATTTTTAATTGGATTATCCACTTTATCAAATTTACCAGACTTAATCATTTCTATTTCCAATTTAATATTTATTAAAGTATCACAAAATCTATCTATTTCCGGTAAGCTTTCGCTCTCTGTTGGTTCAATCATCATTGTACCAGCAACAGGCCATGACATTGTTGGCGCATGAAATCCATAGTCTATTAATCTTTTCGCTATGTCTTCTTCCGTTACGCCTGTTTCACTTTTAATTGATCTTATATCAATAATGCATTCGTGAGCAACATTTCCATTAGTCCCTTTGTACAAGATTGGAAAATGGTTTTTTAGTCTATGAGCTATATAGTTGGCGTTTAATATTGCAACTTTTGTAGCTAATTTTAAACCCTGTGATCCCATCATTTTTATATACATCCATGAAATAGATAAAATACTTGAGCTCCCCCAAGGTGCTGCTGAAACTGCACCTATACCAGTTGCAGGACCACAATCTTTTACTACTGGATGGTTAGGCAGATAAACTTGTAAGTGTTTTTTGCAAGCAATTGGTCCCATACCTGGTCCTCCTCCACCATGAGGAATACAAAATGTTTTATGTAAGTTTATATGACAAACATCTGGACCAAAATTTCCAGGTTTTGCAATTCCTACAAGTGCATTTAAGTTTGCACCATCCATATAAACTTGACCTCCATGTTTGTGTATTAAATCACAGATATCTGTTATTTTTTCCTCAAATACACCATGGGTAGATGGATATGTAACCATCAAAGCTCCAAGATTTTCTGAATGTGTTTCTGCTTTTTTCTTTAAATCTTCAAAATCTACATTGCCTTCTTTATCACAATTAACTACTACAACTTTCATTCCAACCATTTGTGCACTTGCTGGATTAGTTCCATGTGCTGAACTAGGTATTAAACATATGTTTCTATTTTCATCACCTCTATCTAAATGATATTTTCTTATAACCATTAATCCTGCATATTCACCTTGGGCGCCTGCATTTGGCTGAAGTGAAACTCCAGAAAATCCAGTAATTGATCTTAGCCAATTTTTAAGATCGGTGAATAATTCTCTATATCCTTCCATCTGCTCTAAAGGTACGAACGGATGAGGCTCAGCTAATTCTCTCCATGAAATAGGTATCATTTCTGCAGTAGCATTTAATTTCATTGTACATGAGCCTAATGCAATCATCGTTCTATTAAGAGCGATATCTTTATCCTCTAATTTTTTTAAGTATCTAAGCATATCAGTTTCTGAATGGTATGAATTAAAAACTGGGTGTTCTAAATATTTTGAAGTTCTTAGTAAATTTTTTGGAAGGTTGGGTAGACTTGCTGTAGGGTCTTCTTTTTTAATTGATTCTGCTGCATTAAAAATTTTTAACAGTTGATTTACTCTATAAACATTTTTTTTCTCGTCAAAAGATACTGACAACATTTCTGAATTTACTTTTCTAATATTTACTTTTTGATCTAAAGCATTTTTAAAAATCTGATCTGTCTTATCTTTAGTTATAATAGTTACAGTATCAAAAAAATAATCTGAATATAATTCATATCCAGATTGTTTTATTTTATCTCCAAAATTTTTTGCTAATTGAGATACTCTTTCAGAAATATTTTTAATTCCGTCTGGTCCGTGATAAATTGCATATGCTGCTGACACAATTGCTAATAAAGCTTGGGCTGTACAAATATTACTTGTAGCTTTGTCTCTTCTAATGTGTTGCTCTCTGGTCTGAAGTGACAATCTGTATGCCTTATTTCCATGTCTATCAACTGAAACACCAATAATTCTACCTGGCATAGATCTTTTATATTCATCTTTAGTAGCAAAAAATGCTGCGTGAGGTCCTCCATAACCCATTGGAATACCAAACCTTTGAGAACTACCAACTGCAATATCGGCCCCAAGTTCTCTTGGTGTTTTTAACTTAGCAAGCACTAGAAGATCACATGCTAAAATCGCTTTACCATTTCTCCTGTGAATTTTACTTATTGCCTCACTAGGATCTTTAATATCTCCCAAAGTTCCAGGGTACTGTAGAATTCCACAAACAATATCTTCTTTCAAATTATCTAGAGCTTTATCTTCATTGCCAACTAATACTTTTAAACCCATTGGTTCAGATCTTGTTTGAATAACATCAATTGTTTGTGGATGACAATTCTCTGAAACAAAAACTAAATTGCTATCGCTTTTATTAAGCCTATGACTTAAACCCATAGCCTCAGCTGCTGCCGTTCCTTCATCAAGTAAAGATGCATTTGCAATATCCATACCTGTAAAATCAACAATCATTTGTTGAAAGTTTAATAACATCTCTAATCTTCCTTGTGCTACTTCAGGCTGATAGGGTGTGTACGAAGTGTACCAACCAGGATTTTCTAATATATTTCTTAAAATTACATAT
>CACBNI010000011.1 GCA_902540595.1 uncultured Pelagibacteraceae bacterium
ATTAAGCTAAGTAATGAGAATTTTTGTTTATCTTTTTTTTTTAAAAAGGCCGATCTAAAGGCAATTACAAAATCGTCTCTGCCTGAAGCCATCTTTTTTAGTATTCAGATAGCATAGTAGAAAAAGTTTCTTCTTGATCCAAAGCCTTACCTGTTCCAACTGCCACACATGATAATGGGTCGTCTGCAACATGCACTGGTAAACCTGTTTCTTTAGAAAATCTTTTATCAATATTTTTTAATAATGCTCCACCACCAGTTAGAGTTAAACCCATGTCTACTAAATCAGCAGATAATTCAGGAGGTGTGTTCTCTAATGCATCTTTAATTGCATTTACCATTTCTTTCATGATATCGTTCAACGCTTCTGCGGTATCTTCCTCGGTAATATTAACTTCTTTTGGTGTGCCAGATCTTAAATCTCTTCCTTTGACAGGATAAGTATTTGTTCCAGTTGGGATCGCAGTACCCATCTCTTTTTTAATTTTTTCAGCTGTAGTATCACCAATTAATAAATTATATTCTTTTCTCATGTAGTTCACTATAGCTACATCCATTGCATCTCCTGCAACTCTTAACGATTTAGAGTAAACTAGACCACCTAAAGACATAACCGCTATTTCACTAGTACCACCACCAATATCAACTATCATTGAACCAGTTGCCTCAGAAATTGGAAGTCCAGCACCAATAGCTGCTGCAATTGGTTCTTCAATTAATTGAACTCTTCTTGCACCTGCTGCAAGTGCACTATCTTGAATTGCTTTTCTTTCAACTGGAGTTGATCCAGTCGGCACACAGATTAAAATTCTAGGATTTGCAAATGTACTTCCTTGGTGAACTTTTTTAATAAAGTGTTTGATCATTTCTTCAGTAACAATAAAGTCTGCAATAACACCATCTCTTAAAGGTCTGATTGCACTGATGTTACCAGGTGTTCTTCCTAGCATTGTTTTTGCCTCATCCCCTACAGCTAAAACATTTTTTTTTCCACCTTGATCAACAATTGCAACAACAGATGGCTCATTTAACACTACACCTTTACCCTTTAAAACTACAAGTGTGTTTGCAGTTCCAAGGTCAATAGCCATATCTTGGCTCCAAATTTTTTTAACACTATCAAATATTCCCATCTATATACCCCTTACCTTTTTACTTTCTTGCTCCATTGGAGCTGTTTTATCTCGTTTAATAATCATTTTATTTAATGAATTAATATATGCATTTGCTGATGCTACTAGTGTATCCGTATCTGCAGCTTGCCCAACAGTAGTTTTTCCTTTTTCCTCAATTTTGACACTTACTGTAGCTTGAGCATCAGTTCCCTCAGTTACAGCATGCACTTGGTATAATTGTAAGTTAACATCATGTGGAAATAGTGTTTTAATGCATTTAAAAATTGCATCAACTGGACCATCGCCAGTTTCTGATGCTTGTTTAACATCACCATATACATCTAACGTCATTTCTGCTCTTTGAGGTTCACCTGTTCCAGCAAAAACTTTTAGAGATTTAAGACTAATTGCATTTACTTTATTATCGATAATTAAACTGTCATCTATAAGCGCAATTATATCTTCATCATAAACATGTTTTTTCTTATCTGCTAGTACCTTAAACTTAGCAAAAGCATTACCAACAACGTCATCAGTTAAATCTGGATACCCTAAACTATTTAATTTGTCCTTAAATGCGTGTCTGCCAGAATGTTTACCCATTACCAATGAAGTTTGTTTAACACCAACACTTTCAGGTGTCATAATTTCATATGTTTGTCTATTTTTAAGCATACCATCTTGATGGATACCTGCTTCATGAGCAAAAGCATTTTTTCCAACAATTGCTTTATTGTATTGCACGGGAAAACCTGTTGCATTTGACACAATTTTAGAAGCTTTATTTAAAAGTGTTGTATTAATTCCAGTTTCATATGGCATCAAATCTGGTCTTGTTTTGATTGCCATTACAACCTCTTCTAGCGCAGCATTTCCAGCTCTTTCCCCTAAACCATTTATTGTACATTCAATTTGTCTAGCGCCAGCCTGAGCTCCCGCCAAAGAATTTGCAACTGCTAAGCCTAGGTCATTATGACAGTGCGTGGATAAAATTGCTTTATCAATATTAGGAACTTTGTTTAATAATGTTTGAATAATTTTTGTGAACTCAGATGGAATAGTATAACCAACTGTATCAGGAATATTTATGGTTGTTGCTCCATTTTTGATAGCAAGCTCTACTGTCTTGCACATAAAATCCATATCCGTTCTTGTGCCATCTTCACAAGACCATTCAACATCATCGGTAAATTTTCTTGCATAAGCTACATGCTGTCCAATAGACTCGTAAACATCTTCTGGCGACATATTTAATTTATGCTTCATATGAAGAGGACTTGTTGAAATAAATGTGTGGATTCTAAATCTTGGAGCATGTTTTAAAGCCTCATAAGCTCTATCAATATCTTTTTTAGAATGTCTAGATAGTCCTGCAGGAATAGATTTTTTTAAGATCTTACTAACTTCAGTTACTGCTTCGAAATCTCCAGGTGATGCTATCGGAAAACCCGCTTCAATAATGTCTATACCTAATTCATCAAATACTCTTGCTATTTGGATTTTTTCTTCCAAACTCATAGATGCGCCTGGTGATTGCTCACCATCTCGCATAGTAGTATCAAAAATTATAACTCTATCTTTACCGCTCATAACCAAATTTAT
Source organism: uncultured Pelagibacteraceae bacterium (assembly GCA_902540595.1). Classification (GTDB taxonomy): domain Bacteria; phylum Pseudomonadota; class Alphaproteobacteria; order Pelagibacterales; family Pelagibacteraceae; genus Pelagibacter. The sequence goes on from CACBNI010000011.1 coordinate 2,717, forward strand.
AGAAAATTCATATTACAATCTATAAGTGAGATTGCAAAATAAATGTTAAATTTTAGCTATATTTTTAAGACCTTTTAGGGTCTTTATCAAAATCTAACTTTTATCACTGTCAACTAGTTTTTTCTTGCCAATCCATGGCATCATAGCTCTAAGTTCAGCACCAACTTTTTCCACAGAATGCTCTGCTAACTTAGCTCTAGTTGCTAAAAAGTTTTTCTGGCCATTTTTACATTCATCCATCCACTCTTTTGTGAATTTTCCAGATTGAATATCAGACAATACTTCCTTCATTCTTTTTTTGGTTTCTTTTTTATTTATAATTCTTGGTCCAGATTGATATTCACCATACTCAGCTGTATTTGATATTGAGTAGTTCATGTTTGCAATTCCACCTTCATAAATCAAATCAACAATTAGTTTTACTTCGTGCACAGTTTCAAAATATGCCATCTCAGGCTCGTAACCACCCTCAACTAAAGTCTCATAACCATTTTTAATTAATTCTACCAATCCTCCACAAAGAACTGTTTGCTCACCAAATAAATCTGTTTCAACTTCGTCTTTGAAAGTGGTTTCAATAATTCCAGATCTTCCACCACCAACAGCTGACGCATATGATAACGCTAGATCTCTTGCTTTACCTGATCCATTTTGATGTACCGCAAATAAACATGGTACTCCTCCACCTTTTTCATATTCACTTCTAACTAAATGACCAGGTCCTTTAGGAGCAACCATAAATACATCTAAATCTTTTCTTGCTTTGATTAAATCATAGTGAACATTTAATCCATGAGCAAATGCAATACTGGTTCCTTCTTTTACCCTTTGCTCTATATGATTTTTATAAATTTCTGCCTGTAATTCATCTGGAGTTAAAATCATTACTACATCTGCCCAAGCAGCTGCATCAGATAAATTCATGACCTTTAATCCTTTTGACTCAGCTTTTGCTACACTCGATGAGCCATCTCTTAGTGCAACCACAATTTCTTTAACACCACTATCTTTAAGATTTAATGCATGAGCATGTCCTTGACTACCATAACCAAAAATTGCAATTTTTTTATTTTTAATTAAATCCACATCTGTATCTTTTTCGTAAAACATTTTCATATTCTCTCTCCTTTATAATTAATTAAATATTTTGGCGCCCCTTGTCATCGCAACGGCCCCGGTTCTAGAAGCGCTAATAAGTCCCCAAGGTTTTAATTTTTTACTAATTTTGTCAATTTCTCTTCTAAGTGCTGTTATTTGAATAACTTTAGATGTTTTAGTTTCATCTAAAATAACCAAATCAAATTTTTTACAAGCATTTAAACATTTTTCCATTTTCTTTTTTTTTCCAGTAATTTTAAATAATGCCATTTCTTTAAATATGACATTTTTATCCTCTCTTTTAAATTCTGCAACTTTATGTACAGGTACTAATTTAGCTAATTGAAGTTTGATTTGATCAATTACTTGGGGCGTTCCTGTTGTAACGATTGTAATTCTAGAAATATTTTTAACTGCATCTACTTCTGCTACTGCTAAAGACTCAATATTGTATCCCCGACCAGAAAATAGTCCAACAACTCTTGCAAGCACGCCAGCCTCATTATCAACCCATACTACAAATATATATGTATCAGATTTCTCTTTTTTAGTCGGAACACTATAAGCTGATTTTGATTTTGGCATTATATCTAAACTAAGGCTTTGCCTTTACCCTTGATTTTGTTCTCTTCCTGATCATTAGGTCCTAAGATCATCTGATTGTGAGGTTTTCCTGAAGGTATCATTGGAAAACAATTTTCATTAGGATCAACATGACAATCAAAAATAACTGGACCTTTATAATCTATCATTTCTTGAATTTTCTCATCTAACTCGGAAGGGTTTTCTGCTTTAATTCCCTTACAACCATAAGCCTCAGCCATTTTTAAAAAATCAGGAAGTGCTTCAGAGTAACTCTCTGAGTAATTTTTTTCATGTAACAGCTCTTGCCATTGTCTAACCATTCCCATGAACTGATTATTTAAAATAAAAATTTTAATTGGTAAGTTGTATTGAACTGCAGTGGACATTTCTTGCATTGTCATTAATACAGAGGCTTCACCAGCAATATCAACTACTAATTTTTCAGGGTGGGCAATTTGCACACCTACTGCTGCTGGTAACCCATAGCCCATTGTGCCTAAACCTCCAGATGTCATCCATCTATTTGGTTTATTAAATTTGTAATGTTGTGCTGCCCACATTTGATGTTGACCAACTTCTGTTGTTACATAAGTATCTTTATCTTTTGTTAACTCATATAATCTTTGAACTGCATGTTGAGGCTTGATACTATCATTACTGTTAACAAAATTAAGGGAGTCTTTGCCTCTCCATTTTTGTATTTGTTCCCACCACTTAGCAATATTTGATTTATTAGATTTGCTGTGGCCATTTTTTTTCTTCAATATTGTTTTATTTACTTTACCGATTACTTTCGTAACATCGCCTACTATTGCAAGATCAACTTTAATAATTTTATTTATAGACGAAGGATCTATATCAATATGAACTTTTTTTGAGTTTGGTGAAAATTCATCTATTTTTCCAGTAATACGATCATCAAATCTTGCACCAATATTTATTAAAAGATCACAATCATGCATAGCATTGTTGGCCTCATAAGTTCCATGCATACCTAACATTCCAAGGAATTGATTATCATCACCAGGATATGCACCTAAACCTTGAAGCGTAGAGGTGATTGGAAATCCTGTTAATTCTACAAACTCTCTTAATGCGTCACTTGCCTTAGGTCCTGAATTAATTACTCCACCACCACTATAAATAACTGGTTTTTTAGTATTTTTTAATAAATCAATTAATTGATCTATTTGTTTTTGAGAAAATTTATTATTTGATTTTCCATTTAGTTTTTTTTCTTTTTTAGGTTTTTTATATTTAGCTTTTGCAAATTGAATATCTTTTGGAATATCAACTAAAACAGGGCCCGGTCTTCCTGTGGTTGCAACTTTAAATGCTTCATGCATTATTTCTGATAAATCATTTATATCTTTTACTAACCAGTTATGTTTTGTGCAGGGCCTAGTAATACCGGTGGTATCACATTCTTGAAATGCATCAGTTCCTATTAAATGGGTTGGGACTTGACCAGAAATGCAAACCAATGGAACTGAGTCCATGTACGCATCTGTTAACGCGGTAACAACATTGGTAGCGCCAGGTCCAGATGTAACTAAAACTACTCCAGGCTTACCTGATGATCTGGCATATCCCTCAGCTGCATGACCAGCACCTTGTTCGTGTCTCACTAAAATATGCTTAATAGAAGTATGATTTTTAAGTTCATCATAAATTGGTAAAACTGCTCCACCAGGATATCCAAAAATATGTTCTACCTTTTGATCTTCAAGGCATTTAAAAACAATTTCTGCTCCTGTGTATAATTTTGGCATTTTGCAATCTAGCTGAAGTTGTGCTAATTGGTCAAGTTTTGATTGAGATATTTAAATTATTTTTAAAAAATTATTTAACTCGTTTGGTTTTAATTTAAGCCAACTTTTCATATTGCCCCTTGCCCATGTACTTTGTCTTTTAGCGTATTGCCTAGTTTTTATTGATATATTTTCAATAATATCTTCCAATTTTTTTTCATTATTTAAGTATTGTCTAATTTCATTGATTCCAATGGCCTTATTAACACTTTTGTCTTTTTTCACTTTTAATTTGATAAAATTTTTTACTTCTTTAATTGCTCCATTTTTAATCATTTCCTTAGATCTTTGATTAATTCTCTCAATCAACTCCAAACGGGGAAAGTCAATATAAATTTTATAAAAATCACTTTTTTGAAAATTAGATTTAGTATTTTTGTACCATTCATGAATTGATTTCTTGGTATGTAATTTTACTTCATAGGCTCTTATGGATCTATGCGGATCAGTTGGATTTATTTTATTTCTAGAAGTTGGGTCAAGTTTTAAAAGTTTATTATAAAACTTATCTTGACCTACTTTTGAATGCATTAGTCTTATTTGATTTCTAATCTTTACAGGTATGCTTGGAATTTTTACTAGTCCATCAGTTAATGCCTTAAAATATAAACCTGTACCGCCTACAAGGATTGGTGTTTTTTTTCTTTTTTTTATTTCTTCAATTTTTTTGAAAACTAATTTTAACCAATTCCCAGTTGAAAAATTTTTTTTAATATCATGAAAGCCATATAAATGATGTCTTATTTTTTGAGATTTTTTTTGATCTGGTCTTGCTGAAAGAACCTTTAATTGCTTATAAACTTGCATGCTATCTGCATTTATAATTTCACCATTTACTTTTTTGGCAAGCTTAATAGCAAAACTTGATTTTCCTGAAGCAGTTGGTCCAGAAATTAAAATAATCTTGGATTTAAAATCCATGATTAATCTAACTTAATTCCAATATATCTTCTTTGATTTTGATTATTATAAATTGCAAGCAATATTGTTTTTTGATTTGAGTTTAAAACTTGCTTGGTAATTTGTTTTAAATCATCAATAGATTTTATTCTTTCTTTTTGAGCCTCGACAATAATACTATTTACCTCAATTGAACCAGCTAAAGGACTATTATTTTGAATACTCGTGATCACAAGTCCAGTAGTTTGATTTGGTAGGTTACGATTTTTTATATCATCTTTGTTAAGAGATCTTACAGTTATTTTTAAATCTTCAATTTGATCAGTGGGATCTATTGTTTTTTGTTTTTCACTAACTTTAAAATCTTCAGATGTTTCAAGTCTTCCAAGTAAAACATTTTTTATAATTTCTTGTTTATCTCTCCATATTTTAACTTCAACATTTTTACCAACTTGTGTTCTTGCAACAATCGCTGGTAGTTCTTTCATTTGATTAATTCTTTCGCCGTTAAATTCTAAAATAATATCACCAGCTTTTATTCCAGCTTTTTCTGATGGACTGTTTTCAGCAACACTTGCAACTAAAGCGCCCCTTGGTTTATCTAATTTTTCAACCTCTGCAATTTCTTTCGTGACATCTTGTATTCTTACACCTAACCATCCTCTTTTAGTTTCTCCAAATTCTATCAGTTGATCAATTACGATTTGAGCGCTGTTTGAAGGAATTGAAAATCCAATACCAATTGAACCATTCCGACCTAAAATAGCAGTATTAATTCCTATAACATTTCCCTCCATATCGAACAAAGGTCCGCCAGAGTTTCCTGAATTAATAGAAGCATCTGTCTGGATAAAATCTTCATATCTAGATAGTCCAATTGATCTGTTTCTTGCTGAAATAATTCCAGCAGTAACTGTACCCCCTAAACCAAATGGATTTCCAATTGCAATCACCCAATCCCCTATTCGAGCTTTATCAGAGTCACCAAAGGCTACCGGTATAAACTTTTCGTTAGTTTCTAACTGTAAAACAGCTATATCCATTAATGGGTCAGCTCCTAAAACTTTTGCCTTAAATTCTTGATCACCATTTACTCTGACGATGATGTCGTCAGCATCTTGTATTACATGGTTGTTTGTTATAACAATTCCTTTTTCATCAATTATAAATCCTGAACCTAATGCAGCTGACTGTCTTTCTTGAGGATCTCCAAACTCCTTAAACATGTCTCCAAAGGGTGACCCTGGAGGAAATTGAAACGGAAGTGGATTAGATTTTGTAACTACAGTTGTTGATGTTGAAATATTTACAACAGATGGCATCAATTTTTCAGCAAGATCAGCGAAAGACTCTGGAACAGTTCTAGAATAAGATTGGTTTAAAAAACCAAAAGAAAAAATTATAGTTAGAAAGATAATTTTAATTTTTTTCATTTTAGCTTTTTATATAATAAATAATTATAAATCCTATAATTGCAAAGATAAGTCCTCCAGATCTCAATTGACTATCTTTTACAAGTTCTAATTTTTTTAACATATTTTTCATTTTTGCTGGAAATATGGCATATAAAATTCCTTCAATGAATAAGAATAAACCAAAAGCTATAACTAGCTCATTCATTTAAAAAATTATTGTTGGATTTCGGGTTTTATATTTCCAAAAAATTTGAAGAATTCACTATCAGGGGATAAAATCAGAGAAGTTTCCCCTCCAATTAATGCTTTTTCGTAAGCCTGCATTGCTCTATAAAATGCGAAAAATTCAGGATCTTGACCAAAGGCATCAGCAAAGATTTTATTTCTTAAACCATCACCTTCCCCTTTCATAATCTCTGATTGCTTTTGAGATTCTGCTAAAATAACTGTGACTTCTTTATCTGCAGTTGAAGTGATAGTAACTGCCATCTCTGCACCTTTGGCTCTAAATTCTTTTGCTTCTCTTTCCCGCTCTGTTTGCATTCTTCGATAAATTGCGTCACTATTTGCTTGAGGAAGATCAGCTCTTTTAATCCTTACATCAACAATAGTAATACCAAAATTTTTAGCTTCATTATTTACACCTTCTTTAATTAAAGCCATTTGCTTCGATCTATCTTGAGATAGTAAAGTTTGTAATTCTTCTTGACCTAAAACATTTCTAATTCTAGAGTTTATAATTGTTGATAATCTTGATCTTGCTACTCTCTCATCTCCAACCGATATGTAAAACTTTAATGGATCCACAATTTTAAATCTTGCAAATGCATCAACAATTAAACGTTTTTGATCAGATGCAATTACTTCCTCAGGGGGAGTATCTAAGTTTAATATTCTCTTATCTAAATAGACTACGTTCTGAATGAATGGAATTTTGAAATTTAATCCAGGTGTGGTTATTATTCTTTTTGGATCTCCAAATTGAAGAATGATTGCCTGATTAACTTCTTTAACAATAATTACTGATAAAAAAGCTAAAACACCTAATGCAATAATTAACCCACCTAAAATTTTTCCAGCTTTCATTTAATTAGTCGCTTTCTTTTTTAATTCGGGTAGTGGTAAGTAAGGAACTACACCTGAACCTGCATTTTTTTCTATAATCACTTTATCAATATCTGCTAATACTTTTTCCATTGTCTCTAGGTACATTCTCTCCTGAGTTACTACTTTTGCATTTTTATACTCGTTATAGATGGACACAAATCTACTCGCTTCACCCTCTGCTTTTGCTACCACTTCTTTTTTATATGCTTCAGCAGCTTGCAAGATTTTTTGACCTTCCCCTCTAGCTCTTGGGATTACATCGTTAGCATAAGCTTCAGCCTCATTTTTAGATCTTTCCATATCTGCTCTTGCAGCCTGTACATCTCTAAATGCATCTATTACTTGATCTGGTGGATCAGCTTTTTGGGTTTGGACTTGTGTAATTTGAATTCCACTCTCATAATCGTCTAAAATAGTCTGTATAATTTCTTGTGTTTCTACCTCAATTTTAGATCTACCTTCAGTTAAAATTGGTTGGATATCACTTTTTGCTATAACCTCTCTCATAGCTGTTTCTGCAGCTGCCTTAACTGTTCCCTCTGGGTCTTGAATTTTAAATAAAAAATTTCCTGCATCTTTAATTACCCAGAATACAGAAAAATCTATGTTCACAATGTTTTCATCTCCAGTTAACATTAAACTTTCTTGTGGAACATCTGCTACTCCTCCACCTGTTGAAAAACCACTGTCTCTCTCAGATCTAAAGCCTATATCTATTCTATTAACTTTTGTAACTTTAGGGGTAAGCACATTTTCTACTGGAAAAGGTACATGATAATTTAACCCTGGTTGAGTAGTTTTAACAAACTTACCAAATCTTAATACGACACCTTGTTCGTCAGGTAAAACTCTATACAGTCCACTTGCTAACCAAACAAAAGCTAAAATTAATAATATTAACCCGATAGATTTACCACCTGATGATTTTCCACCAGGTAAAAATTTTTTAATTTTATCTTGAATCTCTTTTATGATTTCATCAATGTTTGGAGGTGTTGGACCTCTACCTGATCCATTATTATTTCCACCACCTGGAGGTGATCCCCATGGGCTTCCACCCCTGCCTCTAAAATCATCTGACATATGACGAAGTATATAGTGTCTTTATTATAAAAAACAAGTAATGATAGTTGTATGTTAGATAAAAAGCCTGAACTTAGTGCCGCAATGAAACAGAAACTTGAGCCTAAAAAATTCACAAAAAATCCAATATTAGGAACCAAATTTACAATAGCAATTTCAAGCGCAAAAGGTGGTGTTGGAAAATCTACTTTTGCTACAAATTTAGCTTTAGCCTTAAAACAGGTTGGATGTAAAGTTGGATTGTTAGATGCAGACATTTATGGGCCTTCAATTCCAAAAATGTTCAATATTAATGAAAAACCCAAAAGTGACGGTCAAAAATTAGAACCTATTGTTAAGTATGATATCCAATGTATGTCAATTGGTTTCTTAGCTGACCAACAAACACCTATGATATGGCGGGGTCCAATGGTTACAAGCGCAATTAAAACTTTTACTCAAAAAGTTAATTGGAGAGATTTGGATTTTATTATTGTTGATATGCCTCCTGGGACAGGAGATACACAATTAACTTTTTCACAAGAAATAAAAATGGATGGCGCAATAATAGTTTCAACTCCACAAGAAGTTGCTCTTTTAGATGTCAAAAGAGGTATTAAAATGTTTGATAAACTTGGAGTAAAAATCTTGGGGTTAGTAGACAATATGAGTTTTTTTATTGGAGATGATGGTAAAAAATATAAAATATTTGGCGAAGGTGGTGTTAAAAAAACTGCAGAAGAATTTGAAAAAGAATTTTTAGGTGAGATACCAATTAATCCTGAAGTAGGTAAAACTTCAGATGAAGGAAAACCTTTAGTAGAAGCAAATCCAGATCATGAAATTTCAAAAATATATTTAGATTTTGCTAATAAAATTAAATCAACTTATCTTTAAGATTAAAAGCAATCATTAGCTCATTCCACTCTCTTTTTGAAAGACCTGAGCTATCTACTTCAACATTTTCACCTTTAATAAGTTTTTGAATAATTAATTTTCCTTTAGCTGAAACTTCTGTGCCTCCAACTCTATAATCCATAAAAGCTTCATAAGTTATAGGAACCCATTTTTTCAAAGTATCCAGCATTATATCTGCGTAAACTCTTATTTCATATTGTGCATGACTATCAGCTCTTAATCTTAAAAAATTCATCAGGTTTAAAAGATCAGTTTTCCAATACCATTGAGTGTAGGTATTTAAAGTCAAATTCATTCTTGCGAGTTCTCTTGCTAAGCCTTTTTTATTTTCATCTATAGTTGAGCCATCAAATCTTTCATTAAGCATTGTTTCATAATTGTCGTAAGTTCTCTCAGCATCACTTTTTAAAAGTTCTAAAACTTCTTCTGCTTGTCTGCCCTCCAACACATCTCCTCTACCTTGTCTGTTACTAGTAGATTGAGCAGCTAAATTTTCTTGGGTGGGTAAATAAAATTCCTTGTCTAAAATAGAATATCTTGCAGAGTATTCATTAACATTTGCAGTTCTATGTCTGATCCATTGTCGAGCAATAAATATTGGTAATTTTATATGGTATTTTATTTCGCACATTTCAAATGGAGTACTATGCCAATGTCTCATTAAGTATTTGATTAATCCTTTATCAGTTGAAACTTGCTTAGTTCCTTTTCCATAAGAGACTCTTGCTGATTGAACAATTGAAGTATCATCCCCCATATAATCAACTACTCTCACAAAACCATGATCTAACGCAGGAATTGCCTCGTATAGTATATTTTCAAGTTCTGGTACTGTAACTCTTTTAGTTTGATTGCTTTGAGATTGTTGATTTTTAATTTCTGCTGCTTGTTCTTTGGTAAGTTTCATGATTGTTATTGAATCTGTTGTAATTCCTTTTATATTAATAATGTTGGTTTTCCAACTACGACGATAAACGAATTTCGTAATAACCATTGCGGACGTGGGGGCAGTACCCACCACCTCCACCATTGCAACTTATGGGGGTGAACTAGATTCGACGAATGTCTAAAGGCTATTCTTTCGTTCGGGATTGTTCCACCGTGACGGGCTAATTTATAATTGCTAACGAAAGTTACGCACTTGCTGCCTAATTAACTTAGTTAATTAAGCAAACGGGGTTTGGGGCACCTGGCAACAGAACGCCCCTCTTTCAACTTATAATCTTTATATATTAACAAACCTTACCTAAATTCCTCTACGAAGTTTACTACGAAGTTTCTACGAAGTTTTTAAACAATTTTTAAGTAATCTCTTAAAATTTAAATAACTCATTTAAAAGTCTTCTCTAATTAAGATGTGAGGAAAATATCTAATATAATTGAAAACCTAATTAGAAAATATGTGGAGAGTAAGATTTAGTTATTTAGAAATTACTTGAAATTTCTAATCAATCCAAAATGTAATTAAATTTATTTATTAGAAAATCTAGTTTTTTCATATCTATATTTTTTTTATCCCCCACCTGAAACAAACATTGTCTACCGTTATCAGAACTAGGTTTTATTAATTCTTCCACAATATGATAATATTTTCTACCTACATAATCATCAAAAATTATTTTTGTTCCAGGATTACATTTTTTTAAAGAAATCAAAAAACAAAGTACTCTTAACCGTCCATCAATTAGTACAAAATTTGGTTTCAATTCACGACTCCAAATATCATTAGCGTAGTTAAGAAAATTATCTCTCAAAGAATAGTCACCAGGACGACCCCAACTATCATCACTAACATTACCAATGTTTACATAGTTGATACTTAAATTATGATTATTTTCATGTTTTATCTTTATTTTATTAACCCATTTTCTTGATGAGTCCACCGAATAAACTGGGATATTAAAATTTGACAAAACATATAATGTTGATTGTCCACATCCATATTCACCATAAATTGTTTGAGAATTAAAATTATTTTTAAAAAGTTGAGAATATCCCCCAAACAACTCTTCTGATGCATTTAATTGATTTAATATTTTTCTTTTAATAATAAAAATTATCTCAGGAATAAATAATTTTATAATTTTTTTAATTTTTTTATTCAAAAAGTTTAGGTTTTTATTTAAGTTCAACTAAGTAAATACCATAAAAAATAACAAAAAAAATTAAACATTACAAATATTAGGTTGAATTTCACATTATAGATATTGTGTCTAATGATCTCTTCATAAAATAGTAGTTTCTCTTGCTACGAAGAACCAAAACAAGAAATCTGACAAATAACGAAAACTTACTACGAAGTTTCTACGAAGAAGTTTCCAAAAGTCCTTATTTTCTGTTAATAATGATTTAGTGGTCGTTCTACAGAACCCCCTCCCCCTATAAAAAAAATCATTACAACTCAATAGTTTTTTTTCATTAAATAAAAAAAGAACTATGTATCTAGATTACGAAATTCACTTTAAAATTAATATGAGGATATTAAAAAACCAAGATTGAAGAAATTTGTTACGAATTGCTATAATTACCTTTTCAGAAATACTTTTATCCCCTTCGAGCAAATATTGTCTACGGTGATTAGCATTGAGTATAATCAATACTTCAAAATTAATGAGACTTTAGATCAATCTTTTTTATTTCAATCTTGATTAATTCATTTATCATTTCAGCAGCTTTTAAAGATGGGTGATCGTCATCCCTGTAAAATATATTATTATCATCGTTAGTAACACATCTATCTTTTAAAACTGTATCACAAAACAGTTTGTGAGGGTAAACTCTATAGATTTTATCACTCTTAATAGAATCTAATAATTTAAAACTCGACTTTGTTCTTTCTTTGTAAATTTGATAAGAAGTTGAAAATATTTTTTTTTTAGATAATAATTCTTTATATCTATTAAACTTAAAATTATTTATTAAAACATTGGGTACATCAATCCCCACCTCAGGCATTGGATAAATAAAAATGATATCGTGGTTTTTCTCTAATAATTTATTGATTGTTTTTGTAAAATTATTTTTTATATTTTTTTGTCTATCTTTTTTTGTTAAGAGTGAATTTTTTTCATTCTGCAAAAAATCCTCCATTTCGCCTTCATAAAATCCATATTCAGAATTATAAAATCTATCTTCCTCTAGAATTAAAGGAAATCTATTAAAAAAAATTACTATAGAGTTTTCAGTCTTGTTTATAAAATTTATTCTTTTTTCTTGAGTTGATATTTGGCAATCATTTCTTTTTTTAAGAGTTTTTTTATTTGACCTATTTACATTCAAAATTAGTTGACAACCTCTAAATACAGAATAATTTAAGTTATATTTACTTTGATAACTTTTCCACAAACTGTAAACTAGTGTCTCTGCATGACTGTCACCAACTAAGAAAATGTTTTTTTTCTCAATATCTGATGTAAGTCTGATATCTCTATTATAAACATTTTTTCCTGTAAGATCTTTTAAAATATCTTTACTTCTCCCTTCTAGTATATTTTGAAATTTAGGTGGATATCTTTCAATAAAACCTTTTTTAAAAAGAACAATTGAAGAAAAAGATGAAATCACAATAAAGATAATTAATATAATCTTTACAAGTTTGTTAAAATTATATTTTTTATTTCTAGCTGGTCTTTCAACTAGATAATAAGAAATAATTGACAAACCTAATACAATTATTCCTATTATTATTTTTTTATATAAATCTCCTTCAGAGAATTCTGTAATTCTATCAAATGCAAAAATCGGATAATGCCAAAGATACAAGGAGTAAGAAATTAAACCTATTCCTACAAATAACTCTGTCGAAAGTAGTCTGGTTATAAATTCATCTTTACTTGAAAACCATATAATTAAACAAACTCCAATAATTGGAGATATTGTGTAAAATGATGGATGAAACATTTTATCATTAAAAAATAAAATAGAATGTCCAATTAATATTGTTCCAGTTAATGGTAATATTAAATTGAGAACTTGATTTTTACTTCTGTGACCTTTTGTAATTTCAAAATATGCTAAAATTGAACCTGCCAATAGTTCCCAAACTCTTGTTGGCAAAACATAAAAATTAAATGAAGGATAATTTCTACTACCCCAATCTGCTAGACCTAGACTAGTTACAAAACCAAGTATTAAAATATGAATTAGATATTTTCTAAAATATCTGAAGGTAATTAATAAAACAACTGGAAATAAAATATAAAATTGTTCTTCAACAGACAATGACCAAGTGTGTAAAAATGGTTTTAAAAATCCACTTTGAGCTCCATATTCTTGACCAGAATAATAAAAATAAAAATTTGAACTAAATCCAAGTGAATAAAGAATAGATTTTGAAAAATCTAAAATACTTGTTGGCAGCATATACATCCAAGCAAATGGAAGGGATACTAACATTACAAATAATAATGCTGGAAGTATTCGTCTTATTCGTCTTTCATAAAAATGTTTAAATGAAAAAGAACCTGTCGTTAATAATTCTTTTAAAATAATAGATGTAATTAAATAACCAGAGATAACAAAAAAAATATCAACTCCAATAAATCCACCTTGAAAAGGTTGGTGGCCTAAAATAGTTATTTTAGCATGATAGAGAATAACGGCAGAAACTGCTATTGATCTTAGACCATCTATTTCTGGACGATAAGTTAATTTCATTTAAGATAATTATATCAATCTTATAAAATTTATGTTCTTAATTTTTATTTTTTTAACTCTGCTTGTGCTGCAGCTAGTCTAGCGACTGGGACTCTGTAAGGGGAACAAGACACATAATTAAGTCCTGCTTTGGCACAAAAAGAAATACTTTTAGGATCGCCTCCGTGCTCTCCACATATCCCTAGTTTAATCTTTTTGTTTTGGCTCTTACCTTTTGCAACAGCAATCTCAACTAATTCTGAAACCCCTTCATCAATTGATACGAAAGGATCAATAGAAAATATTTTATTTTCTAAATAATCATTTAAAAATTTTCCACTATCATCTCTGCTTATTCCAAAAGTAGTTTGAGTTAAATCATTTGTTCCGAAACTAAAGAATTCTGCGTGTTTTGCTATTTCTTTTGCCTTTATAGCTGCTCTTGGAAGCTCAATCATTGTCCCAACCATAAAGTCTATTTTTAATTTATTTTCTTTTTGAACCATGCTTGCTATTCTTTTGACTAAGTCTTTCATTATTTTAATTTCAGCCTCTGTAGAAACAAGAGGTATCATTATTTCAGGAAAAGCTGACTTAATTTTATTTTTTTTAAGCTCACATAATGCTTCGAAAATTGCTCTGCATTGCATCTCATATATTTCAGGAAATGATATAGCTAATCTGCAACCTCTGTGACCTAGCATTGGGTTTTGTTCATGAAGTTCCTCAATTCTTGTTTCAACTTCTTTTACTGTAAGATTAACAATTTTTGCTAATTCGCTAATTTCTTTATTTGTTCTTGGTAAAAATTCATGTAATGGAGGATCTAACAATCTTACTGTAACTGGTAAGCCATTCATAATCTTAAAAATTTCAGTAAAGTCTTTTTTTTGATGTGGTAAGAGTTTATCTAAAGCTTTGGCTCTGTCTTCTTTGGTTTTAGAAAGAATCATTTCCCTAACAGATAAAATTCTTTCTTCATCAAAAAACATGTGCTCAGTTCTGCAAAGTCCAATACCTTCAGCACCAAAATCTTTCGCAGTTTTAGTATCTTTTGGAGTTTCTGAATTTGTTCTAATCTTTAATTTTCTATAACTATCAGCCCAAGACATTAATTTTGAAAAATCACCAGATATTTCAGGCTTTACGGTAGCAACACTACCTTCAATTATTCTTCCTGTTGATCCGTCTATTGTTATTATATCTCCCTCTTTGATTTCCATTGATGATGTTTTAAATGACTTATTTTCATAATTGATGTCAATTTCACTCGATCCAGAAACACAAGGCCTTCCCATACCTCTTGCTACAACTGCTGCATGGCTTGTCATCCCACCTCTTGCAGTTAATATTCCTTTAGCAGCATGCATTCCTTGTATATCTTCTGGAGAGGTTTCTACTCTAACTAATATTGTGTCCTGCATCATGGATGTTAGCCTTTCTGCTTCTTCAGAAGTGAATACAACTTTACCACTCGCAGCACCTGGTGAAGCAGGCAAGCCATTTGCAATTACATTTATTGTGCTTTTTTCATCTAGCGTTGGATGAAGAAGGGTATCAAGTGAGTGTGGATCAATTCTTAACACGGCCTCTTTTTTTGAAATTAATTTTTCTTTAACCATATCAACTGCAATTTTAACTGCAGATTTTGCAGTTCTTTTTCCAGAACGTGTTTGAAGCATCCACAGCTTTTTATTTTCAACTGTAAACTCTACATCTTGCATATCTTTGTAATGCTTTTCTAGTTTTTTTAGTATTTTATAAAGTTGTTTATAAACTTTAGGCATAGATTCTTCCATTGATGAAGCTTTAACTTTAGCATTTTGTCTAGCTTTTTTAGTTATATATTGTGGAGTTCTTGTTCCAGCCACAACATCCTCTCCTTGTGCATTGATTAAATATTCTCCATAAATTTCATTTTCACCGTCTGATGGATTTCTTGTAAAAACAACACCAGTTGCACAGTCGTCTCCCATGTTTCCAAAAACCATTGATTGAACATTAACTGCTGTACCCCACTCTGCAGGTATGTGATTTAATTTTCTATAGACTTTCGCCCTCTTACTGTCCCAAGACAAGAATACTGCGCTGATTGCTCCCAACAACTGTTCATGAACATCTTGTGGAAAATCTCTATTTGCTTTATCTTTAACTGTTCTTTTAAAATCTTCAATTAGACCATCCCAGTCATTTTCATCTAAATCAGTGTCCAACAAAACACCCTTTGTAAGTTTATAATTCTCAATTAATTCCTCAAAATGATACCCTTCAACACCCATTACCACATTGCCATACATTTGAATAAATCTTCTATAACTATCTTTGGCAAATCGACCATTAGAGGTTTTTGATGCCAGGGCTTTGACAGTTTTATCGTTTAATCCTAAATTTAAAATTGTATCCATCATACCAGGCATAGAAACTCTCGCTCCGGATCTTACTGAAAGTAATAATGGATTTTTTAAATCACCAAATTTTTTTGAAACTTCTTTTTCAACAGCCTTTAATTCTTTTTTAATTGATGTGATTATATTTTTATTAAGTTTTTTTTTATCTTTATAAAATAAATCACACACTTTTGTAGAAATAGTAAATCCAGGTGGAACTGGTAATCCCATTCGACCCATTTCTGAAAGATTAGCACCTTTTCCACCTAAAAAATTTTTGGGGATTTTAATTTTTTTGCTATCTTTAGATTTAAAATTTAAAATTAGTTTTTTCATTTTTGGGAGTCTACTAAAGAAAAGTTAACATAGTTGTCGAAGGTTTTACATAAGATTTGAATAAGTTCTAGTCTATTTTTTCGAATACCTGGGTCAACATCATTAACTATAACATTGTCAAAAAATTCGTTAATTACTTTTTTGGCATCTAATAAGTTATCTAGACTTTCAGAATAAACTTCATCTTTATTAATTGAAGAAAAATATTTTCTTAAATCATTTATTTTTTTAAACAAATTTTTTTCAAAATCTGTCTTAAAAATACCAGGGTCGGTTGTATTTGAATGATCAAAATTCTGTCCTTTCAACTCACTTTCCAAGATGTTCGAGGCTCTTTTGTAACTTGATATTATTTCGTATCCATTTGATTTAGAAATTATTTTGTCTAAATGTTTTGCCTTTTCAAAAATTACTACAAGTTGATCTAAATTATGTGAATTGATAGATGCTTGAATAATATCATTTCGAATATTTTCTTCCTTCATATAGAATTTTAGTCGGTCCATTAGAAATTCAGAAAGTTCTTTTTGAAGAAGTTTATTTTCAAATTTGAAGCCTTGATCTATATAAAGTGAAGCTGAATAGTTAATCAAATTTCTTATTTTAATATGATTTTTATTTTCAACAATTATTCTAATTACTCCTAAAGTTAATCTTCTAAGAGCAAACGGATCTTTGGAGCTTGTTGGCTTTTGGTTAATTCCAAAAAAGCCTACAAGGGTATCTATTTTATCAGATAGAGCTAGTGCAATACTAAAAGGTTTTTTGGGAACCTTAGACCCAGACCCTGAAGGTAAATATTGTTCACTTATTGATAGTGCTACATCCTTGTCAAAACCTTGTGCCTCAGAAAAATAACCACCCATTATCCCTTGAAGTTCAGGAAACTCACCCACCAGTTCAGATAATAAATCGACTTTAGAGATTGATGCTGATAATTCTACTTTTTCTTTACTTATTAATAGTTCATCTGAAATCATTCCTCCAAGCTTTCTCATTCTTTGAACTTTATCAAAATAACTTCCCAAACCTTTAAAATAATTCATCGATTTTAAATTTGAGACTTGTTTTACGAGGTTTTGAGATTTGTCTTTTTGCCAAAAGAATTTGGCATCAGTAAGTCTTGCTTCTACTACTCTCTCGTTACCTAGCTTTATTAATCCTTTTAAATCTTTTTTGTTTGAAACAACTAAAAATTCGTTCGTAATACTCCCCTTTTTATCAAAAGTAGGAAAGTATTTTTGATGGTATTGCATGGTAATTATTAAAATCTCTTTGGGTATTTTTAAAAATTTTTTATCAAACTGACAAACAAGAACATTGGGCTGGTCTATTAAATCAACAACTTCTTCCAACAGCTTTGGATTTTGATCAATAACAATATTTTTCTTTTTTAAAATTAAATGAAATTTTTTTTCAATAATTTTTTTTCTTTCAACAGGGTCAATTATTATTTTTTTCTTTTTAAAGAAATTTTTATATTTCTTAAAATCAGAAAATTTTTTTTTCTTTTCTTCAAAATCTTTATCTACAAAAGTTAAATTAGATGACTGAATATGATGAAACTTAAATATTAATGTCTTTTTATTAAATATTGCCAAAATAGACTTTAGTGGTCTACCCCAATTTAAACCAAAATCCCCCCAGCGCATTGATTTTTTCCATTGAATTTTATTTAATATTTTTGGTACAAACTCTTCTAACAACTCGTGGGTATAAAGTTTTTTTGATTTTGTTTTAAAGAAGAAAAAGTTACCTTTTTCTGTTTCTTTTTCATAAAGATTTTGTTTTAAAATTTGATTTGATCGTATAAAGCCCTCTATAGCTAGATCTGGGGCTTTTGTGCTGGGACCTTTTATTTCCTCAGACTTTAGAATTGTTTGTTTTTGAAGGCCATCAAATAATATTACCAATCTATTTGGCGTTGAATAAGAAGAACTTTTTTTAAATGTAATAAATTTCTCTTTAAAGAAATCATTAAAAGATTTCAATAAATTTTCCCTTAAATTTTTTTGAAGACCCGCAGGTATTTCCTCGCTAAATAGTTCTAAAAAAAACTCAGCCATTTTTAATTTTGACTATCTATCCAAATCCCAGCAGCAGACTTAGTGATGTCACGAATTCTTCCAATATACCCTGCTCTTTGTGCAACACCTATTGCTCCCCTCGCATCCAAAATGTTAAACACGTGGCTCGCTTTTAAACATTGATCATATGCGGGTAGTGAAACTTTTTTTTCAACTAATGATTTCGCTTCTGATTCATGCATATCAAACATTTTGAATAATTGTTCAACATTAGCATGCTCAAAATTATAAGCAGAAAACTCTTTTTCAGCCTGATGAAAAACTTCTCTGTATTTTATATCCTCATCATTCCATAACAAATCATAAACATTTTTTTGTTGTTGGGTAAACATGCAAATCCTCTCTAAACCATAAGTAATTTCTACTGAAACTGGTTTACATTCATAACCTGCCATCTGTTGAAAGTAAGTGAATTGGGTAATCTCCATTCCATCACACCAAACTTCCCAACCTAACCCAGCTGCACCTAATGTAGGACTTTCCCAGTCATCTTCAACGAATCTGATATCATGATCATTGTGATGAATTCCAATCGTAGTAAGACTATTTAAATATAGCCTTTTTATATTTTCAGGAGAGGGTTTAATCAAAACTTGAAATTGATAATAATGTTGAAGTCTATTGGGATTTTCACCATATCTACCATCCGTTGGTCTTCTTGATGGTTGAACATAAGCGGTTTTCCATGGTTGAATGCCCAACGATCTAAGGGTTGTAGCAGGATGGAACGTACCAGCTCCAACTTCCATATCATATGGCTGAAGAATAATACATCCTTGTTTACTCCAAAATTTTTGGAGATTTAAAATAGTTTCTTGAAAGGTTTGAAATTTTGGTTTTTGTTTTTTTTTATTTTTTTTTTTAGAAACCATATCTTTGCCAGATTGACCTCTCCTCTAAAATATTTGCAAATTGATCTACTTGATTAGAGGAAGAAAGCTTTTGACTTAACCATCCTTTAGTCTTTTCAAATTTTTTAATTATTACATCATCTCCATATTTTTCTTTCAATATTTCGTGAGCGTTTCCTATTCCATCTATTAATCCTAAGGTTTTTGATTTACTTCCTGACCAAAATTCACCAGAAAAAAGTTCGATATCAGATTTTTTTAATTTACTACCTCTACTTTTTTCTACAACATCAATAAAATCTTTATGTAAGTCTAATTGAATATTTTTAAGTCTCTCTATATCTTCATTCTTTTCTTCGAGAAAGGGATCGAGAGTACTTTTATTTTTACCAGCTGTATAAACTCTTCTCTCAACACCAATTTTTTTTATTAATTCTGTAAAACCAAATGATGAATAAATAACTCCAATGGATCCGATAATAGAACTTGAATTTGCATAAATTTCGTCCCCAGCACATGCTATAAGATAACCTCCAGATGCAGCAACATCCTCTGCAAATACTATTACTTGCTTATTATTTTTTTTGGCTTGCTGTCTAATAAAACTATAAATTAGGTGAGATTGAACAGGTGATCCCCCTGGTGAATTTATGGTAATTGCAACACATTTGGCTTTTTTTAGTGAAAAAGCTTTTTTAATTATCTCCTCCTGGCCAGAAAAGTCTATACCCTGTTTAAATTTTCCTGCATTTCCAATCACACCACTCAGCTTTAGATGAGCTACTATTTTTTTCTTTTTAAAAAAAGAGAACATAAATATTTCTTATAGAATTATTAGTTGAATATAAAGTCTAGTTATAATTGAAGAATAAGGTGCGTCAATTGATAAGTAATAAATAAAAGTTAATTATACTAGTTTAAATTCAATATGGGATCAGTTGTAAAGCTCAGAAATCAGATAAATAATTCTTATTTTCAATTAAAAGATTCTGTTGAAGATAAGCTTATGTTAACCGAGGAAAAAATTAAAACTAAATTAATTAGCGATGTAGAGCTAGTTCAAAAAATGACCGATTATCATATGAAAACTGGTGGTAAAAGGTTGAGAGCTCTACTAACCTTAGGAACTGCAAAATTATGTGGTTATGCAAAAGGTTCAAGAGATGTAAATTTAGCTGCATGTGTTGAATTAATTCATAGTGCAACTTTAATGCATGACGATGTTATAGATGAAGGGGTGGTTAGAAGAGGAAAAGAAACTTTAAATAGAGTTTGGAATAATCATTCATCAGTATTAGTAGGTGACTATTTGCTAAGCAGATGTTTTGAGATGATGGTTGAAGATGGCAATATAGAAGTTCTTAAATTATTATCATCTACCTCATCTAAAATAGCTCAAGGAGAAGTTTTACAGCTTCAGCATAAGGGTGAAGTCGATATGTTAGAAGAGACTTATCTAAAAATAATTTCTGCAAAAACTGCTGAGCTATTTGCAGCAGCTACAAAGGTTGGTGCAATTTTATCTAATAGTAATAAAAAAGAAAAAGATGCACTTGAATTTTATGGAAGAAATCTTGGACTTACTTTCCAAATTGCTGATGACACACTTGATTACAACGCTGAGCTTAAGTTATTTGGAAAAAAAATAGGACAAGATTTTTTTGAAGGAAAAATTACACTTCCAATAATTTTACTTTATCAGAAACTTGAGATTGAAGAAAAAAATAACTTAATTAATATGTTTAGTAAAGACACTAGAGATAAAGATGATTTAGATAAAACAATTGCTTCAATAAATAAACACAAAATTATAAATGAGTGCTACCAGAAAGCACAACATTATATTAATCTTGCTTCAAATTCATTAAGTGTTTTTGAAGATACTAAAGAAAAAGAAATTTTAAAAAATCTGACAACATTTAGCTTATCTAGAAGTTTTTAAGGGCTCAAGAGAGATCTGATCCACTCTCCTTTAAGATTTTTTATATATTTTAATCTTTCGTGAATTCTATTATCTCCATCTAGCCAGAATTCAATACTTGAGGGAGACAAGTTCCATCCTGACCAATTATTTGGTCGCGGAACCTTATTCTTGTCTGCGTATTTTTTTTTATATTCTTCAATAGATTTATCTAGCTGATCTCTATTTTTAAGTTCTTTGCTCTGTTTAGATGCCCACGCTCCTATTCTGCTTTCATAACTTCTTGAATTATAATATTCATCTGCGACTTCATTGGGCACCAATGAAACAGTGCCATTAACTCTAATTTGTCTTAGCAAACTTTTCCAATGAAAACACATTGCTACATTTGGATTTTCTTTAAGTTCATGTCCTTTTTGACTGTCCAAATTTGTATAAAATACAAATCCATTTTGATTAAAGTCTTTTAACAAGACCATTCTTACAGATGGGATGTTATTTTTGCTAGATGTTGCTAGCGCTACTGCGTTTGGGTCGTTTGGCTCAGTTTTTTTTGCTTCTTCCATCCAAGTATCAAATAAATGAATTGGATCATCTAAATCCAGAAAACAACTATTAAGCCCAAGTGAGTTTTTTTGATTCATAATTTAAACAAAATAATCTATATAATATAAATAATGTCATTTAATACATTTGGAAAGCTATTTCGTTTCTCTACTTGGGGTGAGTCTCATGGTCCTGCAATTGGTTGTATCGTTGATGGATGTCCCCCAAATATTAATTTAAGTGAAAAAGATATACAAAAAGAACTGGATAAAAGAAAACCAGGTCAATCAAAATTTACAACTCAAAGAAAAGAAGACGATAAAGTTCAAATATTATCTGGAGTTTTTGATGGAAGAACCACCGGTACACCAATATCTTTAATTATTTATAATAAAGATATGAGATCAAAGGATTATGGAAATATTAAGGATAAATTTAGACCTGGGCACGCTGACTTTACTTATTTCAAAAAATATGGAATAAGAGACTATAGAGGTGGTGGAAGATCTTCAGCAAGAGAAACTGCATCAAGAGTTGCAGCTGGTGCAATAGCAAAGTTGGTCTTACAGAAAAAATTAGGTAAAAAATTTAAAGTTATTGGTGCTGTAACCCAATTAGGTATATTAGGATGTGATACTGACAAATGGAATGACAAAATAATTTCTAAAAATCCATTTTTTTGTCCTGACAAATCGATGATTAAACTTTGGGAAAAATTTTTGTTAGGAGTAAGAAAATCTGGATCATCATGTGGTGCAGTGATTGAAATAAGAGCGAGAGGAATTCCGGTAGGATTGGGCGCACCCATTTACTCAAAACTAGACTCTGATATAGCATCTAGTTTCATGAGTATTAATGCCGTTAAAGGAGTTAATATTGGTGCAGGAATGAACTCTGCACAACTAAGTGGTGAACAAAACTCAGATGAAATTTCACAAAAAGGTAAAAAATTAAAGTTTGATACAAATAATGCCGGTGGAATATTGGGTGGCATTTCAACTGGACAAGAAATTATTGCCTCATTTGCTGTAAAACCAACATCTTCAATCTTAACAACTAGAAAAACAATAAATAAATTTGGAAAAAATACAACAATATCTGTTACAGGAAGACATGATCCATGTGTTGGTATAAGAGCTGTACCTGTTGGTGAGGCAATGATGAATTGTGTTTTATTGGATCACTATCTGATGAACAAAGCTCAATGTCATTAAAACAATTTAATTTTTTACAACTTTGATTGAATTTTTGTTAAATAAAATATTTAAAATTTTCTCTGAAATTTGAGAAGCATTTAACCCAGCAATTTCATACATTCTTTCAGGAGTATTTTGTTCAATAAACTTGTCTGGTAGATTCATTGATCTAAATTTTAGACCTTTGTCAAATATCCCTTTCTCTGAAAGTAAGTTTTTGACATGTGAACCAAATCCTCCAATTGACCCTTCTTCAATAGAGACTAAAATTTCATGCACTCTAGCACATTTAATAATTAACTCTTCGTCTAAGGGTTTGGCAAACCTTGCATCAACAATAGTAGTTGAAACTCCTTTTTGTTTTAAATGTTCTGCAGCTAATTTACATTCTTCTAATCTTGTACCCAAGTTTAACAGGCATACTTGACTACCATTTTGAATTATTCTTCCTTTTCCAATTTCAACTTTTTCCTCTATTGAAGGAAGTTCAACTCCAACACCTACTCCTCTTGGATATCTAATTGCACTTGGTCTGTCATTAATATCTACTGAGGTATTTATCATTTTAACCAATTCAGCTTCGTCACTTGCAGCCATTACAATAAAATTTGGTAAAGTTGATAAATAAGTAATATCAAATGAACCAGCGTGTGTTGATCCATCAGCACCAACTAATCCAGCTCTATCAATTGCAAATCTCACTGGTAAGCTTTGTATAGCAACATCATGAACAACTTGATCGTATGCTCTTTGTAAAAAAGTTGAGTATATTGCGGCATAAGGCTTGTATCCCTCAGTGGCCATTCCAGCGGCAAATGTGACTGCATGTTGCTCAGCTATACCAACATCAAACATTCTTTTTGGAAACTCTTTACCAAAAATATCCATTCCTGTTCCACCAGGCATGGCAGCTGTTATTCCAACAATTTTACTATCTTTTTTGGCATGTTTGACAAGAGTATTTGCAAATACTTTTGTATATGAAGGTAAATTAGATCCACTTTTATTCTGTTCGCCAGTGTTAACATTAAATTTTGAAACTCCATGATAATGATCTTTAGCTTTTTCTGCGTAACTGTATCCTTTGCCTTTTTGTGTTTTAATATGAATCATAATTGGACCCTCATGATTTGAGTCCCGTGCATTTTTTAAAATCGGAATCAGGGTTGATAAATCATGTCCATCAATTGGTCCCACATAATAAAAACCTAATGAATTAAACATAGTGCCACCAGTGAATGCAGATCTTAAAAAATCTTCTGCTTTTCCTGCTTTTGCACTAAACCTCTTTGAAAATGCCGAAGTAATTAATTTTATAGTTTCTCTAAAACTAAAATATATTTTTCCAGTCAATAATTTTGCAAGATATGTTCTCATTGCTCCGACAGGTTTTGCAATTGACATATCGTTGTCGTTTAGAATAACAATAATTTTGGTTTTAGAGGCACCTGCATTATTCATTGCTTCATAAGCCATACCAGCACTTATTGCACCGTCTCCTATCACTGCTATTACGTTTGAAGATTTATTTTCCAATTTATTTGCCTCAGCTATTCCTAGCGCAGAAGAAATTGATGTTGAACTATGAGCAGCACCAAAAGGATCATATTCACTTTCGGTTCTTTTTGTAAAACCTGATAATCCATTACCCTGTCTCAATGTTCTAATTTTATCTTTTCTTCCTGTTAAAATTTTATGTGGATAAGATTGATGTCCTACATCCCAAATTAATTTATCATTTGGAGTATCAAATACATAGTGAAGGGCCACAGTAAGTTCTACAACACCTAAACCTGCACCTAGATGGCCACCTGTTTGAGATACAGCATCTATCATTTCACTTCTAACTTCATTTGCAACTTTTGGTAAATCCTTTTCAGGAATTTTTTTTAAATCTGAAGGGAAATTTATATCTTTTAAAAATGTGTTTTTTTGTGTCATCTATCTCTATTTAAAATATATTCTAAAGTCTGTTTTATTTTTTTTGAATTAGAACCGTATTTTTTCAATTTTTTGTCAATATTTATAATTAAATTTTCAGAATATTTAACCGCATTATCATAACCAAGTAAACTAATAAGTGTTGCTTTACCTTTTTTTTGATCTTTTCCTGTTTTTTTACCAGCGATATTTGAATTTCCTGCATGGTCAATTAGGTCATCAGAAATTTGAAATAATAAGCCTATATCTGATCCAACATTTTCAAAAAACCTAAGCTCTAAATTTTTTTTATTTTTTATTATTGCTGGGGCCACACAACAAAAACTAAATAACATTCCTGTTTTTTTCATTTCCATTTCAATAATCTTATTTCTTGAAACTTTTTTTTTCTCATAGTTCAAATCCAGGTATTGCCCACCGGCTATACCTAGATGACCTGAGCATTCAGACAATTTTTTTATTAAATTAATTTTTGTTCTTTCAGATAAATCTAAATTTTTGTTTGATAAAATTTCAAATGCCATTGTCAGCAATGAATTCCCAGCCAGCACCGCTGTAGACTCACCGTATTTTACATGTGTAGACGCTTTTCCTCGTCTAATTTTATCATTATCCATACAAGGTAAATCGTCATGAATAAGAGAGTAAGCGTGTATGCATTCTACTGCTGCACCAATCTGTATTAAAGTTTTGTAACTAATAGAAAATAAAGAACCAAAATCTACTAGTATTTTTGATCTAATTTTCTTTCCTCCAGGAAATAAACCGTATTTCATTGCATTGACAAGATGAGAACTATTTTGATTATTAATAAATTTTTTTAGAAAATAATTTGTATTTTTTGCAATTTTATTAATTTCATTTTTCATTTTTTTTTACGATTTCCTTAATTTTATTATTTGTTTTTTCACTTATAAATTTAAGATTTTTTTGAAATTTTTTTTCGATAAGATTATTTAACTTTAATAATTCTTGATAACTATCAATAGTATTACTTAAATTATTTTCATTCTCCAATGACTCAATTATTCTATTTGCTTTTTCAGTGAGCTCCTCCAAGGAGTTGTGCTGATAATCAAGTGGTAAATTTTTTTCTTTCATATATTAATAATTATTACATGAAATCTAACCAATCAAATATCAAAAAAGCAAAAAAGTATTTAGACAGTAACGAATGTATAGCAGTACCAACAGAAACAGTTTATGGGTTAGCTGGAAATGCTTATTCTGATTTAACGGTAAAAAAGATATTTAAATTAAAGAAAAGACCTGCAAACAACCCTCTAATTGTTCACTACTATAATCTCAAGGGTCTCGAAGAAGATTGTATAATTAATGAAGATTTTAAAAAACTTTATAATAAATTTTCACCTGGTCCAATTACATATGTTCTAAAATTAAAGAAAAATTCAAAAATATCAAAATTTGTGACTAATAATAAAAAGACGGTTGCTATCAGATTTCCAAAACATCCCGTACTGCGAAGATTACTTAAAATTTTAAATTATCCCTTGGCTGCACCAAGTGCGAATATTTCCTCAAAACTAAGCTCTGTTCAGCCCTCGGATGTTAAAGAAGAATTTGGAAAAAAATTAAAATATATACTTAGAGGCGGGAGGTGTTCAATTGGTGTAGAGTCCACAATTATAAACCTTACAAATAATTTATCAATATTAAGACTTGGAGGTTTAAATGTT
>CACBNI010000012.1 GCA_902540595.1 uncultured Pelagibacteraceae bacterium
TAGAAAAAATATTAACTAGAAAAATTTCATCAATTAAAGAAGGTAGAGGTTATTATTCATTAGCGTGTACCCCCCAAGGTGGGATTTTTATGGATGGAGTAATTTTTAAATTTAATGATAATAAATTTTGGTATGTGCAAGCTGATGGACCTTTTGAAGATTGGTTATTGGCTCATAGTGAAAATTTTGACGTAAAAATATCTGATCCAAAATCTAGAGTTCTTCAAATTCAAGGTCCTGCTTCAATTGATATTATGAAAGCTGCATCAAACGGAAATATAGATGAAAGCATGTCATATTTTAGATCAGGTTTTTTTAATCTTGGTGGACAAGATTTATATGTTTCTAGAACTGGTTTTACAAATGAACTTGGTTTTGAAATTTATTCTGATGGTTATAAGACAGATCACTTAGCTCTTTGGGATCATCTAATAGAATGTGGAAAACCTTATGGGATGGAACTCTCATCCTCTAGAGCTATGACAATAAGAAGAATTGAAGGAGGAATATTTGGAAATTTAACTGATATTGATACTACAATAACTCCATTTGAAGCTGGTTTAGGATTTTTTGTAAATATGGATAAAGGTGATTTTATTGGTAGGGAGGCGTTATCAAAAAAAAACAAAGGAACGTGTTTATTTGGTGTTACTTGTGAAACTAATACACCAACTTCTGAAAGTAAGGTTATAGAAGGTGATAATGTTGTAGGACATATAACTGCAGGTGTGCCCTCACCTACATTAAAACTTGGAATTGGATATGTGAGATTTTATGAACCAAAAGAATGGCCAGGTAAAAAGTTAAAGTTGGAATTACCTAATGGTGAAATCCATGACTGTAATGTTGTTAAATTACCATTTTTTGACCATGAAAAAAAAATCGTTAAAGGTATAGATCGTACAATCCCAAACAAGCCTTAAAGTGGTCAATAGACCGCATTTTTATTGTATAAATGTATTAATTTTCTAAATTATATAGAGTTTACATTCACTCATTTTTTGGGCAGAATAATCATTTAAATTTATAAAGAGGGAAAATATATGAAGTTATCAAAAACAATATCAGCACTATGTTTATCTTTAGTGCTAATGATAGGTAGTTTTGGAACAGCTAATGCTGCTAAAAGACTACATGCTGCTATTGCTGACTGGACAGGTGGAATAATCACTTGTGAAGTTGCTGTAGCAATTCTCGAAAGAGAAATGGGTTATAAGGTTAAACAAACGGTATTTCCTTCAGGAACTGGTCTATGGGAAGCAATTGCAGCCGGCGAGCTAGATTTTGCTTGTGAAAGCTGGCCAAGTTATGCTGAAGCGGATGATGTAATGTTTAATGAAGATTTAATTTATGATGGCAAAGTAGTAAAATCTTACAAAGGAGATGGAACAGTTGATCTTTTAGGAACTACTGGAATTATTGGTATGTCAGATTACTGGATACCGAAATATGCTGCAGATGAATTAGGTATCAAAACTTGGAAAGACCTAAACAAACATAAGGCCAAATTTGCGACTATTGAAACTGGTGGTAAAGGAAGACTAATTGGTTGTCCAGTAGCTGGTTGGAACTGTCACGACCAAAAAAGACTTGATCTTTTAGGAATTGATTTCCAAGCAGATGAGCTAGGTACAGAGGCTGCTGCAATTGCTGAGGCAAAAGCTGCATATATGAGAAAAGAACCTTTCTTATTATACCTATGGTCACCACATTGGTTTTTTGGAGAGTTTGATATGGTAGGTGTTAAACTTCCTGATTATGCAACATGTGAAGGTGATACATTTACGGAAGCAAATAACTGGAAAACTTGTGGTACAAAAGGATGGCCAGCAACTGGTTGGGACAAAGACTATACAATGAACTACGGAAATCCGGCTACTTTTGCTAAAAGTGAACATGCTGAAGCAAAAGCTTTTTTTGAAAAAATGAAATTAGAAAATATTGACCAAGCTAAGATGTTAGTTCAGGTTGATATCAAAAAAAGAGATGTTAAAGAAGTAGTTAACGAATGGTTAGACAACAATCCTGATAAATGGAAAAGTTGGTTACCTAATTAATTATTACATATATATTTAAATTAAGGCCCTGATAATCAGGGCCTTTTTTTTTACATTTTATAAATTGAAAATTTTAGTGATCTTTTAAAAATAAAATACTAAGATAAAAAATGATCGATCAATCTTTAAAAAATAAAAAAGTGTTAATATCAGCTGGTGCTTCTGGAATTGGTTGGGCTACAACAAAATTATGCTTATCAAGAGGAGCAACGGTTTTTATTTGTGACATTAACAAAAAATATTTATCTAAAGCAAAAAAACATAAACAAAATAATAAAAAACTTTTTGTGTATGGGTGTGATGCCTCAAATGAAAATGAAGTAAATGATTTATTTTTAAAAATAAATAAAAAAACAAAAAAGATTGATTGTTTAGTTAATAATGTAGGTATTGCTGGACCTACAGGTACAATTGAAAAACTATCATCAAATGATTGGGAAAAAACTTTAAAAGTAAATGTGATAAGTCATTTTTATTTCACTAAACTTTCACTTCCAATGCTAAAGAAAAATAAAGGTGGATCTATAATAAATTTATCTTCTGGGGCTGGTATTATGGGATTTCCGCTAAGATCACCTTATGCGGCAAGTAAGTGGGCTATTGTAGGAGTGACTAAAACATTAGCTATGGAACTTGGTAAGTTTAAAATAAGAGTAAATGCTATCTGCCCGGGAACAATTAAGGGTGATCGAATGGTCAGAGTTATTAGAGATAAGTCTAAATTCTTGAAAATTTCAAAAAAGAAAATCGAAAAAGAATTCATTTCTATGGCGTCCATGAATTGTTGGATTTACGAGGAAGATATAGGAAAAACTTGTAGTTTTTTAATGTCTGATGATGCCGAAAGAGTTTCTGGTCAAATTATTGCAGTAGATGGAAACGCTATAAGATTAGATTAGGTTTTTAATTCTTTTTTACTTATTTCCATAAATGGAAAATGAGATTCTTCGTAAAAAATATTATATGCAGATTTTAATATACTAACATCGTCTAACATACCAGCGTATAAATAGAATTTATCCCACTTAGATACATAGGTTAAAATAGGTGCGGCACATTTTTTACAAAAAAACTTTTTAATTTTATTTCCACTTCCACCACTGTGTTCATAAGTTCCAAGTTTACTTTTATCAATGTCAACTGCGTTCTCTCTCAGTTGAATAATTGAAATAATTCCTCCAATTTTTTTTCTGCAATCTATACAATGACAATTAAAAATTCTTGGTTTTTCATCTAATAAAACGTTGAATTTGTGTTCACCGCAATAACATCCAGCAGTTTTATTGATCATATTTTTTTCCATTTATCTTAATTTTTTTTCGTATTTTTTTCTCATCATTTGAAGTTGAACCAAATATTCATCTCTAATATCTGAAATCATTGAAACAGATTTTCCTTTTGATTGATTTTTGGTTCCACTAATTATTCTTAAGGATAAATTTTTAGTAAGTTTAGGAGCTTTTAGTTTGGTCCATGGAAGTTTAAGAGCTGGACCAAATTGTTCGAGCATGTGTTTCATTCCAGCTTTTCCTCCTGCTAAATGAAAAGTTAAAAAGGTACCCATTAAGGACCATCTTAATCCTGGTCCATCTTCAATAGCTCTATCTAAATCTTCAGTGGTAGCATATCCCTCATTAATTATATGAAGTCCTTCTCTCCATAAAGCTTCCTGCAATCTATCAGAAAGGTACCCTGGTAATTCTTTTTTAACCATTATGGGATTCATTGAAATAGATTGATAAAATTTTTTTGCTTGATTTAGAAACTTATTAGAAGTTTTTTTTCCTGGTACAATTTCTACAGCTGGAAGTAAATATACAGGATTAAAAGGATGACCTATTAATGCTCTTTCTGGGTATTTACATTTTGAGTAAATTCTTGTTGGTAATAAACCAGATGAACTTGATGCAATAATAGCAT
This sequence comes from uncultured Pelagibacteraceae bacterium, assembly GCA_902540595.1. Taxonomy (GTDB): domain Bacteria; phylum Pseudomonadota; class Alphaproteobacteria; order Pelagibacterales; family Pelagibacteraceae; genus Pelagibacter. The sequence goes on from CACBNI010000012.1 coordinate 3,978, forward strand.
TTTTTTTAGAATATTTACTAATTGAACTCATTAATTTAGTTTTTAATGAATAGTTTTCGGTGGCACATTCTTGAACAAAATCTGCGTCTTTTAAAGTTTCTTCAATAGAAGTAAAATATTGAAAGTGTTTAAGATTGAGTTTTTTTTTATTATAAAGTTTTTTTACAAACGGCCAAGTTCTTCTAATTTCTGTTACTAAATTTTTTTTTAATTTTAGATCTTTATCAAATGCATAAACAATTTTGTTGTGAGCTAAACATCGAATAATCCATCCCGCACCTATCACACCAGCTCCAATGACGGCAACCTTTTGTATTTTAGACATTAATTGTGTTTAACAAGCTTTAATTTTTCTCTAGTTTCTGCAGGGGTCATGGGTGAGTAGCCAATTTCTTCAATTATTTTTGATGCTTTTTCAACTAATTGTGCATTGGTAGCTAATTTCCCTTTTGATAAATATAAGTTGTCTTCAAGTCCAACCCTTGGATTTCCGCCCATTAAAATAGTTTGAGCAACAAACGGCATTTCGTTTTTTGAAATTGCAAAACCAGACCAAATACCCTCTTTTGGCATAATATCTTTCATTGCTTGCATCGCTAAAGTTGTTGCTGGTGCTCCCCAGGGAATTCCTAGGCACATTTGAAACATTGGTGGGTCGCTTAACAATCCTTCTTTATAAAGTTGTGCTCCAAACCACATATTTCCTAAATCAAATGCCTCTATTTCAGGCTTAACATTTATATCTTTTAATTTCTTTGCAGCTTTTCTTAAATCGTTTGGGGTATTAACTGTAATAACTGAACTGTCTCCAAAATTTAAAGTACCTGCATCTAAAGTGCATATTTCTGGTAAAAATTGTTCTGCATTAGCAATTCTTTCCATAACATTTGCCATATCTGTCATGGGACCAAAATCTAAAGGATTGTCACCTTGTCCAATATCCAGGTCTCCACCCATACCAGTTGTTAAATTTAAAATTACATCAGTATCACTCGATCTAACTCTATCTACAACTTCTTTATAAAGTTCTAATCTCCTACTTGGAGTACCATCTTCTTCTCTAACATGGATATGAGCGATTGCTGCCCCAGCTTTTGCTGCCTCAATTGAAGCTGTAGCAATTTGTTCAGGTGTTTTAGGTAAATCAGGATGTTTACTTGCTGTATCACCAGATCCTGTAACAGCACATGATATGAAAACCTTATTGCTCATTTAATTATCAGTATATAATATAATTAAATCTCAAGGGAAATAAAAAAATGTCATTTCATATAACTAACAAAATTATTAAAAAAGAATGGACTGATTACAATAATCATATGAATGTGGCTTACTATGTACTTGTATTTGATGAAGCTTGGGAAGTAATGTTACAAAAATTTCAAATGGGAGAAAATTCAGCAAAAACCACTCAAATGAGCACGATGGTTGTTGAAACTTACATAACTTATAGCAATGAAGTCAAAGAGGGTGAAGCAGTTGATATATTTTTAACTTATTTTGATCACGATAAAAAAAGACTACATCATAGATTGGAAATGATCGAAAAATCATCCAAAAAATTATCAGCAACAATAGAATCGTTGTCTTTATATGTTGATCTTAAAGAAAGAAAAGTTTCAGAGTTTGAAAATGAAAAAGTAAATTTAATGAAAAAATTTATTAATGAAAATGAAAATAATTTTAATAAAGAAAATTTAAAATTTTTATCAAAACTAAAAAAATAATTTATTGATTACTATTCATAGTATTTACAATAAAAACACCAATTATAATTAAAGCCAAACCTATAATTGTGGGAATATTTGGAACTTGTTTATATTTAAAAATACCTAATAACGATAGAGCTACGATACCTACACCTGACCAAGTTGCATAAGTAATTCCTATAGGTAAAACTTTCATCACATGAGACATTGTATACATGCAAATTATTATTGCTACTACGCATACTAATGAAGGAACAAATTTTGTGAAGCCATCTGTTGCTTTAAGAGTGCCCGTCGAAATAATTTCTCCAGCTATAGCAATAGCTAATAATACATATGCTTGAGCTAAAGTCATTGTTGCTTATACATTTTGACAAAATAAAGATCTAGTATTAAGTTAATTATCATGGATATTAAAATGCTATCGGGCGCTCTTGGAGCTGAGGTTTCAGGCATTGATTTAAAAGACTCTTCTTTTGAAAATTGGAGTAAAATTAATAAAATTTTGTTAGAGCATAAAGCATTATTTTTTAGAAATCAAAATATTACTTCTGAAGAGCAAATAAATCTTGCTAAAAGATTTGGCCCATTAGAAAGACATATTTATGTAAAAGGAAGAGAAAATTATCCTGAGATTTTAAGAATAATAAAAGAACCAGATGAAAAGCGTCAATGGGGTGAAACTTGGCATACAGATGTTAGTTATAACCCAAAACCAACGAAAGTTATTATTTTAAGATCGTTAAAAATTCCTCCAGTGGGTGGAGATACAATGTTTTCAAATATGGAAATAGCATATGAAACATTAGATGAAAAAATTAAAAATAAAATAAAAAATAAAAAAGCTGTGCACAGTTCTCTTGGTGCAGCAGCATTTACAGAAGCCTATAAAGCTATGAAAGGAAATGGAAATTTGGATGAATATTCAAATGCGCATCCTATAGTAAGGACACATCCAGAAACTGGAAAAAAAATCTTATATGTAAATTCAATGTATACAAAAAAAATTCTAGAAACTGATGAACAAGAAAGCGATGAGATACTAAATGAAATATTTATGCATCAAGAAAGGCTAGATTTTACTTGTAGATTTAAATGGTCTGAAAACGCAGTGGCGATATGGGACAATAGAAGTACATTGCACCAAGGTCTTACAGACTTCTTTCCAGGAAGAGGCTTGGGCCACAAAAGAGTAATGGATCGTATTGCTGTTGAAGGCGATCATCCTCTTTAGGTTAGCAGCTTTGAACTTTGATTATTTAATTATTGGCGCAGGAACTGCAGGTTGTGTACTTGCTAATAGACTTTCAGAAAATCCACAGAATAGTGTTGCGATTTTTGAAGCAGGTGGAAATAGTGATATTTGGAAAGTGAACATGCCTCTAGCATTGCTTTACACAATGCATGATCCAAAATACAATTTTAAATATTATTCAGAACCCGAACCACATCTGAACAACCGAAGATTATTTTGCCCTCGAGGAAAAATGATTGGAGGATGTTCAGCACATAATGGAATGGTTTATGTAAGGGGAAATAAACAAGATTACAGAAGATGGGCATCATTTGGTTTAAGAGATTGGAATTATGAAAAAGTCCTACCTTATTTTAAAAAAATAGAAACTTGGTCAGGTGGAGAAAATGAGTTTAGAGGTGGAGATGGCATACTTCCTATTAATCAATCTCAAAATAATAACCCGTTATTTAAAGCATTTTTAGCTTCGGCAAAAGAAGCTGGTCATAAAATTAATAAAGATATGAACGGGGAAGATCAAGAAGGATTTGGTATGTATGATGTTACAATTCACAAAGGTGAAAGAGCGAGTGCCTCAAAATATTATTTAAATCCTGTAAGAAAAAAATCAAATTTGAAAGTATTCACTAAGTCGTTTGTAGAAAAAATAATATTCGATGGAACAAAAGCTAAAGGTATTCAAGTTAATATACATGGCAAAATTAGTAAAATTTATGCGAATAAAGAAATTATATTGAGCAGTGGATCAATAAATTCGCCACAATTGCTTATGGTTTCTGGAGTTGGACCAGCTAATCATATTAAAGAAAAAGGAATAGAAATTATTAAAGATATTCCAGGTGTAGGTAGAAATCTACAAGATCATCTTGAAACTTATATTCAACAAGAATGTAAGACCCCAGATACTTTATTTAAATATATAAATAAATTTAATATGGTTAAAGCAGGTATTCAGTGGTTTATAAATAAAAGTGGTCCATGCTCAACATCTTTTTTAGAGGCAGGAGGGTTTTGTAAATCATCACCAGATAAAGAATATCCAAATATTCAATTTCATTTTTTTCCCTCATTTGTTATAGACCATGGCAAAGTCGATCCTGATAGGCACGGATATCAATTACATGCAAGTTTAAATCAACCAAAAAGTCGGGGAACTATAAAGCTAAATAGTTCAAATCCGTATGACCATCCTAAAATTCAGTTTAATTATTTGAAAGAAGAATATGATCTTAACGAAACAGTTAAATGTATTCATGTTGCAAGAGAAATATTAAAACAGCACTCAATGAAACCATATGCTAGTAAAGAAATCGGCCCTGGCGATCACGCTAAAAGCGAAGCAGAAATTAAAGAATATATTAGATCAAAAGCAGAAACAGCTTATCATCCCTCTTGTACTTTAAAAATGGGAATAGATAATATGGCTGTTGTGGATGAAAAATTAAAAGTTCATGGGCTACAGAATTTAAGAGTTGCAGATGCTTCAGTGATGCCAGAGATTACAAGTGGAAATCTAAACGCACCAACATTAATGATAGCTGAAAGAGCAGCAGATTTTATACTCCATTAATGCATAAAGCTCAAAATAATCCAAAAGGGATACTCTTTATACTTATAGGAATGGGTTTTTTTTCAGTTCAGGATGCTTTAATTAAGTTTGTTTACAATGATGCAGCCTTATATGAGTTATATTTTGGAAGAACTGTAGCTGCATTATTTTTATTAATAAGTTTTTTAAAATTTTCAAAAAAGAAGATTGAATTAAAAACATACTATCCAGTTTTAACTACTATCAGAGTTATATGTTTCTTTTTTGGATTTAGTTTCTTTTATATTTCGTTAACTTACATGTCTTTAGCAATGGCGAATGCCTTATTTTTTTGTTGTCCTTTTTTTGTATCAATCTTAGCAGTAATATTTCTTAAAGAAAAAGTTGGCATCAGAAGATGGTTGGCTATTGCCACAGGATTTATTGGAGTATTTATTGTATTAGATCCAAATTTTAATAGTTTTGATTATATGAAACTTTCTCCAATTGCTTGCGCACTTTGTTATGCAGTATCAATGACAATAACTAAAATAACTTCTGATAAAGATAATGTTTATACTCAAATGCTACATCTATACTTTGGGGCAATAGTAATAAGTATTTTATTTTTTATTTTTACAGGAAAGGGTCAATTTAATAATTTTAGTGACCCAACATTTCAATTTATTTTTAGAGAGTGGTTTACTAATCCAGGTTATTCATGGCCATTTATTGTGGCAATGGGATTCATCAGTGTTTTAGCATTTTATTTTATTTTAAATGCTTACAGTATTGCTTCTCCATCGGTAGTTTCTTTGTACGAATATTCTTTAATACTTTGGGCAATACTTACGGGTTACATATTGTTTGATAATATTCCTACTTTAAAAACTTTGATTGGTGTATCTATTATTATAAGCGCTGGTATATATATTTACTTAAGAGAAAAAATTAGAGATCAACTAATTGTAAGCGACAACCCAATAAGATAATAAATTTTGAGTTTTTTTATTTTAAGAATCTTGTTGTTCAGATTCTACTTCTTTTTCTTGATTTTCAGCTTCAGAGACTTCATCTAATGAAACCTCACCTTCTTCATTCATTGCTTCATCACTAATTGTCTCATCAATGTCTGGCTTAGCTGTTTCAGACAATTCTGCTAAATCATCTTTTGTTACCTCAATCTTTTCTGGAGTTTTTCTAGCTCTCTTTGATGGTAAAATTGGTGTTCCACTTTTTGAAATTTCACCTTTATACAAATTTTCAAAATCGTCACCTATATCTTCATCATCTTCGGCAGTATCATCTACTTGCTCAACATGTTTTCTAAGTTTGTAAACAGCACTATCTGTTAAGTCAGAAACTTTGATTTTTTCATCTGCAATTTCTCTTAATGAAATAACAGTATTTTTATCATTATCTCTATCAATTGTAGGTTCAATACCAGCATTTAATTGTGTTGCTCTTTCTTTTGCAACTAATACTAATTCATAAGGACTATCTACTTTGTCTATACAATCTTCTACAGTTACTCTTGCCATGCGGAGTATTTATACAGTGCATACTAAAAAATCAAGTAGATTTTATAAATATTGAGGATTTAACTTGTTCCTAATTAAATAGAGAAGAATTATTGAGGTTAAAACATATGATCCAGAAACAATAGCTATTTGTTCGATACCAAATCCATAATCAATCAAAATTCCAAATAAAGCTGTACCAAAGGCTGTAGCAAAAACCATTAGAGCTGTGGTTAAAGCTTTTATAGATCCTATAAATCTCACTCCATAGATTTCAGCCCAAGTTGAAGAACCTAATACATTAGCAAGTCCGTTGGTAATTCCTAATAATCCAAAGAAAAAAAATGACGATATTTGGGCATTAAAATAAAAAAGTACAAAGGTTGCAAATAGTAATGGAATATTCATATAAATTAACAATTTTCTACTTGAAAATTTATCTATTAAAAAACCTGAAATAAATAATGTAATAACTGAAAGTATTGAATAAGCCATGAATGATTGTGCAATTATATATGGTCCCCATCCTTTTGAAGTAGTTATAAATGATTGATAAACAAATGAACCAGTTGCAATACATGGCATTGCTAACATGGTAATAGATATTATGTAAAATCTATAGTCTTTTAAAACTTCAATTCTTTTCCATTGTCTTATTTCTTTAGTATTTTCACTAACACTAGATTTTTCTCTAGTTTCTAATTTAACATCTTTTACAAGAACATAGGAAATAATAGGTAAAATAATAATTACTAAAATTGATATATAAAACCAAATATCTCTCCATTCAAAAAAAGTTAATAAAAAAACAGTTAAAACTGGAAGAGTGAATTCGGCCAAAGATAATCCAAGCCAGCCTGTACTAAGCGCTCTACCTCTATTTTTTTCAAAAAAACGTGAAATTGTGGTTGTAGCAGTATGACTAGATAATCCTTGGCCTGCTAAACGCATTAAAAAAATTCCAATAAATAAAAATATAATTGATGAAATTTTTGAAAAAATAAAACAAGAGGCAGATAAAAATATAATTACATACGATGCAAATTTTAAAATATTTACGTCATCTATTTTTTTACCTATCCAAACTAAAACAATACTACTTAATAAAGTTGCAGATGCATAGATTGAGCCAAATTGTCCATGGGAAATTGATAATGCCTCTCTAATGCTAGAGTTAAAGAGTCCAAGAAAAAAACTCTGTCCAAAGCTTGAAAAAAATGTAAAAATAAAACCAAATATTATTACTTTTAAACTTAAACTTTTAAACATAGATAAAAATTATGACTTGTAATGTTGCTTTCATAGGTCTTGGGGTTATGGGCTTCCCAATGGCAGGATATATATCAAAAGCCGGACACAATGTAACTGTTTTTAATAGAACAAAATCAAAAGCAGAAAAATGGATTGGTGAATACAAAGGTAAAATGGCTAACACACCCGCTGAGGCTGCAGATGGTGCTGATTTTATTTTTACTTGCGTTGGAAATGACAATGATCTTAGAGAAGTATCTTTAGGAGAACATGGATTATTTAGCACGGCTAAAAAAGGTTCTGTTTATATTGATAATTCAACTGTATCTGCAGAAATTTCTAGAGAACTTTACAAAACCGCAAAAGATAAAGGTTTTGATTTTTTAGATGCACCTATTTCTGGGGGTCAAGCAGGTGCTGAAGGTGGAATATTAACGGTTATGGTTGGTGGTGATGAAGGCACTTTTAAAAAAGCACAACCGGTTATCGATTGTTATAGTCAAAAAGTTAAATTGATTGGTACTTCTGGTAGTGGACAGCTAACTAAAATGATGAATCAAATGTGTATAGCCGGAACTGTTCAAGGGTTATCTGAAGCTATTAACTTTGGAATTAATTCTGGATTAGATATGGACAAAGTCATGGAAACTATTTCAAAGGGTGCCGCTCAATCTTGGCAAATGGAAAACAGATATCGAACAATGACTGATGATAAGTTTGATTATGGTTTTGCTGTTGATTGGATGAGAAAAGATTTAGCCATCGTAATTGAAGAAGCAAAGAGAAATGGTTCACCAGTTCCAATAACAGAAATTGTAGATGGTTATTATGCTAAAGTTCAAGAAATGGGTGGTAATCGTTGGGATAGCTCTAGTTTGATTGCTCTTTTAAAAAAGAAAAAATAATTTGTGACTGATACTGTTCCTTATTACGAGGACTTTACTGAGATCAAAAAAAAAATTTGGTCAATGTTAAATAATGCGGTTAAAGATCGAAGCTCACCTTTTAGAATTCCTGTATTTATTTGTGGTAATCAAACTGATTTAGATGGAAGAATTGTAGTACTTAGAAAATCTGATGAATCCAATAACATTGTCCAATATCATAGCGATATTCGATCAGATAAAATTAAAAAACTAAAAGCAAACAAAAATGGTGCATTATTATTTTATGATAAGGATGAAAAAATTCAAGTTAGATTAAAAGTTGAATGCATAATTAATCACAATAATGATATTACAAAAGGAAGTTGGGAAAAGACCCAACATATAAGTCGAAAATGCTATTTAGTTGATAATGGCCCAGGAACAGAGTCTGATATTCCAACATCTGGTCTAAAACCTGAACTTGATAATTTTGATTATACTAAGGAGCAAAGTGAAGAAGGTTATAAAAATTTTACAGTTATTCAATGTAAAATAAAATCTATTGAATGGCTTTATCTTGCAGCCAAAGGTCACCGTAGAGCAAAGTTTGATTTAGATAATAATAAAAATAGTTGGTTAGTTCCTTAATTAAAGGTAGCTTTAACATCCCCAAAAGCAGAGGATGTGACTTCAACTAATTTTTTTTTATTAATTGGGACTGGAAAACCATAAGCTCCAGTTAAAATTAAATCACCTTTTTTTAAATAATTATTTTTTTTGGCTTGTTCTTTAATTAACCAGTCTATTTCAGACAACATATCAAAAGGCCATTTTTTTTCAGTCCAAGTATCTATGATTTCTTTATCATAAATTAACTTAAGATCTGTTACAGTTGTTTTTTTTGGGATTTTGATTTCTGAACCTAAAATAATACCAGCGTGAATAGCGTTATTTGCAAGTAATTCAGAGCCAAATGGTTCTTCTCCACGGAAAATGAGGTTGTGAATTTCTATAAGTGGATAAATACCTTTAATTGAGTCTAGTATATAATCAAATGAAACTAATTCAGGTTTGATATCTCTGTTTAATATTACTCCAAATTCTGCTTCCATTGCTGGATTAGTAAAATCTTTTTTATTTAAAGTTGCTCCACTCTTATGAAGTTCAGTGTTCCATAGGTAACCACTGGCAGGTTGATTAAAACCCATTTTCTTTTGTGTATCTTTTGAAACACATCCAATTTTATAACCAATAACCTCTTCTCCTCTTTTCTGTCTTAACTTTGCAACATTTGACTGCACAAGAAGAGCTTCTTCATTAGTTATCCTTTTTTTTTCTTTAAAAATCGAGCCTGGATTTTTATTATCATAATCTTCTAATATCTTATTTGAAAATATCTCTATCTCTTTTGGTGATAAATCTATCATATGAGCAGTCTAACAATAATAATTTATTAAAAAACATATTATTTCTTGCTATTTTAACGAGACAATTTGTTAAACATAAATGTAACATCCTCATGCTAGTCTATTTATTAAAAAAAGGAGGAAATAATGAAATCATACATATTAGGAAACTATACTGAAAAAGCATTTCAAGGTTTTTTAAAAGATCCTACAACTGATAGAAAAGCGGTTGTAGAACAATTAACAAAAGCTATGGGTGGTACAATGCACAGTATGGATATTGTAAGAGGTCCATATGACTTTGTTGTTGTAAATGAACTAACTAGTTTTGAAGATTTTGCAGCGGTTAAGCTTGTCGTAGAAGCTTCAGGTGCAGTTAAAAACTTAACAATGTTAGAGGCGATAGACTTTAATAAAGCTACAACTAAAGCAAGCGAAGTTGCTTCAAGTGCCTACAAAGCACCAGGTCAATAAATAAGATCGATTAATTTTTTTTGTCGTTATCGACAACTAAGCAGATTTCTGACTTCGTCAGGAATCTGCGACCTCGCCCATTATCTAGAGAGAACATCCCACCAATTCCGTTAACTGCATCAATAGTTAAATCAGTATGTTTCCATGCTTCATATTGATCTACATTCATGTAAAACGGCACACCATCAATATCTCCAAGTTTAACATCGCTGTCACCAACTAAATATTCTTTAGCAGGATAACACATAGGCGCACTCCCATCACAACATCCACCTGATTGATGGAAAATTAATTCCTCTCCGTGATCTTTTTTAATATCATTGAGAAGTTTTTTTGCAGATAATGTTGCGCTTACTTTCATAATTTATTCTGGCCTGTGAATCACAGGCCAGTATAACACTTAATTATAGATAAAATCCATCAGGTTCTTCTTTGTAAGAAACTAACAAATTTTTAGTTTGCCTGTAATGATTTAACATCATTTTATGAGTTTCTCTTCCAATACCTGATTGTTTGTATCCACCAAAAGCCGCATGAGCTGGATAAGCATGGAAACAGTTCGTCCATACCCTTCCTGCTTCAATTGATCTTCCAAACTTATAGGCTGTATTTATGTTTCTTGTCCAAACACCAGCACCTAATCCGTAAAGAGTATCATTAGCAATTTCTAATGCTTCAGCTTTATCTTTAAAAGTAGTAACAGAAACGACTGGTCCAAAAATTTCTTCTTGGAAAATTCGCATTTTGTTATGTCCTTTAAAAACAGTAGGTTGGATATAGTTTCCTTTTTCAAGACCACTATTTAAATTAGCAATATCACCTCCAGCTAAAACCTCTGCACCTTCTTTTTTACCCAAATCGAGATAAGATTTTATCTTCTCCATTTGTTCAACTGATGCTTGAGCTCCAAGAGCTGTATCACTAATAAGCGGATTATCTTGCTTTATATTTTTTACTCTTTCCAAGGCTTTTTCCATAAATTTTTCATAAATGGACTCTTGAACAAGAGCTCTACTAGGACAAGTACATACCTCACCCTGGTTGAAAGCAAACATTGCAAAACCCTCAAAACATTTTGATAGATAAGCATCATCCTCAAGCATGATATCTTCAAAGAAAATGTTAGGAGATTTTCCACCCAACTCTAAAGTAATAGGTATTAAGTTTTGGGAAGCGTATTGCATGATTAGTCTACCCGTTGTAGTTTCACCAGTGAAAGCAACTTTCTTTACTCTTTTAGATGATGCTAATGGTTTACCAGCTTCTAAACCGAAACCACTAACTACATTTAAAACTCCTGGTGGAATTAAATCACCAATCAGATCCATCATCACCATTATTGATGCTGGGGTTTGTTCTGCTGGTTTAAGAACTACACAGTTTCCAGCTGCTAAAGCTGGAGCTACTTTCCATGCTGCCATTAGAAGTGGAAAGTTCCAAGGTATAATCTGTGCAACTACTCCAAGAGGTTCTGGTATATGATAAGCATACATGTCATTACTTATCTCAGCCACTGAACCTTCCTCTGCTCTAATTACGCCTGCAAAGTATCTAAAGTGATCTATTGTTAATGGAATATCAGCACCCGCAGTCTCTCTAATCGGTTTACCATTATCCATAGTTTCCGCTGTAGCTAATAACTGGGCATTTGCCTCTAAAACATCAGCAATCTTATTAAGCATTATTGATCTTTCAGTTATTGAAGTTTTTCCCCATTTAGGAAAAGCAGCATGTGCTGCATCTAAAGCAGCTTCAACATCTTGTTCGTTCGAACGTGCTACAGAACAGATAGTTTCATTAGTAATCGGACTTGGATTATCAAAATACTTACCCGACTTAGGTTCAACAAATTTTCCATTTATAAAGTTTCCATACTTTGGTTTAAATGGATATTTAACCTTTAAATGAGACGTATCTAGTGCTGATGACACTTTCATTTCTTCTGCACTCATTTTCTCTCCTTTGTTATTTATTTATGGATTAAAGACAGTTTGGCTTTCAAATAAGAACTAATTTATTTAATTTTAATTTGTATTCTTTTTTTTAGACACAATTGTTTTTAACCATTTATATAATTTCTATTAAAGTGGGTTTTGATAAGCATGTAAATGAGACAATTGTTGTTACAATTATAAGTTGTAATTGTAATTTTTATTTTTCTATTTTCGAAAGTTTTTTTTTTAATTTTCCAGATAATCCAGAAAACCATTCTTGCTCTTTACCTGACTCGGGTAATACAGTACCATACTCAATCATTTGTGATGGGGGTAAGTCAACAATATAAACCCATACCTGAGTTTCATCTAATTTAGAATTCTTAGTGATAACATCTCTTAAATCAGAAATTAATTGATCTTTTGTCTCTTTTGGCCTTCCAGCTCGAATTTGACCAAGCAAAAAAATTGAAGGCTCTTTAACTTTTTTGCCTCCCATAAAGTGATTATTTTTTTTTGTTTTATTAAATATCACTTGAGCAAAATAAGTATTAGCTCCTGTTACAACATTATGAACTTTGGTAATTCCTTCTGCTAAATTTTTTTGTTGTTTTGAACTTAGATTAAAATTTGAATTAGTGACAGTGTAAGTTGGCATAATGATTAGAATATAGATTTTGAATATTTTTTCCAGTTATCTTGGTAGTGCCTTGTGTTTTCAACTATTGCTTTTTTTTCTTCATCCGTTACTTCTCTAACAACTTTTCCAGGTGAGCCCATTACTAATGAATTATCGGGTATTTCCTTATTTTCTGTAATTAAAGCTTTAGCACCAATGATGCAATTTTTTCCAATTTTAGCATTATTTAAAATTACTGCACCAATACCAATCAAACTATTATCGCCAATAGTGCAACCATGAAGCATGACCATATGGCCTATGGTTACATCTTTTCCAACTTTTAGAGGACAACCAGGGTCGGTATGTAAAACACTCCCATCTTGAACATTTGACCCTTCTCCAATAAATATGTTTTCAACATCCCCTCTTAAAACGGCATTAAACCATATACTTGTATTTTTCTCCAATGTAACATCACCTATTATAGTTGCATTTGGTGCTACCCAATTTTCTCCAGAGTTTTTTGGTTTTTTATCTTTTAAATCGTAAAACATAATTTATATATTATTACATTATGCCAATACAAACTCCAATATGTGATTTTGGTAAAAAAGCTGTCTCATTTGAACTTAAATCAACTGACGAAAAAATTTTAAAACTTGATGACATTAAAGGAGAGAATGGAACTCTCATCATGTTTATTTGTAACCACTGTCCATACGTAAAAGCAGTCACAAAAGATATTGTTGAAGATTGTAATAACCTAAAAAAAATTGGCATAAACTCTATTGCGATTTGCTCAAATGATTCAATTAACTATCCTGAGGATTCATTTGAAAATATGATTAAGTTTGCAAATGAAAATAACTTTAGTTTTCCGTATTTAACTGATGAAACACAAGAAGTAGCTAAAGCTTATGATGCAGTTTGTACACCTGATTTCTTTGGATATAATAAAAATTTAGAACTTCAATACAGAGGTAGAATGAGAGAATTAAAAAAACTTATTCCTGTAAGAACTGGGGAAAGTGATCTATTTCAAGCAATGAAACAGATTGCAGAAACAGGCAAAGGTCCAAAGGAACAAATTCCAAGTGCTGGTTGTGGCATTAAGTGGAAATTTGATTAATGTATTTAATCGTTACCAGAACTTTTCCACCTGAACTTGGCGGAATGCAAAGTTTGATGTGGGGTTTATCAAGAGAATTATCAAAAAACTTTATGGTTAAAGTTTTTGCAGATTATGTAGAGGGGCACAAAGACTTTGATAACCAAGCTTCTTTTTCGATTGAAAGAGTTGGGGGAATAAAACTCTTAAGAAAATATAGGAAAGCACAATTAATCAATGAATTTATAAAGGATAACAAAATAGAGGGAATTATTGCTGATCACTGGAAGAGTTTGGAGCTAATCAAATCATCAAAAAAAAAATATTGTCTAATTCATAGTAAAGAAATTAATCATCCAAAAGGTTCAGGTTTAAATAAAAGAGTTTTAAATGTTTTAAATAATGTTGAGAAAGTAATTGCTAATTCACAGTTTACAAAAAATTTAGCAATTCAGTGTGGTGTTAATGAAAATAATATTGTTGTAATCAATCCTGGAATAGATCCAGCTAAAGAATTAGATAAAAAAACTATGAATAAAGTTGAGAGTTTACTTAAAGTAAAAACACCACGTTTAATTACAGTTTCAAGATTTGATAAAAGAAAAAATCATGAAAAAGTAATCATGGCTCTAAGAAATTTAAAACAGATTTATCCTGATATAGTTTACATTTGTATTGGTTATGGTGAAGAGGAAGAAAATATAAAAAATCTTGTCAAAGAATTAGATTTAGAAGGTCAGGTTATGTTTTTTAAGGACATAACTAATGATTTAAAAGATGCTTTAATCGTAAAATCTGATGTATTTATAATGCCATCAGTAATGCACAAAACATCTGTTGAAGGATTTGGAATTGCTTATGTTGAGGCAGCTCAATATGGAATACCTTCTATAGGAGGTAAAGATGGCGGTGCAGCAGATGCAATTAAGCATGAAAAAACAGGTTTGATTTGTGATGGGAATAATTTAGATGATGTTTATTCATCTACAAATGCAATTTTAGAAAATAAGAAATATTTGGAATTTGGGAAAAATGCCAAAGAATTTGCAACTAAATTTTTATGGTCAAAAATTATTGAAGATTATAAAAAAATTTTAAATTAATTTTTTTTCTTAAAAGTTTTGTATATATGCCAAATTACAATAAAAACTGTTGTAAGAAGAATACACAAAGTTAGAGTTCTATCCCATAAAAATTCCCAAGATCCATTACTTAACAATAATGATCTTCTTAGATTTTCTTCCATTAATCCACCAAGAACAAAAGCTAAAATCAGCGGTGGCATAGGAAAATCATATAAGCGTAAAAAAGTTGCAACCACAGCAATGCCAATCATTAAATAAATATCAAAATTATTAAAAGACATTACATAAATGCCAGTAATTGAAAAAAATAGAATTAAAGGAATTAAATAATTTTTTGGTACAGCAAGAATTCTAGCGATGTACGGTATTAGAGGTAAATTTAAAATCAAAAGTATAACCATCCCTATATACATAGACATTATAATTGACCAAAAAATTTCAGGATTAGTCATATAGAGTCTTGGTCCCGGTTGAACACCAAATCCTAAGAGAGCACCTAACATTACTGCCGTTGTTCCACTTCCTGGAATTCCTAGAGTGAGCATAGGTACAAATGAACCTGAACATGCTGCATTATTTGCTGTTTCTGGTGCAGATAGTCCATTTACACTCCCTTTACCAAACTTCTGTTTTTCATCATCATTGACTAAATTTCTTTCCATTCCATAAGCTAAAAATGATGCAATGGTTGCTCCAGCCCCAGGCAAAACACCAATTAAAAAACCAATTACTGAAGATCGAGGAATTGTTTTGTACATTTTTTTTCTATCTTCTTTATCAATTTTTATTGAACCTAATTCGGTTAAAGAAACTTGTTTAGCAGCAGCGGTTGGATCATTTCTTTTTAAAATAATTGTCAAAGCTTCACTCATTGCAAATGTCGCCATTACAACTAAAACAAAACTGATACCATCTGTTAAATTCATGTTATTAAAAGTAAATCTAGTAATATCAGATAGGCTGTCTTGACCAACTGAAGCTAACATCAAACCAAGTACTACCATCATCATTGCTTTTAAGAACTGTCCCTTAGATGAAAATGCAGCGATTGCAGTTAGACCTAAAATCATCAAAGCAAAATAATCTGGAGATCTAAAAGATAAACTTACTTTAGATAAACTTGGAGCCAAAAATAATAAATAAATTGCCGAAAACGTTCCACCCGCAAATGAACTCCATGCAGCGATAGCTAAAGCTTTACCAGCCTTGCCTTGTTGTGCCATTGGATAACCGTCAAATGATGTAGCAACAGTACCTGGAACACCAGGTGCATTTAATAATATTGATGAGGTTGATCCGCCAAACACTGCTCCATAATAAACACCCGCCATTAATATTAACCCTGTTGCAGGATCAAAACCATAAGTAATAGGTATCATGAGAGCAATTGCAGTCATTGGACCAAGACCAGGCAACATCCCTATAATTGTTCCAAAAAAACAACCAATCATAACCATGAATATATTTTGAAGTGTTAGTGCAGTTGATAAACCTATTAATATTCCCTCAATCATCCCATAACTCCAATTAACTTCAAAAAAGGATCTCTTAAATAAATCTCAAGGACGCCATGTAACAAATACATAAAAGCAGCTACAAAAGGGAAAGATAATAAAAACATCAATATCCAACGTCTTTCACCTAAAAAATAATAAGAACCAAATAAAAAAAATGAAGTAGTTAAAAAATATCCAATTTTTAAAATTGTTGCTCCATAAATAATTGCAATAATAATTAATATTGCTGTTTTTTTATATTCTAAATTTTTATGTTCAACTTTAATAGTTTCTGGATCTGGTAAAATTAATTTTAACCCTGAAAAAAATAATCCTGCATAACCTAAATAAATTGGAAATGTTTTTGCATTAAATGGTGCATTTTCATCAAATGCGAATACTTGAATTTGGTAAGCTGTATATAAATAGAATGCTGAAAATATAAAAAAGAGCAGCGATATAATTTTAGTAGTATTTATATTCACTGCTCTAATTTAACTTACTAATCTAAAAGACTAGATAACTCCTAATTTTTTCATAAGAGCTGTCATTTCCTCAGTTTGTTTTTCTAAGAAAGAAACAAATTTACCCTCAGGATTATAAATATTTACCCAAGCGTTTCTTGCTCTAACAGCTTCCCATTCAGAAGTTTTTTGAACATCACCAAGCATTTTAGCAATTTTAGATTTATCAGAATTACTCATACCTGGAGGACCAAAAAATCCTCTCCAGTTTACAAATTGCACGTCATAACCCTGTTCTTTAAGAGTTGGCGCATCTGGAGCATCTGAAACCCTTGATGGAGCAGTTATACCAATAATTCTTACTTGGTCTCTTGCACCCATAAGTTCACCTAAACCTGTTGAGATAATTTGTGTCTCTCCAGATAAAAGGCCAGCTAAAGCTTTTCCACCAGCATCATAAGGAATGTATGCTACAGCATTTGGATCTGCACCTGCGGCTTGAAAAGCTAATGCACCAATTAAATGGTCCATACTTCCTCTTACTGATCCACCTGCCATTTTAATTGAGTTTGGATCTTTTTTATAGGCATCAACAACATCTTTAAAGTTTTTGTATGGTGAGTTTTTAGCAACTGCTATTGCACCATAGTCACCAATCACACCTGCAATTGGCACAACATCTTTGTAAGATAAAGTTCCGTTACCTTTTACGTAACCTTTGTGTCTTGTAATTGATCTTAATACTAATGGTGTAGATTGTACTAAGACTGTATTCGCAGGTTTTGTATTAATCATATAAGCTAACGCTTTACCACCACCACCACCTGACATATTTTCAAATGATGCACTTTTTAACATTCCAGCTTTTGTTAAAGCTTCTCCAGTACCTCGAGCAGTTCCATCCCAACCACCACCAGCACCACCGCCTATCACGAAGTGAATTTTTTCAATCGCAATTGAACTAGTTGTAGATGCTGAGAATAATAGGATTGCCGAGAATAATACTGAAACAATTTTTTTTATATTTCTCATTATATTCCTCTCTCTCTTATTTAAAAACTAATCTAATTACATTGACGGAATTAATGCAACCTATAATTTATTATTACAACCATTAATTGAAATTATTTTTTTTAAAATTTGTGTGGGTAAACAATAGAAAAATTTTTTTTTAAATAACAAGTTTTCAATTTTTAATCTAATTAAAATTATTAATAATGTTGAATTTAATTAACTACACAAATATTAAGAATTATTTTAGTTTGATTAAAAAAAGTTACAAAGCTTTAATTATAGGTCTGATAGGTGGTTATTTAGGAACGGTAGTTGGTCTACCACTTCCTTGGTTATTAGGTTCTTTAGCTTTAAATCTGTGTTTTGCATTTACAAAATTTAAAATTGAATTTCCCACTAAACTATTAAACCCTGTTTTTTTAATAATAGGTATTATTTTGGGTGGGACTTTAAATGTGTCACTACTTTATAAAATTCATTTGTGGATTTTTTCATCTATTGCAATGATTTTTTGTACAATTATCAGTACTATTTTGGCTGGATATTATTTTTTTAAAATTTGTAAGTTTAGTAAATTTATTTCAGTGTTGGCTGCACTTCCTGGGGCATTTGTTCCAATTTCAGCAGCATTATTAGAATTTGGCAAAAGTAAAGATGATAAAAAAGTTTTGATCCCTCAAGCAACAAGAGTAATTTTTATTGTTAGTTTCGTTCCGATATTTTTCATAAATAATTTAGGTTTTTCAGAAATAACAGGTTATAATTTTTCTAACGTTTATGATTACAAATACTTCTTAGAAATTATATTTCTTCTATCGATTTGTTTTTTATTCGCAAATTTGCTTAAAAAATTTAACATCCCTTCTCCTGCATTAATTGGTGCTATGGCTTTATCGGGACTATTTTATACTTTTGAGATAATTGATGCTAGATTTCCAGATACATTCATAAATATTGCATTTGTTTTTTTGGGAACCGCATTAGGTACTAGATTGAATGGGCTTAAATTAAAGGAGTTATTCTACTTTACTTTCCATGGATTAATTGTGAGTGCAATTTTAGTAACAGTTGCAATGATAACTGCTTATGTTTTAACTTATGCGGGTTTTGATTTTATTCCAACATTTTTAAGTTTTGCACCTGGAGGAATTCATGAAATGGTAGTTATAAGTGTAGCATACAAAATTGATCCTATTTTTGTAAGCTACCATCATTTTTTAAGAATATTTTTAATTGTAATATTCTTGCCACTTCTTTTATCAAAATTTCGTCAAAGTAATTAGTAACCACATATAAAATTTATTTACTTAATAATTTACTAAGTAATTTAATATTTTTAACTTTTTCTAAATTTTTAATTGTACTAATTATTTTTTTTGATTTATTTAATGGCCATTTCGCAAATTCTGCACATCCCATAAACTTATCTGACACTTCATCATATGTCATTGGAATTGCTGGGCTTCCTTTACCAAAATCACCTCTTCCAGATATCTTTTTTCCATTTTTTAAATAGATATCAATAATCGTTGTCATTTTATCGTATCCAGCTGCCTCTGCTTTCTGATTTTTGTAAAAATTTATTTTTCTTAACATTCCTTGAACATCTGGTTTGTTTATTCTTTTATCCTGATACTCAGGAATGTATGCTCTTCTCTCTATCAACAAAATAGCCATAGAATATTCCATACTAAACTTAGCTTGAAATTCATTTTTTGGTCTGTGATGAATTAATGCATTTTGCATATTATGATTTGTTCCAACATCAACTTTAACAACCTGCTCTGGTTTAATGTCATATTTGTTAATTAATTCTAACATTTTTGTCATACCTGGATGAGTTAAAGATCCACATGGGTGAGGTTTAATTGATATCCCTGGTTTACTAAAAGTCCATGGTCGACCTAATTTTCCTTTAATTGAATTTAAATCATAACCACCACCATGAGCTTGAAAAAAACCTCTAGGAGACTCTAAAATTTTATCAGTTGCTGACCATCCGTAACCAACCAAATCACAAGCAACCACACCACTTTCAGCCGCTCTCCCTGCATGCAAAGGTTTTGTCATTGTTCCAAAATTTTCTCTTAATCCAGCACTCAATGAGGCTGCTACACCTAAAGACTTTTGAATTTTTTCGACATCAAATTTTCTTATTTTTGCTGCAGCAGCTGCAGAAGCAAGTGTTCCACAAGTTGCTGTTGAATGAAAACCATGTTGGTAGTGTCTAGGAGACATTGCTTCAGAAATTTTACACTCAACATCAACTCCAATTAAATACGCGTTAAGGAAATCTTTTCCGCTAATACTATTTATTTCGCCTTCTGCAAAAGCACTTGGTAAACATGGTGCTGTGGGGTGAGTTAATAAACCATATACTCTGTCAGAACCAACAGCTAATTGTGTATCATCATAATCATCTGAGTGAATACCTACACCGTTTGCTAAAGCTGCAAATTGACTAGGAACTTTCATTTTTGAGCCAATTACAGTGGCTCTACCATTTGCCGAATTTTTCTTGATCTGTTTAAATAAATATTCACCAGT
>CACBNI010000013.1 GCA_902540595.1 uncultured Pelagibacteraceae bacterium
AGTTATTACCTCATTACCTTTAGTTTTGTTACTCATAATGATTTATTCAATTTCTAGTTTAGCTTTAAGAGAAAATATTGACGAATTTAATAATTGTTTAACAAATATTAATGATATTGAAAAAATAAAGTAATTTTAATAGCTTTTATTTATGAAAAACTTTTTTCGAAAAGTTGCATTTGGAATAGGACCTAAAGAGGAAGTTCCATCAGATCCTTTGAACTGGGCTTTAAATCAAGTTAATGAAATTCCAGATTTATCTTGGCAAGGTAAAATATATACTGAAAAAGAATTACGAAAACACTACAGAGATTATGTTTATAATGACAGAAAAGTTTTAAGAAAAAAATATAAAAATGATAAGAATTTATACAAAACTTACAAAGACTTACTGAGACACGAAACAGGACAGAAGTTTTGGGAGTCGTTAGAAATATCAATTAGACATAATGAAGGAATAAATAGTCAATACCCCGTGCTTGCAAAACTCTGGATGTTTTGGGGTAACTTTTTTGCAATCAGTGAAAAAGATATGCTGGCATATTATTCTACAGGTCCTTATCACCGAGAAATAATAAGACCAAACCTAAATCAGACTTTTGAAAAAATGGTTTATGATGCAACTACTTCATGGGCGATGATTCATCATTTGGATAATAGTGAAAGTGCAGGACCTAAAAGTGTTACTGCTAGTGATGAGTGGAGAAGAAGAAAAAAAAGACCAGCAACCATCAATGAAAACCATGCTAGAGAATTATTAGAACTTCATACAGTTTCACCCAAAGCTGGTTATACACAAGAGGATGTTATTCAGCTTGCTTACATTATGACAGGCTGGCAGCAAAGATGGAGCAAATCAAAATTAGAAACAGGAAATGTTTGGTTTAATAGTGAATATCATCAGCCAGGTAAAAAAAATGTTTTAGGAAAAGAATATAAAAAGGGCAAGAAAAGCTTAGCAGTAGTTATAAAAGATTTAGTAAATCATCCAAATTGCAGAGATTTCGTTGCAGATAGACTGTGTAAATTTTTAATTACTGATGAACCAACAAAGCAAATGAAACAACCTATTATTGATGCTTTTAAAAAGTCTGATGGATTTCTTCCTGAAATACATAAAGAATTTAAAACTGTTAACAAGTATATTAAAAAAATGCATAAAAAATTTATCAAACCAGATGCCTTTTATGATGAAGATAAAGGTTTTTATGCAATGGGAAATGGTGGAATACCAAATTTAGTTTTTGCAAATTGGACAAATGATAAAAAACTTGCTGCAAAAGAATTTAATTTTAGATTTTATCAAATAGATAAACTTTTTTATGAGGATGGATATATTAACAATAATTCTTTTAGAGGGTTTCGAGCCTTATGGTACCACTCTTATGGTTTAAATTCAGCTTTAGGATATGTCTACTTAGCTAATTTATGGGGAGCTGAAGTTCCTAACACAGTCATAAATAAAATTACTAAAGCAGCAGAAGTTTTAAATTTAGGGATAACTGATTATGAAATTTTCTCTTCAAGAAAGTACGATGGTGAGCAAAAAAACAATCAATATAAAAAACATAATGCTAGAAAGCATACTCATCAAGACGCTTTAGCTATTGATACTTTAATGGAAATAGTAACTGGAATAAAACTTGAAAAAGATATTACCTATTTAGCTAAAAGACCCATGTATGGAATAGACGATTTAATTGGATTTAATGCCAACTGTATAAAATGAAAAAATTTTTATCTTACTATAATAGTCGATAAACAATAAAAATCAGCTATGTTGACAGTATTTGATTTAGATTTCAAACATATTCAAAAAGATGTTTTCTGGGGTGAAAATTTACTCAATTTTTTGGATAAGCCTTTTAAAGTTTAAAGAATACAATTCTTAAGATATCTTAGTATTGTGAATAAAATAAATAATATTCTGTTTATTATGGCCGATCAATTAAGATGGGATTATCTATCTTGTTATGGACATCCTCATTTAAAAACACCTAATATTGATAGGCTTGCAAAAAAAGGAGTTCAATTTCAATCTGCTTACGTGCAGTCACCAGTATGTGGCCCATCAAGAGCATCATATTATACTGGGAGAACAGTATTTAGTCATGGATCAACGTGGAATCAGGTTCCACTTCCAATAGGAGAATTAACCATTGGCGATTATCTTCGTCAATCAGGAATAAGAACAGGTGTTGTTGGCAAAACACACATGAGACCAGATCTTGACGGTATGAGTAGACTTGGAATTACTAAAGACACAGAAATAGGATTAATTGTAAGTGAGCCTGGTTTTGACCCGTATGAAAGAGACGATGGGTTACATCCAAATAATCAAATTAAAAATTCTAAAAAAACTTTATCTTATAATGAATGGTTAAATAAACTTGGTTATGATGGTGATAATCCCTGGAATGATTGGGCCAATTCAACTGAGGGAGAAAATGGAGAAATATTAAGTGGTTGGAGATTAAGAAACTCAAATAAAGCAGCACGAATTCCAGAAAAACATTCTGAAACAGCATTCATGACAAATAGAGCAATGGAATTTATTGAGGAGAGTGGGGATAAGCCTTGGTTTTTACACTTATCCTATATTAAACCTCATTGGCCTTACATGGCCCCAGCTCCTTATCACAACATGTATACACCAAATGAATTTTATCCTGTCCATAGATATGACATGGAACGCAACAATGATCATCCAGTTTACAAAGCATTTATGGAAAACAGTATTTCAAAAACATTTTCAAAAGACGAAGTCAGAAATACAGTTCTATCGGGTTATATGGGTTTGATTAAACAAATTGATGATAATTTAGGAAGATTATTCAAGTTTTTGGAAAATAATGGTCACATGGATGATACCATGATTGTATTCGTATCAGATCATGGTGATTATCAGGGAGATCACTGGTTAGGAGAAAAAGAATTGTTTCATGAACAAGCTGTTAGAGTTCCTATGATAATTTATGACCCTAGAGAAAATGCCAATAAAACAAGAGGAATTAAAGAAAAAAGATTTGTAGAAGCAATAGATTTACTTCCAACTTTTTTAGATGCTGTTGAAAGTCCAGTTAGTAGACACAGACTAGAAGGAAGTTCTTTGATGCCTATAATTAAAGGAGAGAGTCCAAAAGATTGGAAAGATTTTGTTTTTAGTGAGATTGATTATTCATTCAATGAAGCTAGGAAGATACTTAATTTAGGGGCTTCAGATGCAAGAGCTTTCATGATTAGAAACAATGAATGGAAATATATTTATTATAAAGGATTTGAGCCTCAATTGTTTGATTTGAAAAAAGACCCAGATGAATTTAATGATTTAGGTAGATCAAAAGAACATTCAAAAATTAGAGAAGATATGAAAGAGTTACTTCTTAAAAGAATTATAGATAGAAAAAATAGAGTTGCAGCAACAGATGAATTTGTAACTAAAGAAAGAGATTATACTAAAGATGATGGTATAATGATTGGTGTTTGGTAATCTCTAAGGTGTCATTAAGCCTGGCAGATACAAACATATTGCTGGAAATGCAATAATTAGTGCAAGTCTAATTACATCAGTGATTAAAAAAGGAACAGTGCCAAACCATATAGTTTGAAGTGGTGTTTTTTGCATCACTCCTTTAATAACAAATAAGTTCATTCCTACAGGGGGAGATATCAAACCAAATTCTACAACTATTACTGCAAAAATACCAAACCACACTGGATCAATGCCCGCATCAACTATTACTGGATAAAAAACTGGAATAGTTAAAAATAACATCGCCAGTGAGTCCATCACAGTTCCAAGGACTAAATAAATAACACAAATAACTAGAATAATCCCTAAAGGAGTTAGCTCTAGATGATTTATAAAATCAACAACTGCAAATGGTAATTGAGTTACAGTGATTAAATAATTGAAGATGCTTGCTCCGATTACTATTAAATATAATGAACCAACCGTTTTTATAGTAGTCCATAATGCATCTCTTAACAAATTCAAACTTAGTTGACCTCTTGCAAAAATAAACAATAGAACCAAAACAACACCTATAGCAGCACTTTCAGTCGCTGTAAAAAATCCCAAATAAAGTCCACCCATAATAATTGCAAAGATTAAAAAAATTGGAAAAACTTTTGTAATGGCTGCTACTCTTTCCTTAAGTGGCATCTTATTTCCATGTCCACCCTGTGAAGGATAGATAAGAAGATAAACTCTTATTGCTACCATATATAAAATTACTGCAATCAATCCAGGAATTAATGCAGCAAAAAAAAGCTCTTGAACAGACTGTTCAGTTAAATATGCGTAAATTACCAAAATTACACTCGGAGGAATAATAATTCCAAGAGTTCCACCGGATGCAATTGAACCACTTATCAAAGCATCACTGTAACCGTGTCTTTTCATTTCAGGTCCAGCCATTTGAGACATTGTAGCTGCAGTTGCAATTGAAGAACCACATATCATTCCAAAACCTGCGCATGCTCCAACAGTGGACATTGCTAATCCACCCTTATAATGACCAACAACTGCATAAGCAGCATCATATAAATTTCTTGATAAATTTGCGCTGTTCGCAAGGTTTCCCATCAGAACAAACAATGGAAGTACTGATAAAGTATATTTAGAAACTGCATCAAAAGGAGCAGTGCCCAATACAAAAATTGCAGGATCAAACCCAGAAATTATTGCAAAACCTGTAAAACCTACAAGCAACATTGCAATACCAATTGGAATATTTAATACCATCAATATCAAAACGGCAGCGAAAGCTATACCACCATTAATAATTGGATCCATATTCATTATATCTCTCGCTCGTTTTCCTTAGTTTGAGCAAAAGCTTTTAAAAACCACACAATGATTGCAAGCACACTTAACCACATTCCTGAAGCTGATATAAAATAAAATGGATAAAAATATAATTCTAAATCAAGAGTAACTCTTTCATTACCCATGAATTTTATTGATGTTTTAGTAGTAGCGTAAGCCATAAGTGACATAATTATTATCATTAAAATAAATTTAAATATTATTAAGTAAGTTTTAAATTTTCCTAAATTTAAATTATTGATAAAATCAGCAGACACATTTGCATTTAAAAAAAAAGCTCTAGGCATTGCTAAAAATGCAACTATAGCCATTCCAATTTCAACTAATTCAATTGTTCCAGTAACTGGTGAATTTAAGAATCTTCGGCCAAAAACATCACAAAATGTTAACAATGATAATAATAAAAGTATTATTCCCGAAGCTATTGCTGAATAGTCAAATATTTTATTCATTATTTAAAATTAATTAAAATGTCTCTTCAATTTTATTAAACATTAGCATATAAGGTTTTCTTTAAACAGAAAGTATTAATTATGAAATTTATTTCCTACAAACATAACTCAGAATCCAAATTTGGTATTATAGACAATAATTTAATTACTGATCTAACAGATAAAATATCTGGGGCTCATACTTTAAAAGATCTAATTTTCAAAAAGGGTATTTCAGAAGCTAAAAAATTTGCGAGTGCAAATCCTGGAAACTTGAGTGTTGATGAAGTTGAATATTTACCTCTTATTCCAAATCCTGGAAAAATTATTTGTGTTGGATTAAATTATAGTGAGCATGTGAAAGAAACAAATAGGACAGTTGAGGAAAATCCTGTAATTTTTCACCGTTTTCCAGAAAGTCAAACAGCACACATGCAATCTATTCAAAGACCAATTGCTTCAGACAATTTAGATTTTGAAGGTGAGATGGCAGTTGTTATGGGAGAAGCTGGAAAACATATAAAACCTGAAGATGCATTGAAGCATATAGTTGGTTTTTCTTGTTACAATGAAAGCACAATTAGAGATTGGCAAAGACACACTAGACAATTTGGCATGGGAAAGAATTTTGAAAAAACAGGAAGCTTTGGCCCACATATGACACTTGCAGAAGATATAAAAGACTACAAAGAACTAACACTTGAGACTAGGTTAAATGGTGAAGTGATGCAAAATGCAAAATTAAGTCAATTAATTTTTGATATCCCAATATTAATTTCTTATGTTTCTAAGGCAATGGCATGGAAGGCAGGCGATGTTTTAGTGACTGGTACTCCCGGGGGAGTTGGATTTAAGAGAAATCCACCTATTTTTATGAAACCTGGTGATAAAGTTGAAGTAGAGCTAACCCAAATTGGTGTTTTATCTAATACAATTAAAGATGAAATAATCTAATTTTCAAGCTAAACTTTTAGAATAATTATAAATAACAAGGGGATAATTTATGACAAAAAAATTAATTGGACTAATTATTGGAATTTTTTCTTTTAGTATAGTTAGTGCATCTTCAGCAACGGAGCTTAAGTTAGCAACGTTCGAACCACCTAAGGCATTTATAGCAAGTAAAATTCTTGCAGGCTGGGCAAAAAAAGTTAATCAATGTTCGGCTGGAGCTTTAAATGTTAAAATGTACGCTGGTGGAGTATTAGGTAGTCCTCCTAAACAATATGATATCGTAACATCAGGTGTTGCAGATATTTCATGGACAGTTTTAGGTTATATTGGAGGTCAATTTCCTTTAAGTTCAGTAATTGAATTACCATTTTTAACAAAAACATCAAAAGCGGGAACCACAGCTTTAAATTCTTTATTTAAAGAGGGATATCTGGATAAAGAAATGTCAGACATTAAAGTGATAGGACTTCACTCTAATCCTGGATATCAAATCCATATGAAAGACACTAAAGTTGTGAAACCTGAAGATTTTAAAGGTAAAAAAATGAGAGTGCCTAGTAAAATTGCAGGTACAATTCTTAAAACTTTAGGAGCAACAGGGGTAAAAGTGCCCGCACCAGGAACATCAGAGGCTTTGAGTAAAGGTGTAGTAGATGGAACTCCTTTTCCATATACAGCAGTTGGATCCTTCAGATTATTTGATGTAACTAAATATCACACAGAAGTTAATATCACTAATGCAACATTTGGATTAATTATGAATAAAGATAAATTCAATAGTTTACCATCTGGCGCACAAGCTTGTATAAATAAGTTTAGTGGTCATGACTTTGGTGATTGGGCAGCTAATTTAATAGACAGTCAAAATGCAGTAATGAAGAATGAAATCTCAAAAAGAGCTGATCATGAAATCATAATTGCATCTGATGATGTAATTGCAGAGTACAAAAAAATATTAGCTCCAATAGAATCTAACTGGTTAAAAGAAATGAGCGGTAAAGGCTTAGACGGTCAAGCTGTTTTAAATAGAGCTAGAGAGATCATTACTGCAGTAGAAGGTTAAGAAAATACATACTTTTGAGCCCACACTTTTTTTGTGGGCTCAATTAAAATTTTAGGAAATTTTTAAATGGCTATAACAGCTCTAAGTTATATTGGAGTAAATTCAGATAAATTTGAAGACTGGTCAGACTATACTCAAAAAAGTCTTGGTATGCAGCAGATTGACAGAGGAAAAGATATTTTGTCTTTTAGAATGGATGATCAAAAACAAAGGTTAACAATAACTGGTGACAAAGGTGATGGCCTTGGCTTTTTGGGTTGGGAAGTTGATGAAAAAGAAGATTTATTATTTTTCGCTTCCAAGTTAGAAAAAAATAAAATTGAAGTTCATCAAGGTAAAACTTCATTTGCAGATAAAAGATTTGTAGAAGATTTAATTTTTTTTAACGACCCTCAAGGAAATCGAATTGAGCTTGTTTATAAACCAATGAATGATAGTGAGCCATTTAAACCAAGTCGTCCAATTTCAGGCTTTAAAACAGGTGCATTAGGAATGGGGCATGCAGTTATTCATGTTAAAAAAATTGATGATTTAATACCATTTTATACAGAAGTGCTCGGTTTTAAAATTAGTGACTACAGTCATACACCAATTTCATTATGTTTTTTTCATGTAAATGGCAGACATCATAGTCTAGCATTGTTTGGATCAGGCCAAACAGGCTTTCATCATTTCATGGTTGAATACAACAGTCTTGACGATGTTGGTCAAGGATATGATTTACTTCAATACAAGGATAATAAAATTGCATACACACTTGGTAGACATACAAATGATTATATGACTTCCTTTTATTCTATAACACCATCAGGATTTTTTATTGAAAATGGCTGGGGTGGCAGAATTATTGATCCTAAAACTTGGCAACCAATCGAAACTTTTGAAGGACCGAGTTTTTGGGGACATGAAAGGTTATATTTACCTGATGAAGAAAGAATGAAATTTAGAAATAAAAGACTAGAAACAGCCTCTGAGGGAAAACAAGCCCCACTTTTTATTGATTGTCCGTGGCTATATTCAAATACTATTAATAAAAAATAAGGTTTATTTTAATGAAAAAATACGATGTAGCAATTGTAGGGTTCGGGCCAACAGGTGGAACTTTGGCAAATTTGTTAGCACTACAAGGTTTTTCTATTTTAATAATTGAAAAAGAAAAAAGCTTTTATCCGTTACCGAGAGCTGTTCATTTTGATGATGAGATAATGAGAGTTTTTCAAACAATCGGAATTACAGATAAATTTTTAAAACATACTATTATAAACAAAGGAACAAAATTTGTTAATTCGAAAAATCAAGTAGTACTTGATTGGCCAAGACCAAGATCAATTACTGAGAATGGCTGGTATCCAAGTTATAGATTTCACCAACCAGATTTAGAGAGAAAACTAAGGAGAAGACTTAAAGATTTTAAGAAAGTATCGGTAATGCAAAGTACAAAAGTGAATAGCCTTAAAGAAGAAAAAAGCTCAGTGAAAATATTTATTGAAAATATTAATAATAATAAAATTAGTGAAATCAGAGCAAAATATATTATTGGGTGCGATGGTGCAAGATCCACTATTAGAAAACAGATTAAAGCCAAATTTCAAAATCTTGGTTTTACCCAAAAGTGGGCTGTAGTTGATCTGATTTTAAAAAAAAATAAAAAAGAATTACCAGATAGAACTATACAGTATTCAAATTCAAAACGGCCAGCTACGTATTGTAGAAATGTTGGTAAAAGAAGACGCTGGGAATTTGCAATTAATAATGCCGAAAGTGAGAAAAAAGTTTTATCCAATTCTTATATTTGGAATTTTCTAAAACCTTGGTTAAAGCCATCTGAAGCATCTCTGGAACGAAAGACAATTTATACATTTCAATCAGCAATTTCAAAGAAATGGAAAAAAGGGAGAGTTTTTCTTGCAGGAGATGCAGCTCATTTAATGCCACCTTTTATGGGACAAGGCATGTGTGCAGGAGTAAGAGATGCATCTAATTTAGCCTGGAAAATTGCATATTGTTTGAAAAATAATCATAGCGAAAAATTGTTGAATACATATCAGTCAGAGAGATATTCAAATGTAATAGAATACATCAAAACAACAGTAAAAATGGGAGAATTTGTTAATGCAGTCGGTACTTCTAATATAACTGGGGAAGTTTCATCAACTCAAAATGGGCAAAAAAGTATGAAATCTATTAAGCCAAAACTTGGCAAAGGTTTAGGAAAAATAAATGATAAAAACAGAGGAAAGATATTCCCACAATTTAAATTAAAAAATGGAAAAAGTTTAGATAACAAATTTTTTGATAAGCCTTTACTAATTATTTCATCTAAATACAAAAAAAAGCTACCAAAAAAAATAAATTATATTAATTCTAATACTGCTAAAGGATTAAATGAGTATATGTTAAATTTAAAGATAGATGCTTTTGTTGTAAGACCAGACAGATTTATATTAAACTCAATTAATTTAAATAAATTTGATAGTCTAAAGAAAATTATCTAATTAATATTTAGTTCTTCTTTAATAATTTTTATTTTTGTTTCGTTGTCAGGTGCCATTTCACCATTAGGCAACATTAGCGAATTTTCAAACCCAACTCGAATTTTACCGCCAAGTTTAATTGCTTCCTTGAGACATGAAAATTCCTCTTTATCAAATGCACAAATTGCCCAATCGGCATTAAATTTATTTTTTTCAAGTCTTTCTAGGTATAAAGATATTTTATTTGGATCACTTATTTTTCCAGTATAATGACCTATAACAAATAAACACCAGGTGCCATCTTTTTCAATGTATGCTTTTTCTAAAATTTCTGACAATAAATCTATATCTTCAGGTTCATGACATATATGTTGAACTTTAGTATTATTTTTAAATAGATATTTATATAATTTGATATCCTCATCTGTAATAGTCCTAGTTGGTAGCAGCTCACGAACTGCAATTGAAATTCCTGGCGGACTAACATTGTAAGCATATTCTCTCATTTCTGCAGGTGAGTATTTTTTAATCGCCTCTGTAGTAACTTGTAGGTGCATTTTTGGAACTTTTAAGTTTAATTTTAATATTGCCTCTGAACATTTTTTAAAATCTAAAACATGTAAGCCATTTTCATCTCTAATATGAAAATGAATAGCTTCAGCTCCCGCTTCATAAGATAATTTTGCTGTTTCAACTATTTCATCAATAGTTATAGGAACTTTAGGATGATCTTTTTTCATTGGTCTCACACCATTTGGTGCTACCATTAATGTAGGTAATTTTGAAGGTAGGTAAAAGCTCATTTTTTAAAAATTAACTTGAGCTTTTTGTTATTACATTTATCAATTCTTAACATTTACATACCTTATTTGTTAATAATATTTTTGACAAATACAATTTAAAATATTTTAATTTGCTATAATTGTTGGTAAACAATAAAAATCAGCGGTATCGATTTTAGAAGAATATTGCCTTCTCATATTCCATTTTTTATGAACTCCAGCGCTTGCAACGCTTAAAGTAGATCTTCCATATCGATGATTGGTATTGTCAATTGATCGCATTAAACTGTTTATTTTCTCGTCTTTTTCAGAAGTAAAGAGATTTGTTTTATCACTAGCATTGGATAATCCTGTGAGCATCACACCTGCTTTTTGATAACGATATCCATTTTTAAATATGCTCTCAAGTATTGAAACTGCTGTCTTTACTGTTTCAATACTATTATTTGTTGCAATTGGAAAATCTACCGTCTTTGCATTTGAATAATAGCCAAAGTTTCTTTGGAAAGGACTAGTTCTAACAAATACTGTAATCGCTTTTGCAACTAAAGACTCCGATCTTATCTTTTCAGATGCATTTAAACAATAATTTGCAACTGCTTCTTTTAATTCTTGAAATGTTTCAATTCTTTTTCCAAAGGATCTTGAAACAACACAACTTTTTCTTTTAGTGGTAGTCGTCTCTAAACCTATACAAGGAACTCCTCTGAGCTCCATTGCTGTTCTCGAGCTTAGAACATTAGAAGATTTTTTGATCCATGTGTTAGATTTATTTTTTAATTGTTTAGCATTATAAATTCCATGCTTTTGATAAAACTTAGTCAATTGTCTGCCAACACCCCATACGTCATTAATTTCAACTTTTTCTAAAATAGGATCTAAGTTTTCAATTCCAATTAAACTGGTAACTCCAGATTGCTTTTTTTTTGCAATATGATTTGCAATTTTACTTAAAGTTTTTGTTTTAGCAATCCCGATACTAGTTGGAATACCAGTCCACTGTAAAACAGTTTCTCTAATTTCTTTACCAACTTTTTCTACATCTTGATCAGGAAAATTAGATAAATCCAAAAATGCTTCATCAATTGAATAGACTTCAATTTCTGAATTAAATCTTTTAAGAGTTCGCATCACTCTTCTAGATAAATCCCCATACAAAGAATAATTTGAGGAAAAAACTTCAACTTTATTTTTAATAATAATATCTTTGCCTTTAAAATAAGGCTCACCCATTTTAATTCCTAAAGCTTTTGCTTCATTAGATCTTGCAATGATACAGCCATCATTATTAGATAAAACCACAACTGGTTTTCTTCTTATTTTAGGATTGAATAATCTTTCACAGGAAACATAAAAAGAATTACAATCAACTAATGCTATTTTTTTAGTACGTAGAATGGATGACATAAGTAACTACTCCCCAAATAAAAATATCCTGTTCTTCATTAATTAAAATTCTGTCAGCAAATTCTTTAGAACCAGAGGTTAAAAATTTTTTATCTCTCTCTTGAACCAAAGTTTTTACCACTAACTCATCGTGAACGTTTGCAATCACTGTTGAAAAGTTTTTTGGTTTCAAACTTTTATCAACGACCAATAAATCTCCATCATTAATTCCAACATCGACCATGGATTTACCCTGAACTCTGATGATGAAAGTGGCTGGAACATTTCTTATTAAATGCATGTTCAGATCGATATCTTCTTCGATATAATCAGTGGCAGGAGAGGGAAAACCAGCACCTGCTTTATGTAGATAATAAGGGATTGTTAGCTTCATGTTCTTGTTTTGTTCTTATTTGTAGCGCAGTTATATAATGTAGTCAATAGGTTGTATTTTGAGTCTGTAACTGAATCAAAAGTGAATCAAAAGGTGAACATCCAAACTACATTTTGTATGCTTGTGGATAAACTCAACCAGAGATAGTTTGAAATAGACTTTAAAATGAAAAATAAAATTTTAACAGGCGGATGCATTTGTGGTGAAGTTAAATATAAACTCACAGAAACACCTTTATTTACTCAAGCTTGTCATTGCAAGGATTGTAAAATTTTAACCGGATCGTCTTACGTTATAAACAGCAGTGTTTTAGAAAATACTTTAATAGTTGAAGGGGAGGTTTCATCTTCCGAGGGACTTAAAGGAGGAAGTGGCAAACCATTCAAAGCATATTTTTGTACTAAATGCGGAACTTATTTATATACCGATTATGACTCTGCTGTAGGTAGAATGAATGTTAGAACAAAAACTTTAGACAAGTCTAAAGATTTTCCACCACAAGTTCATATTTTTACAAAAGATAGAGATCCTTGGCTGAATTTAAAAGATAATGTTATTTGTTTTGAAAAAATGTATGATCCAAAAACAACGTGGCCAAAAGAAAGTTTAACCAGATATAAAGAGTATATAGATAGTAAATTATAAAAATGTCTCTAAATAAAATTTTAAAATGCCATTGTGGTGAAGTTGAGATTCAGGTAAACCTTGAACAAGAGATAGATCAATTAAAGAGATGCAATTGTTCAATGTGTAAAAGAAAAGGAACAATGGTAACAACTGTAAACAAAAAAGACCTCAAAATTATTAAGGGAGAAAAAAAAATCAAGACTTATCAATTTAATACTAATGTTGCCAAGCATCATTTTTGTTCAGGGTGTGGAATTCATACACATAACTTAAGAAGAGCTGATGAAAATACATTTGGTATTAATGTTGGATGTATTGATGAAATAAAACCAAGTGAATTGTTTAAAATGAAGACCTTTGTTAGTGATGGTCAAAATCATATAAAAGATAGGAGCTAAATGAAAAAACTATCATGTCATTGTGGAAGTGTTGAGCTTGAAATTAAAGAGTCTGAAAATGCGTTGAATAAATTTTTGAGATGTAATTGTTCTCTTTGTAAAAAAAAAGGAATTATTATGACTTTCGCACCAATAGTAGATGTCAAAATCATTAAAGGTAAGGAAAAACTTAAATTATATCAGTACCATACCAAAGTAGCAGAGCATTACTTTTGTACAGATTGTGGAATTTATACTCATCATAAAATGAGAAGTAAACCTGATACTTATGGTTTAAACGTCGGATGTATTGATGAGATAGATCAATTTAAATTAGAGAATATTGGTTTGAACAATGGGCACAACCATCCTATGGATCAAAATAAATAATTAGCCACTTAATGAAAACTGCTGAGTGTTTTAATAAAGTTAAAAAAGATTGTTTAAAATTTATTAAATCTCAGGAAACTTCTACAGAAAAATTTAGTAGCAAGGAAGATATGCTTAAAGCTTATTTGATACCAATATGTTTTTGGATATCTAAAAAAGTAATTAATAAAAAAACTCTTTTCGTTGGCTTAGCAGGTGGACAAGGTTCAGGCAAAACTACAATAAGTTCTATCATAAAAATTATTTTAGAGAAATATTTTAAACTTAATGTATTTAAAATATCTATAGACGATTTCTATAAAACCAGAAAAGATAGAGCTAATTTATCTAAAAAAGTGCACCCAATGCTAATGACAAGAGGAGTACCAGGGACTCATGATATAAAAATGATGTCAGATTTTTTTAAATGTATTAAAAGTAAAAACTTTAAGCAAATAAAGTTACCAAATTTTAATAAAGCAATTGATGATCGTTTCCCCCAGAAATATTGGTATAAAATTAAACAAAGACCTGATGTAATTATTTTTGAAGGGTGGTGTGTTGGAGCAAGACCAGAATTGAACAAAACATTAAAAAAACCCATTAATTCTCTTGAAAAAATTAATGACCCAAAGTCTATTTGGAGAAATTATGTAAATCAGCAATTAAAAACTAGATATAAAGCGTTATACTCTCAATTAAACTGTTTAATTTATCTTAAAGCAGAGAATTTCAATTTGTTACAAAAATGGCGAATAAAGCAGGAGCATAAACTTAGATTGAAAACTAAGAAAAAATCTAGTCACAAAATAATGAACAAAAAGAATATCATCAAATTTATGCAAACTTATCAAAGAATTACTCAAAATATGTTTAAAAAAATGCCTAAGTATGCGTCTATTATTTTAAATTTAAATAGTAACCACCAAATCAAATCTGCTGTATATAAAAATAAATGAAAAAATTATTAACAATACTTTGTTTTACATTGTTTTATTTTAATAACGTTTTTGCGTTGACTTTATATGATGCGTTAAACTTAACCTATAAAAATAATATTCAATTAAATGCTGAAAGAGAAAATATTAAAGCCTCAGAAGAAGATGTAAATATTTCAAAAGCTGACTACAAACCCTCATTAACATTAAGTGGATCTAAAAGTATTGAGGATACTAATAAGCTTACTAATCAAAGTGGAGGTGATGCAACTATCAGCGACGTTGATCCATTCACAACTTCTATAAAATTAGAACAAACTCTATTGGATTATGGACGTGATTTAACACTTCAAAAAAATATCACTGCTTTAGATTTAGCAAAGGCAAAATTAGTAAAAAAAGAACAAGACATCTTACATAAAGCAATAGATGCATTCACAAACTTAATTTTAGCTAGAGAAACACTTAATATCAATTCAAAAAATTTGAATTTATTAATACGACAAGTAGAAAATGACAAAATTAGAAGAGATCGAGGTCAAATAACAAATACCGATTTAGCACAATCCGAATCTTCACTTGCAGGTGCTCAAGCTCAATTCGCTAAAGCAAAAAGTGATCTATTAATAAGTAAATTAAACTATGAAAATATAATTGGTAAAATTAGTGATCCAAATCAATTGAAAAAAAATTCAAATGCTATTGTAAGTATTCCAAATACTCTTAATGAAGCAATAAATCTTTCTAAAGAAAACAATCCTGATATTTTAATTGCAAAACTTGATTTAGAAAAGTCTGAAAAAGATTTAGCAATATCAGAATCTGATTTAAAGCCTTCAGCATTCTTATCTTTAGAAAGATCTTATTCAGATGACCTTACGTCAACTATTGATGAGCGAGAAAAAGATACTTTAAAAGCTACTTTAAGTTGGCCTTTTTATTCTGGTGGAAAAAAAAGGTCAACAATTAACAAAAACTCCAATTTAACCACTCGAAAAAGATTATTGTTAGATGATGCTGTTAGAACTAATGAAACTAATGTAGCAAGTGCATGGTCAAGTTTGCAATCTTCGGAAAGTTTTTTAAATTCTGTTAAAGTGCAAGTTGGTGCATCTCAAATAGCATATGAGGGAGTTACTGCAGAGTACGAAAGAGGATCTAGAACAACTCTTGATGTTATCCAATCAAATGCATTATTACTCTCTGCTCAAATATCATTAGCAGATTCTGAGAAAAACTACCTGATGGCTCAATATAATCTCTTAAAAGCAGTGGGGCTTTTAAATAGCCAATATCTAAATCTTAAGTAATTATTTGACTTTTTGACCGGTAAAATAAACATATTGCCAATGAGAACAAAATGTGTACATTTAAATACATGATTCGAGTGTTAAAAAATTTAATAAAAGAGGCAAAAAATGACTAAAAGTAACCTAAAAGTAGTTAAATCTACTAAAGATCAAGAAGTGGACAATAAAGAGAAAAATAAAGCATTAGATGCTGCGATAGCTCAAATTACAGATAATTTTGGAAAAGGTTCTGTAATGAAGCTTGGTGAAAAAAGAGCTATGGATATTGAGTCAATATCTACAGGATCATTAAGTTTAGATTTAGCTTTAGGAATAGGTGGATTGCCTAAAGGAAGAATTGTTGAAGTTTATGGACCAGAGTCATCTGGAAAAACAACTTTAGCATTACAAGTTGTTGCTGAAGCTCAAAAAGCTGGAGGAATTTGTGCGTTTGTTGATGCAGAGCATGCTTTAGATCCAGTTTATGCTAAAAAATTAGGTGTTAATACTGAAGAACTTTTAATTTCACAACCAGATGCGGGTGAGCAAGCTTTAGAAATTGCTGATACACTAGTAAAATCAGGCTCTATTTCAGTTATTGTTATTGACTCTGTTGCAGCTCTAACACCAAAAGCTGAAATCGAAGGAGAGATGGGAGATCATCATGTTGGTCTTCAATCAAGATTAATGAGTCAGGCTTTAAGAAAATTAACTGGTTCAATTTCTAACACAAACACAATGATGATTTTCATTAACCAAATCAGAATGAAAATTGGAGTTATGTTTGGAAGTCCTGAAACAACATCAGGTGGAAACGCACTTAAATTTTATTCATCAGTAAGAATGGACATTAGAAGAATTGGTGCCATTAAAGATAAAGATGAAATTATTGGTAACTCAACAAGAGTTAAAGTAGTTAAAAACAAAGTTGCTCCACCATTTAAAGTTGTAGAATTTGACTTGATGTATGGAAGAGGAATTAGCAAGATGGGTGAACTCGTCGATCTTGGTTCCAAAGCAGATATAATTGAAAAATCAGGTGCATGGTATGCTTACAAAGGAGAGAAAATTGGTCAAGGTAGAGAAAATGCTAAGACTTATTTAGCTCAAAATCCTCAAGTTGCTGCAGAAATTGAAATGGCTATCAGAGAGAAAGCAGGAGTAATTTCTAAGAAAATAGAAGGAAACCCGCTTGATCCAGATAAGATTGAGAAAGAAAAGAAGGTAGCTGAAAAAGAGGAGGCTGAAAAAGCAGAAGCTACTCCTCCATCTAAAAAGAATTAATAGGTCATCTTTATTAATACAAAGGCGCTTAATTTAAGCGCCTTTCCCCCCTTTTTTAAACAAAATTTTAATAAATCGGCAAAAATAATGTCATTTAAAAGTTATAAAGAATATTTGATAAGTTTTTTATCATTATTCTCTTCCGGTTACAGGGCTTCCTAGGAAGCCCCTAACCAAGTATAAATGTATTTTACATAGATTAAAAAAGCTGTATTTTAAAAATATGGCTGACAAAACCTTAAATGAAATAAGAAATACTTTCTTAAAGTACTTTGAAAAGAATGAGCATAAAATTGTCGAGTCTAGTAATTTAGTACCCAATAACGACCCAACCTTAATGTTTGCCAACTCTGGCATGGTTCAGTTTAAAAATGTATTCACAGGTTTAGAAAAAAGAGATTATGTAAGAGCCACTACTTCTCAAAAATGTGTCAGGGCTGGAGGAAAACATAACGACCTTGAAAATGTTGGCTATACACCTCGTCACCACACCTTCTTTGAAATGCTAGGGAACTTCTCTTTTGGAGATTACTTTAAAGAACAGGCAATTCATTATGCTTGGGATTTAATTACTAAAGATTTTGGCATTGATAAAGACCGGCTTTATGTAACGGTATTTCATGAGGATGACGAAGCCTTCAATTTTTGGAAGAAAATAGCGGGTTTTAGCGATGATCGAATAATTAGAATTGCTACATCTGATAATTTTTGGTCAATGGGTGAGACCGGCCCTTGTGGACCGTGTTCAGAAATATTTTTTGACCATGGAGATCATTTAGCTGGAGGATTACCTGGTTCCAAAGACGAAGACGGGGATCGATTTATTGAGATTTGGAATTTAGTCTTTATGCAATATGAGCAAGTTTCAAAAGACAAAAGAATAAATTTACCAAAACCATCCGTTGATACTGGTATGGGGCTAGAGAGGATTGCGGCACTTCTTCAAGGAACTCATGACAATTATGAAACAGACCATTTTGAAAAAATTATAAATGCAGCTTCAGATATTGTTAAAGTTAAATCAAATCAATCTAATCTTTCAAGCTTTAGAGTTATAGCTGACCACTTAAGAGCAAGCTCTTTTTTAATTGCAGAAGGTGTTTTACCTTCTAACGAAGGAAGAGGTTATGTACTTAGAAGAATTATGAGAAGAGGGATGAGACATTCTCACTTATTAGGATCTAAGGAACCAGTTTTTTATAATTTGTTTGATACCCTTAAAAATGAAATGTCAGGAAATTATCCAGAGCTTGTAAGAGCTGAGACATTGATTAAAGAAACTTTAAGAATGGAAGAAGAAAAATTTTTAGTTCTTCTTGAAAGAGGAATTAAAATTTTAAATGATGAAATTTCTAAGATTGATAAAGTTTTACCAGGTGAGGTGGCATTTAAATTATATGACACATATGGATTTCCGTTAGATCTAACTGAAGATATTTTAAGAAATAAATCAATGTCCATTGATACAGAAAAATTTAAAAGCTTAATGAAAAAAAGTAGAGAACTTGCTAAAAAAAATTGGAAAGGCTCAGGAGATGCTGCTGTTGAAGATTTTTGGTTTGGGATTAAAGATAGGTTAGAGCCAACAGAATTTTTAGGTTACGAAACAAATCAAGCTGAAGGTATTGTTTTGTCTTTGTTAAAAGACAATAAGGAGGTTGATCAATTGAAAGAAAATGATGAGGGAATGATTATAGTAAACCAAACTCCATTTTATGGAGAATCTGGAGGTCAAGTGGGAGATACTGGTCAGATCGTATCAAATGAATTTAAATTTGAAGTAACAGATGTTCAGAAAAAACTTGGAGATTTATTTGTACATTATGGGAAAGTGGTTAGTGGTTCTATAAAGATCAAAGATAGCGTTGAAATGAGGATAAATGTTAATAGAAGAGATGATACTAGAGCTTATCACTCTGCAACTCACCTTTTACATGAATCTTTAAGAAGAGTATTAGGGGATCACGTAACCCAAAAAGGTTCTCTTGTCGAGCCTAGCAGATTGAGATTTGATTTTAGTCATATGAAACCAATCCAAAATGATGAAATTGATAAGATAGAGAACTTTGTGAATAATATGGTTTCAAAAAAGTCAGATGTAAAAACTAGGTTAATGACCCCAGACGAAGCTGTAGAAACTGGGGCTTTGGCTTTATTTGGTGAAAAATATGGAGATGAAGTGAGAGTGCTTTCTATGGGAGATGAGGATGGAAAATATTTTTCCACAGAATTATGTGGTGGGACCCATGTTAAAAATACTGGAGATATTGGAAAATTTAAAATAGTCAGCCAATCTTCAATCGCTGCTGGGGTCAGACGAATTGAGGCTTTAAGAGACAAACAATTAGAGAATTATTTAAAAAATAAAGAAAAACTCTCAGCTCTTTCCTCTGAAAAGGATGATGAAACCATTAAAGACTTAAGTCAGCAAATTACAAAGCTTGGAGGAAAACCAAACTTGGATCAATCTGATCAAAAAAACTTGATTAAAAACTTAACAAAACAATTAGAAATTCTTTCAGTAAATTCAATTTTGAGTGATAAATCTAAAAATATTATCAAAGATCAACATATAAATGGAATAAAATTGAGACTTCAAAAAGTTGATGATCTTCCTCCAAAAGAGTTAAGAAAATTAGTTGATCAAGGTAAAAAAGATTTATCTGAAGGTATTGTCATAGTTTTTGCAAGCAAAGATGACAAAGTAGGTATAGCAGTAGGAGTAACAGAGAGCTTAATAGGCAAATATGATGCTGTTGAATTTGTTAAAATTGGATCTGAGATTATTGGTGGTAAGGGTGGTGGTGGAAGAAAAGATTTTGCTCAAGCTGGTGGCCAAGATCAGTCAAAAATTGAAGATGCTTTTGAAAAACTTAAGGTTTTAATTTAATTTAGCTTTTAGATTGTCATCAATTTCGTCTAAAAATTGATTAGTCGTTAAGTATTTACTTGATGGACCAATTAGTATTGCTAAATCTTTAGTCATAGCCCCGTTTTCAACACACTCAATACAAACTTTTTCAATTGTTTGTGCAAATTTAATTAATTCATTATTACTATCCAGTTTTCCTCTATGCGCTAGTCCTCTAGTCCATGCAAAAATAGATGCAATAGGATTTGTTGAAGTTTCTTTACCTTGTTGATGCATTCTGTAGTGTCTAGTTACAGTTCCATGAGCAGCTTCTGCCTCCATAATTTTTCCATCTGGGGTAAGAAGTGTACTAGTCATTAATCCTAACGAACCATAACCTTGTGCCATAGTATCTGATTGCACATCACCATCGTAATTTTTACAAGCCCAAATATATTTACCACTCCATTTCATTGCACATGCAACCATGTCGTCGATTAATCTGTGCTCATAAGTTAAATTATTCTTTTCAAATTCCCCTTTATATTCATTTTCAAATATTTCTTGAAAAATATCTTTAAATCTACCATCGTACTGTTTTAAAATTGTATTCTTTGTAGACATATAAACTGGCCACTTTTTAATAAGACCATAACTAAAACAAGATCTTGCAAAGTCTTGAATAGATTTATCTAAATTGTACATTGATAGCGCCACCCCTGGGCCAGTGAAATTAAATACTTCATGTTTTATCTCATTTTTTCCATCTTCTGATGTCCATTTAACTTCCATTTTTCCTTTACCAGGAACTTTAAAATCTGTTGCTCTGTACTGATCCCCAAAAGCATGTCTTCCTATAATTACTGGATCTGTCCAAGAAGGAACAAGCTTTGGAATATTTTTACAGATGATTGGTTCTCTAAAAACAGTCCCCCCAATGATATTTCTGATTGTTCCATTTGGTGATCTCCACATTTTTTTTAGGTCAAATTCTTCTACTCTTGCTTCATCAGGCGTGATAGTTGCACATTTAATCCCAACCCCAATTTTTTTGATG
The DNA here is from genome assembly GCA_902540595.1 of uncultured Pelagibacteraceae bacterium. Lineage (GTDB taxonomy): Bacteria > Pseudomonadota > Alphaproteobacteria > Pelagibacterales > Pelagibacteraceae > Pelagibacter. The sequence goes on from CACBNI010000013.1 coordinate 21,108, forward strand.
GCGTTCGCAGAATCTATTGTGATTTGATCATCTGTATTGTCACGGCTCTTCATACCAAGGTCATAATATTCAATTCCTAGATCAAGATAGGGTAGGATAAGTTTATTCTTAATGAACTCCCATATAATTCGAGTCATTTCATCGCCATCTAACTCTACAACTGGGTTATTTACCTTGATTTTACTCATTAAAATAAAAAATTATCTTATTAATTGAATTTGATTGGTTTATATACATATTAATCAAAAATTAGCAAATAGAAGAATATGTTTACCAAGATATTTCCAAAAATTCACACAGAGGGTTACAAGTTTTTAGTTATTGCTGCCTTCATTACTATTATTTTATTAATCTTTAACAACTTCTTAGGTCTAATAGGTTTGTTATTAACGGTATGGGTTTATTATTTTTTTAGAGACCCTGAAAGAACTATTATAGGTAGCGATGATTATCTTGTAAGTCCAGCTGATGGTGAGGTTATAAAAGTTGAAGAGGTGGATGGACCTAAAGAAGTTGGTCTTGAAAATAAAAAATTCAAAAAAATTAGTATTTTTATGAATGTATTTGATTGCCATGTAAATAGAACTCCTTGTTCAGGAATTGTTGAAGATATTTTATACAAACCTGGAAAATTTTTTAATGCATCTTTAGATAAAGCAAGTGAAGACAATGAGAGAAATTATTACAAGATAAAAGATAAGCACGGCAATGACATAATAGTAGTGCAAATTGCAGGTTTAATTGCGAGAAGAATTGTTTGTGAAACAGACAAGAATCAAGAACTTAACCAAGGTGACAGAATTGGAATGATAAGATTTGGAAGCAGAGCAGATGTTTATTATGAAAATTATGAGCCGCTTGTAAAAGTTGGTCAAACGGCAATTTCTGGTGAGACCTTATTGGCTAAAAAATAATTATGCTAAAACCAAAAAACAATTTTAAAGTTGTTGGGGACAAAAAAAATGCAAGAGTAATTTTGCCCAACATGCTGACCCTAATTGGAGTTTGTATTGGATTAACTTCAATTAGATTTGCTTTAGATGGAAGATTTGAATTTGCAATTGTTGCTATAATCTTGGCAGCTGTAATAGACGGATTAGACGGACGTATTGCAAGATTAATTAAAGGCACATCCAAAGTTGGAAAAGAACTGGATTCTTTAACTGATATGATAAGCTTTGGTGTTGCGCCAGCCTTTATAATGTATTTTTGGAAACTAAATACCTTGGGACGATTTGGTTGGTTAGTTTGTCTAATATATGTAATTTGTGTTGCTCTAAGATTAGCACGGTTTAATGTTAATTCTGATCAAGAGCCTTCATGGAGAGATAATTTTTTCGAAGGAGTCCCATCTCCAGCAGGTGGAATTTTAGTTTTGACGCCATTGATATTCAGTATGACTAATTTTGAATTAATCTCTATTAATTATGATATAGTTGTA
>CACBNI010000014.1 GCA_902540595.1 uncultured Pelagibacteraceae bacterium
TTTAAAAGATACAACAACAAATAATTTACAAACAATACATGTTCTATCCAGTTATTTTAATATTAACGATAACATCAACCCTAGTACTAAAGAAATAATACCAAAAAATTATGCTGATCATGTCCCATTATTAAATTTGTTAGGTTATAATTTTTACAATTTATGGTATTTGGATAATGATATAGTTAGCTGTCCTGTTCACAGCCAAGTAAAATGTATATTAAAGGCTAATGCGAGTTTAATTAATTCTCCAGTTTATCACTTGTTTTCTGTTTCAGTTTTTAAAAAAGTTTATAATTATATTTTACATGAATATCTTGATAGTATTAAAAAAAAGAAACTCTATTCAGAAACAGAAATAGATAAGCTTATAAAATTTGCAAAAAATAATAAAAAGTTAATAGATAATGGAAACAATTTTTTTTTAATTCATAATATGGGCCCACATTCACCATATAGAGATGAAAAGTGTAATTTAATATCTTTTGATTATAGAATGAGTGAAAATGAAATTGAAGATTATATTTCTTCATCTAAATGTGTATTAAGCCGGATTGAAAAATTAATTAATTTTTTAGATACTAACGATAAGGATTCTATAGTTATTTTACAGGGAGATCATGGCTTTAGTTTGAATAATGACTTTCATAATAGAGACAAAGATGTATTTAATCTAGTTAGGGTACCTACCAAGTGTAAAAAAAGTTTAAAAAATGGAGTAAATACTATAAATACTTTTAAGAATATTCTTAATTGTATTTAAAATATGAAAAATTTTTTAATAAACTTTGTATTGATAAATTTAATCTTATTTTCTAGTGCTCGAGCTTATGTTGACCCAGGCTCAGCTAGTATAGTTGTCCAAGTTATTATTGGTTTAATTGCAGGTTTTATAGCAACTATGAAATTATGGTGGAAAAAATTTGAGGATTTTTTTTCAAAAGTTTTTAAAAAAAAGAAAAATTAAATGCATATATTTATCACAGGAATAGCTGGTTTTCTTGGTTCAAATTTAGCCGATTACTATGTAAACAAAAATTACAAAGTTTCTGGATGTGACAACTTAGTGGGTGGAGATAGAGACTTCGTAAATCCAAAAGCTATTTTTTATCAAGGAGATTGTGTTGATTTAGATTTTATGACTAGAGCAACAAAAGGTGTAGATGTAATATGTCATGCGGCTGCCTACGCACACGAGGGGTTGTCTAGCATATCACCAACATTAGTTTGTAATAATAACGTTACAGGTAGTGTTTCGGTTTTTACATCAGGTATTAGAAATAAAGTAAAAAGAATTGTTTATTGCTCATCAATGGCAAGATATGGAAATATAAAAGTTCCATTCAATGAAAATGATCTTATTAATCCTGTAGATCCATATGGAGTTTCAAAAGTTGCTGCAGAAAGAATATTACAAATCTTGTGTGATACACATGGTGTGGAGTATAATATTGCAGTTCCTCACAATATAATTGGCCCAAAACAAAAGTATGACGATCCATTTAGAAATGTAGTTTCAATTATGATCAATTTGATACTTCAGAACCGCAAACCAATTATATATGGAGATGGTGAACAAAAAAGATGTTTTTCTGATGTTAAGGATTGTATTTATTGTTTAGACAAGCTTATCACAGATCCAAATATTGTATCTGAAATTGTAAACATTGGTCCAGATGAGGAATTTATATCAATCAATGAACTTTATAAATTGATATCTAATAAACTTCAATTCAATCAAGACCCAGAATATACCGATGAAAGACCAAATGAAGTTAAACATGCGACTTGTTCATCAAATAAAGCGAGAAAATTATTGAATTATCAGACGAAAGTTCCAGTATCTGAGTCTATTGATAAGTTGATTGAATTCATAAAAAAAAATGGCACAAAAGATTTTAAGTACAATTATATGCTTGAAATAGACAATGAAAACACTCCACTTACTTGGAAAAATAAGCTTTTTTAAGAGAAAAAATCCTTTACCAAATTTCTAAAATTATATATAAGCTCGGTGCCTGGTGATTATTGCGAAAGGGTTATACCCGATCCCATTCCGAACTCGGAAGTCAAGCCTTTCTGCGCCAATGGTACTTTGTCTTAAGACATGGAAGAGTAGGACATTGCCAGGCATTAATAAAATTAAATATGAAAATAAAAAGTTCATTAAAATCTATAAAAAAAAGAGATCTTAACTCTAAACTTGTTAGAAGAAGAGGAAGACTTTACGTAATTAATAAAACAAATCCAAAATTCAAAGCAAGACAAAAATAAACTTTATGGATAATGAAAACCATAAAAACACCTGGAATAATTTTACTAAATTTGTACTGTGGGGAACTGTCGCTGTTATATCTGTTCTAGTTTTGTTGACTTTATTCTTGTTGTAGGAATTTAAAATGAGAATTGGTTCTGTATCAGAAAATAAAGATCTTGAAAAACGAATAGCCATTACACCTGATATTGTAAAAAAATATACTTCTCTTGGTTTTGAAGTGTGCTTAAGTGAAAATTATGGTTCTCATCTTGGTATAAAAGATGAACAGTTTGTTGAGATGGGTGTAAAAATTTATAAAGACGAAATTGAAATTTTAAATTCCTCTGACGTTATTGTTCAGCTTGGTGTGTTATCTGACGACAAAACATCAAATATAAAAGAAAATCAAACGCTTATAGGAGTTTTAAACCCCTATAACAATAAAGATAAATTAGAAGCTCTAGCTAAAAAAAAAATTAATCTTTTTTCTTTAGAATTACTTCCAAGAATTACCAGAGCTCAATCAATGGATATTCTGTCTTCACAGGCAAACCTAGCTGGTTATAAAGCAGTTATAGAATCTTTTGCAAATTTTGAAAAGGCTGTTCCAATGATGATGACTGCAGCAGGGACAGTTCCAGCTGCGAAAGTTTTAGTTGTTGGTGCAGGTGTTGCTGGACTCCAGGCGATTGCAACAGCGAAAAGAATGGGTGCAATAGTATTTGCTACTGATGTAAGAATGGCTTCTAAGGAGCAAGTTGAGAGCTTAGGAGGTAAGTTTTTGACAGTAGAAGATGCAGAAAATTTAGAAACCGAGGGCGGCTATGCAAAAGAGGCCTCAGATGATTTTAAAAAAAAACAAGAGGAACTTTTATCGGAAACGTTAAAGAAAATTGATATTATAATATGTACAGCTTTAATTCCTGGAAAAAAAGCACCATTAATAATTAAGGACAATATGGTAAACAATATGCAAGCTGGTTCAGTTATTTATGACTTAGCTGCAATTCAAGGAGGAAATACAGCATTTACAGAAGTAGATAAAATTATTGAAAAAAATGGAGTTAAAATAATGGGTGAAAGCAATATACTTAACAAACTACCTGTTTCTGCTTCAAGTTTGTATGCAAAAAATATTTTTAATTTTGTTGATAATTTATTCGACAAAGAGAGTAAAAAATTAAATATTAATTTAGAAGATGAAATTATAGAAAAGACATTAATTAAATAAATTATGGAAATAGATCCTTTAATATTTAGATTAAGTATTTTTATCCTTTCAATTTTTGTGGGATATTATGTAGTTTGGAGTGTTACTCCATCTTTACATACACCATTAATGTCTGTTACTAATGCAATTTCTTCTGTAATCATAGTTGGAGCTATCATAGCTGGTTTGTCGGGAAATTCTGACACTGTTTTTAATACTTCAAGTATTTTTGGTTTCTTAGCGATAGCACTAGCAGCAGTAAATATATTTGGTGGATTCCTTGTGACACAAAGAATGTTAGCCATGTATAAAAAAAAGAAGAAAAATAAATAATGATCTCACCAAATTTATCCGCAATTTTTTATTTAGTTTCAGGTGTACTATTTATTCTTGCTCTAAGAGGTTTATCTTCACCGGAAACATCCAGACAGGGTAATTTTTTTGGAATTTTAGGAATGATTATTGCTGTAACCGTAACATTTTTGTCTACAGGTAATTTTTCTACTGGATTTATATTTGTTTTGATATTTATTTTGATAGGTGGGTCAATAGGTGCTTTTATAGCCTACAAAATACCTATGACTGCTATGCCAGAATTAGTTGCTGGTTTTCATAGTTTAGTTGGACTATCAGCTGTCTTTGTCGCAATTTCTGCCTTTTTAAATCCTGAAGCATTTAATTTAGGTAAGCCAGGAAACATAAAACTTGGTAGCTTAATTGAAATGTCTATAGGAGCAGCAGTTGGAGCTATAACATTCTCAGGTTCAGTAATTGCTTTCTTAAAACTTCAAGGAATAATGTCTGGATCACCGATTACATTTAAAGGTCAGCATCCACTTAATGCTATAATTCTAATTTCAATAATTGTTTTAATTTATTTACTCTGCTCAACTCAATCATCTCATTTATTTTGGATACTTTTATCTGTTTCTTTCTTAATTGGTTTTCTTTTAATTATTCCAATTGGTGGAGCTGATATGCCAGTTGTAATTTCTATGCTTAACTCATATTCTGGTTGGGCTGCGGCAGGCATCGGTTTTACCTTAGAAAATACAGCATTAATTATTACTGGTGCACTTGTTGGATCTTCAGGTGCAATTTTGTCTTACATAATGTGTAAAGGAATGAATCGTTCTTTCTTTAATGTTATTTTGGGTGGATTTGGAGCAACTGATAAAACAGCAAATAATTCAAGTAAAGAACAAAGGCCAGTTAAAAGTGGGAATGCAGACGATGCGGCATTCTTAATGAAGAATGCATCTTCTGTAATAATTGTTCCTGGCTATGGTATGGCGGTTGCACAAGCTCAACATGCCTTAAGAGAAATGGTTGATACTTTGAAAAAAAATGACATTAAAGTTTCTTACGCAATCCATCCAGTTGCAGGAAGAATGCCAGGTCACATGAATGTTTTGTTGGCTGAGGCTAATGTACCTTATGATGAAGTTTTTGAATTAGAGGAAATAAATAATGATTTTGCAAACGCTGATGTAGCATTTGTCATTGGTGCTAATGATGTAACAAATCCAGTAGCTAAAACAGACCCACAAAGTCCAATATATGGTATGCCAGTGTTAGATGTTGAAAAATGTAAATCGGTCTTATTTGTAAAAAGAAGTTTATCACCTGGTTATGCGGGTATAGACAATGACTTATTCTATAAAGAAAATACTCTTATGCTGTTTGCAGATGCAAAAAAAATGACAGAGGATATTACTAAAAATCTGTAAGAGCCAATGAGCACAAAAATTTTTTGCGATATTGCTGACTTATCTTTAATAAAAAAATTTAACAAAAAAAAAATTGTTAAAGGTTTTACAACAAATCCAAGCTTAATGAGAAAAGCTGGAGCAAAAGATTATGAGTCATATTCAAAAAAGATATTAAAAATATGTAAAAATAAGCCTATATCCTTGGAAGTTTTCGCTGATGATCAAAAATCAATGATTTTACAAGGTATAAAAATTAACCAATGGGCAAAAAATATTTACGTAAAGGTACCAGTGGTCAACTCTAAAAACAAGTTTAGTGATAAAGTAATTAAAGAATTAAATAACAAAAATATTAAATTGAATATTACTGCTGTTTATACCTCTAAACAAACAAAGAAGATTTTAAAAGTTATTAATAAAACTACAAAAGTAATAATTTCAATTTTTGCTGGAAGAGCAGGTGATACCGGTAAAGACCCTCTTCCAGAATTTATTAAAAGCATTAGGTTGGCAAAAAAATTTAAAAATGTACAAATATTGTGGGCAAGTGTTAGAGAGCCTTATAATTTTTTACAGGCTAAACAATTGGGATGTCATATTATTACTATTCCCCCATCAATAATCGAAAAAATAGAAAAATTTGAAAAATCGTATGAACAACTTACGATAGAGACGGTAAAAGGTTTTTTATCAGACAGCAAAAAATCAAAGTTTAAAATATAATATTTAATTGGTTGCGGGGGACGGATTTGAACCGCCGACCTTCAGGTTATGAGCCTGACGAGCTACCAGACTGCTCCACCCCGCGGTATACTTAAATTCTATTCTTAAGTTTATTTAATTTTTTTACCCTTTTAATATTTTCTTGAAGAATTCTTTTTTTCTTTTCTGATGGCTTTTCATAGGTATTTTTTAATTTTATTACTTTAAAAAAACCATCCCTTTGAAGTTTTCTTTTTAAAACTCTCAGGGCTTGTTCAATATTATTATCTTTAACTTCTATTTTAATAACTACCTCCAAAAAAGTGGTTAAATATCACTTTTATAATTTTATGTCTATAAATTTTATTCATTATGCAGATGTAAGATTACTTAGTTTTTCTTTTTCCTTCTGTTTCTTTTCTCTTTTTATTCTTCTTTCTGCTTTCTCTATAGCGTCTAATAAATCTCTTTGAGTGAATAAATTTAATGCAACAGGATCTTTTGGATTTAGATTATTGTAATTCCAATAGCTTTTGTTTCTTATTGAAGTAACCGAATTTTTTGTTATTCCGACTAGTTTTGCAATTTGAGAGTCTTTGAGTAAATTGTGCTGTCTGATAAGCCACAATGCAGAGTCTGGTTTATCTTGTCTTTTTGAAAGTGGTACGTATTTTTTTATCTTTTTTTCTGAATTCGATATTTCAATATCGCTACTTTTAATTTGCAATGATCTGTTTTCATCTTTTGAAGATAATTCAATTTCTTCTCTTGATACCTGGCCTGATATTATAGGATTGTAAGCCTTAATACCTTTTGCTACTTCACCATCTGCTATTCCTTGAATTTCCACTTCATGTAATTGGCAAAAATCTGCAATTTGTTTGAATGTCAATGTTGTGTTTTCAACTAACCAAACAGCAGTAGCCATTGGCATCAAGGGTGCATTTGACATTTAATTTTTTTTTTCTGATTTGAAATTTTGGAATTTTTTATTGAATTTACTTATTCTTCCTTTATCCATTAATTTTTGTTTTCCACCTGTCCATGCAGAATGGGATTTAGGATCAATTTCTAACTTCAATAAGTCACCTTCAGCGCCCCATGTGGACTTGGTTTCAAATTGACTACCATCTGTCATTTCTACTTTAATTGCATGGTAGTTTGGGTGAATATCTTTTTTCATAACGAGACTTATAACAAAGGAAATTCAGAACACAATTAAAAGTTCTCTAATTCTTTAAGCATTTTATGATTAATTCCATCACTTGAGGCTCTAATATCAATAGCATTATTGTTGAATTTATTTAGATCGTTTACTATTCCACCAGCTTCTAGCACCATAAGTGATCCAGCTGCTACATCCCAAAGATTAATATTATTATGAAAGTATCCATCAAATCTTCCAGCAGCCACATAAGCCAGATCTAAAGCCGCACAACCGGTGTAGCGTATATTAAGATTACTAAATTTTACTCCATCATGATTACTCGAAAACAAGCAATCATCTATGACATTTTTTTTTGATACTCGTAATCTTTGGTTATTGAGATAAGAACCTTTATTTTTCTCAGCAAAAAACATTTCGTCTTTGATAGGATCAAAAATTAAACCACTGACTATTTCTTTATTTGACTGTAAAGCAATACAAATTGCAAAATGCGGGATACCATGAAGAAAGTTTGTAGTTCCATCAATTGGGTCGATAATCCAAATATTTTCCTCATCCTTATTTTTTATTTTTCCAATCTCTTCTGAAAGGAAAGAGTAATTCTTTTTTGTATTACTAAGTTCCTCGATAATAATACTTTCAACACGTTTATCTGTTTTTGTAACAAAATCTCTAGGACCTTTTTTAGAAATTTGTAATTTTTCAACTTCTCCAAAATCTCTAATTACTAACTTTGATGCTTTCTCAACGGCTTTTATCATAACATTAAGATTTGAGGATATTGAAATCATATTTTAAATTTTTTTTACGTATTCTAAATTTCTTGTATCAATTATTACATCGTCCCCTGACTCGATAAATGGAGGTACTTGAATATTTAATCCATTATCAAGAGTTGCAGGTTTATATGATGACGAAACTGTTTGTCCTTTTAAAGCTGCATCGGTTGTTTCTATTTTACACTGTACCTGGTTAGGTAGTTCAACTGAAATTGGATTTTCATTATAAAAATTTACAGAAACCTCAAGATTTTCAGATAAAAGTTTTCCCTGATCTCCAACCACATCTTTTTTAATTTCTATTTGTTCAAAGCTTTTTGGGTTCATAAAAAAATAATTACTTTCATCCTCATAAAGGTAATTAAATTTTGTTTCCTCTAAGGAAGCCTTTTCAACAGTTTCACTTGATCTAAATCTTTCATTTAACTTTGTATTTTTTCCCACACTTTTCATTTCAACTTGTGCGAAGGCACCACCTTTACCAGGTTTCACATGCTGAGTTTTTAAAACCTGCCATAAATCATTCTTATATTCCAAAAGCATTCCAACTCTTATCTCACCCGCGTTAATTTTCACTTTAATCTCTTTATTGCCTCTAGGGGTTTATATTTTTTATTACTCCAAACGTAGCCTGAGATAGCTAAAAAATTTGCATTGTTCAATAACAGATTTTTATAGTTTTCAGAATTAATACCTCCAATAGCTATAATTGGGGTTTTAGTAATTTTTTTAATCTTTTTTAAAATCTTGATATTTGCTGAATATTTAGTTTTTTTAGTTTTAGAAGAATAAAAAGCTCCAAACGCTAAATAACTTGCTTTAGCCTTTATAGCTTTTTTCGCAAAGTTTATAGAATTATGGCAAGTAATTCCTATAATTTGTTTACCAATTATCTTCCTAGCTTCTTTTATATTAATATCTTTTTGACCTAAATGACAACCATCAGCACTTAATCTTTTTGCAAGTATTGGATCGTCATTGATTAAAAATTTTACTTTATTTTTTTTACAGATATTTTTTATTTTTTTTCCGATTAAAATTTTATTTTTGAAGGAATATTTTTTAAGCCTTAATTGAAAAAAGCTAATTTTTCCTGTTTCTAGAACTTTTTGAAGATCTTTAAAAAATTTTTTATATATTTTGTTAGGAGAAATAAGATAAATAAATTTCTTTTTATTTACTCTCAAGTTCTCTCACCCATTCACCCTGAGCAGCCAATGTACACATTTTAGCTCTATGATTAAAAATTTTTTGAGTTTCTTCAATTTCTTTTATATTTTTAGACCATACTTTAAGAGCACTTTGCTGAAGAGCTCTTCCATATGAGTATGTCATAATAAAATTAGTATTATTGTTTTTATTTATTAAATTTAAATTTTCTGTAGCTTCTGACTCAGACTGACCTCCTGATAAAAAGGCAATCCCAGGCACATCACTAGGAACTGAATTTTTAAGACACTCAAGTGTTTTGTGTGAAACTTCTTCACTAGTTATTTTTTCTTTTGATTGAGTTCCAGATAATATCATATTTGGTTTTAAAATAATTCCTGAGAGATCAACTTTATGTAAGATTAGTTCTTCAAAACATTTTTTTATAACCTCTGATGTTTTTCTTAAACAAACATCCGCAGAATGATCTCCATCCATTAATACCTCAGGCTCCACTATTGGAACCATACCACTTTCTTGAACTAGAGCTGAGTATCTTGCAAGTGCATGAGCATTACTATTTATTGCTAGCCTGGTTGGATATTTATTGCTAATAGAGTAAACCCCCCTCCATTTTGTAAATCTTGCTCCAAGTTTATAATATTTTTTTAATCTATCTCTAAGGCCATCTAAACCTTCAGTAATTTTTTCTTCGGGAGAGTTTGCTAATTCTTTAGCACCTGTATCAACTTTGATTCCTGGCACTGCGCCTGAGGCTGAAATTAGGTCAGGGATTGATTTTCCAAAACTTGTAGTTTGGTTTATTGTTTCATCGTAAAGAATGACACCTCCAATACAATTTTTCATGCATTCAGATGAGAAAAGAATTTCCCTAAACAATAGTCTATTTTCAGGTGTTGAATTTAAATTTACCGCTTTAAGTCTCTTAGTCATAGTACCAGTGCTTTCGTCTGCAGCAAGTATACCTTTACCGTGAGAAATTATTTTTAGGGCAATTTTATTTAGTTCTGACATTTATTGATTTAACGCGGTTATACCAGGAAGCTTTTTACCTTCAAGATATTCTAAAAAAGCTCCACCTGCAGTTGAAACAAAGTTAAAACTATCAACAGCGTTTATACTATTTAATAATGAAACTGTATCTCCTCCACCAACAACTGAAAAAATTTTGTTTAATTTATTATTATTAATTATTGTTTTTGCTATTTCTATGCTGCCGTTTGCAAAGTTAGGGTTTTCAAAATATCCAGCAGGTCCATTCCACAATATGGTATTACTTGAGTTTATAATATTTGTTACTTTATCTATAGTTTTTGGACCAATATCTAAAATCATTTCATCGTCCAAAATTTCATTCAATTCTTTTTTTTTGCATGATCCATTTAAATCTTTAGATACAAGCACATCTTCTGGATAAGTTATTTCACATTTTTCTTTTTTCGAAAGTGAAATAATTTCTTCAATTATCGGGGCACATTTTTTTTCTTTAATAGATTTGCCAATGTTGTGACCAAAATACTCAATAAAATTATTAGCCATACCACCAACAATAATAATATTGTCAAATTTGGGTATTAAATTTTTAATGATTTCAATTTTTGTCGAAATCTTAGACCCTCCAATTATACAGGTTATTGGTTTTGTGATTTCAGATGTAATTTTAGTAAGAGCGTTAATTTCTAAATCTAGTTGCAATCCAGAAAATGAAGGTAGGAATTTAGAAATTTCAACAATTGATGCGTGTGCACGATGAGAACATGAAAAAGCATCATTAACATAAAGATCACCAAGACTTGCTAAGTGTCTTGCAAACTTATTGTCATTTTTTTCTTCTTCTGCATAAAACCTAATATTTTCTAACATTAAGATTTTCTCATTAAAGTTATCAAAGAAATTCTTATTTTTAATTTCATTAATATTTTGTGAAATTAATTTCACACTTAAGCCTAATTGTTCCTGTAAATTTTCACAAATTGGTTTTAAAGAAAGTTCTTTTAAAACCTTACCTCTTGGCCTACCTACATGTGATAAAATAATAATTTTAGCTTTTTGTTCATTAAGAAATTTTAGAGTAGGAAGAATTTTATCTATTCTTGTTGTGTCACTTATTTTTTCTTTATCTAAAGGAACATTTAAATCTAATCTAAGTAATATTTTTTTATCACGAAGACTTGTTTCGTTTCTTATACTTCTCATTAAGAAATTTTATGCAAATTTTCAGCTATATCACACATTCTATTAGAAAAGCCCCATTCGTTGTCATACCAAGCCGAAATTTTACCCATATTTGTTCCAACTACACTTGTTAAAGACGCATCAACGATCGCGGAGGCTGAATGATGATTAAAATCAACAGAAACTAATTTTTCATAAGTAATTTCTAAAATCCTTTTTAGTTCTCTTTTTGAAGCTAATTCAAATTCATTGTTTATATTTTTTATATTAATTTCTTTTTTCGTACAAAAAACTAATTCTACAAGAGAAACATTTGGCGTAGGTACTCTCATCGCCACACCCTCTAATTTTCCTTTCAAACTTGGAATTATTTCACCTATTGCTTTTGATGCTCCAGTTGATGTAGGAACAATCGACTGGCTTGCAGATCGAGCTCTTCTTGGATCTTTGTGAGAATTGTCCAAAATTCTTTGGTCACTGGTAAATGAATGAATCGTAGTCATAAAACCTTTTTCAATTTCAAATTTTTTGTGAATGACATCAACAACTGGCGCCAAACAATTCGTAGTACATGAGGCAGCTGAGATTATTTTATCTCTTTTAGATAAGGTGCTATCGTTAACACCAAAAACTATTGTTTTGTCTGGATTTTTGCATGGAGCAGATACAATTACTTTTTTTGCACCATTTTTAATATGAGCTTCAAGTTTTTCTCTTGAGTTAAATTTACCTGTACATTCTAAAACATAGTCAACATCATACTTTTTCCAATTAATTTTCTCGATCTTAGGCTCTTGAGAAAATGAAATTTTTTGTTTATTTATTATTAAGTGATTTTCATCAAATTTTATATCAGCATCGAATTTACCGTGGATAGAATCATATTTAATTAATTTACCTGTAGTCTCTGAGTCTGATCTGTTGTTGATATGTTGAATTTTTAATTTTTTATTTTGACTTTCAAAGATTGATCTAACAATCATACGACCAATTCTACCCATTCCATTAATTCCAATTTTGATTGCCATATTTAATTTCCTATCATTTTTTTGGTTTTACTGACAATATTTGAAACTGTTAGTCCAAAGTGTTTAAAAATATCTTTGTAGGGTGCACTCTTGCCAAATTCATTGATTCCAAATGTTAAACCTGAACTCCCTACATATTTTTCCCAACAATCGCTTGATCCAGCCTCTATTGAAATTTTAAATTTAGTTTCGTTTAAAATTTTATTTTTATATAATTTTGATTGTTGATCGAAAAGCTCCATAGATGGCATTGATATAACCTTACAGTATATTTTATCTTTGGCTAATTTATGACTAGTTTCGATTGCCAAATTAACCTCGGAACCGCTTGCAAATATTGTTAAATTAATTTTATTATTGGTTCTCAAAACTTCATAGGCTCCCAAAGAACATTTATTTATATTTGTAAATGTTTTTCTTATGGGATTTAGGCCCTGTCTTGTTAAAGATAAAATACTCGGTGTTTTCGAACTTTTTAAAGCATGTTCCCAACATTCAATTGTTTCAACTCTATCTGCTGGCCTAAAGACATTTAAATTTGGAATTGATCGCAAACCTGAGAGCTGTTCAATTGGCTGATGGGTTGGCCCATCCTCTCCAAGTCCTATAGAGTCATGCGTCATTACATATATCACTCTTTTTTGCATTAACGCAGATAACCTAATTGAAGGTTTACAATAATCAGAAAAAATTAAAAAAGTTCCACCATATGGAATTAAATTTCCATAGAGTGCAATACCATTCATTATTCCACTCATTCCATGCTCTCTTACTCCGTAATGAATATAATCTCCACTAAAATCTCCAGGCTTAATTATTTTTTGATGTTTTGTTTTTGTATTGTTAGATCCAGCTAAATCAGCTGAGCCACCAATTAAGTTATGATTTTGTTTTGTTAATGCATTAAGTGTCATCTCAGAACATTTTCTTGTAGCCAAATTTTTAGGCTCCAGAATTGCATTTCTTTTTTCTCTTTTTAAAATACTTATTGAACTATTTTTTGTTAAATTTTTAAATTTTGTTTTGTTTTTGTTTAATATCTTAATCCATTTTTTTTCTTGAGTTTCACCTCTTTGACCAATTTTTCTCCACTCTCTCAAAAATTTATTCGGAATATTAAAAGGTTTATTGTTCCAATTTAGGGCTTTTCTAACAAGTTCAATCTCCTCTAAACCTAGGGGACTTCCATGAGAGGACGCTTTACCTGATTTATTTGGTGAGCCGTATCCAATTTTTGTTTTACAAGAAATAACAGTTGGTTTTTTTGCTTTTTGAACATTTTTTAATGCTTTAAATATTTCTTTTTCATTATGTCCATTTATTAAAATATAATCCCAACCATAACCCTCAAATCTTTTTTTAAAATTGTCTGAAACAGCAAGATCAGTTGGACCGTCAATTGAAATTGAATTGTTATCAAAAAGCATTACTAAATTTTTAAGCTTCAAATGTCCTGCTAAACTCATTGCCTCATGACTTATTCCTTCCATTAAACACCCATCTCCAGCCAAAACATAAGTTTTGTGATTAATTAAATCATTTCCTAATTTTTTTTTTAAAATTTCTTCTGCGATTGCAAATCCCACTGCGTTTGCTATTCCTTGTCCAAGAGGTCCTGTTGTTGTTTCGATACCTGAATTTGGATGGTATTCGGGGTGACCGGCACATATTGAGTTTAGCTGTCTAAAATTTTTTATACTATTTAATGAAATACTCTTATATCCAGTTAAAAACAGTAAAGAGTATAAAAGCATTGATCCATGACCTGCAGATAAAACGAATCTATCTCTATTCATCCAATTTGGATTTTTAGGATTAAATCTTAAAAAATTCTTAAAAAGTACGGTCACAACATCCGCCATACCCATTGGCATACCTGGGTGTCCAGAATTAGCTTTTTGAACCGCATCTATTGATAAAAATCTGATGCAATTTGCCAAATCATTATGTAGTTTATTCAAAATTATCCTGACTAGACTAAGAAGTATCTATTTAATACTATATCTATATATATGAATTCTATAAACGAAAAAGAAAAAAAATTAATTTCAGTTTTAGACGAATTAAAAAATTTAGACCTAACCAATCCAAAATTACAAAATAATATTGAAAATTTAAGTAAGCAAAAAAATCAATTAGAAATTGAAAAAAATGAATTAGAAATTAAATATAAAGAACTATTAGAGGAGCATGGGTCGCTGTCGAAGAAATTAGAGGAAATTAAAAATAAAGAAAAACAAGAAGAAAGAAAACAAATCGAATTTTCTGAAAAAATTGATGAATTAAATCAAGAAACAGATACTTTATTGGAGGAAATTGATAAATGGGAAATGTAACTATTAAATTTAATAATAAAGAATTCATATTGTCCTGTGAGGATGGACAAGAAGAACATTTAGAGGAGTTACTAATCCAAATAAGTCAAAAGTTTAATAATTTAAAAAATGATTTAGGCAATCTAGGTGAAAACAAACTTTTATTAATTACAGCTGTAAAAATAATGGATGAGTATTATGAGACTAAAAAGAAGGTCGAGCAAAAAAAAAATGAATTCAAAGATTTGTCAAATAAATTTAAAGAACTTAAATCTTTAATTTATGAATACCGAGATAGGAAAGAGGATGAGATAAAAAAACTTAATTTAAATCATGAAGACTTTAAGATTGAGATAGAAAATAATCAAAAAAAATATGAGCAGTTAATCGATGAAGCAGCCGACCAAATATCAAATTTTGTCAAAAAGGCAAAAATAGATAATTTATCCCAATAAATTTGTGATTAAATCAAAGTTAAGAGATAAAGTATTAAAATTAAGAAAAAGTAAGTCAAAAAAATCAATAAATATAAGTCCAAGTAATATTTATTCATATCTTAAAAAAAAAAATTATAATTTGAAAATTGTAGGTGGATACTATCCATCAAACTATGAGATTAACGATTTAAAAATTTTAAATTATTTTTTTAAAAGGGGTTCCTCAATTTCACTACCAAAAATTAAAAAAAAAAATCAAATGGAATTTTATAAATGGTATAAAAATGATCCTTTGTTAATAAATAAATATGGCATCCCAGAACCAGACGCTACAAACAAAGTTTACCCTGATATCTTATTTGTTCCTTTGGTAGCATTTGATAAAAAATTAAATAGATTAGGTTATGGAGGTGGTTTTTATGACCGTTACATTCAAAAGATATCAAAGATCAAAAAAGTAGTAAAAGTTGGTCTTGCTTTTTCTTTTCAAAAATTAAAAACCATACCAGTTAACAAACATGATAAGAAATTAGATATAATTATAACTGAGAAAGAGATTATTTAATGAAAATATTATTTTTGGGCGATGTAGTAGGTATCGCTGGTTGTTCAAAGTTGACTAACAATCTTTTAAGTGAAATTAAATCAAAAAATATCGATTTTGTAATTGTTAATGGTGAAAATGCTGCCTCTCAAGGGGTGGGACTAACGAAGGAAATATGTAAAGATTTTTTTAATTGTGGAGTAAATGTTATCACAACAGGAAATCATGTTTGGGACCAAAAAGAAATTATGGAGTATATTGAGAAAGAAGAAAGATTATTACGTCCTAAAAATCTTTTTGAACCTGCACCAGGAAAAGGATTTAATATTTATAAAACAAATGACAATATAAAAATTGGTGTTTTGAATTTGATGGGAAATGTATTTATGAAAAAGTGTGAGGATGTTTTTCAAGCTTCAAAGAAATTCTTAAATGAGAATAAATTAACAGAAGATTACGACATACTTGTTGTTGATTTTCATGGTGAGATAACAAGTGAAAAAAATGCGATTGGCCATTTTTTTGATGGCAAAGCAACGCTTGTTGTAGGAACTCATACTCATATTCCAACCAATGATGCAAGAATTTTAAATAATGGTACAGGATATCAAACAGACGCTGGTATGTGTGGCGACTATGATTCAGTCATTGGTATGAATAAAGAAAATTCATTAAATAGATTTTTAAAAAAAAACTCCACTAAACATTTTCCAGCTATTGGTGATGCTACTTTGAGTGGCGTTATGGTTGAATGTAATGTAGATACTGGCTTAGCAAATAACATTGAGAGTTATATTTATGGAAATTTTTTTAAAAATTAAATAAAATTTATGGCAGGACACTCTCACTGGGCTGGAATAAAGCATAAAAAAGGTAAAGCAGATAAACAGCGTTCAAAAATTTTTTCAAAATTATCAAAAGAAATCACAGTTGCTGCTAAACTTGGTGATAAAGACCCTGCAATGAATCCAAGATTGAGATCCGCTATTCAAGCCGCAAGATCTGCCAACATGCCAAAGGACAACATTGAGAGAGCAATTGATAAATCTTCTGCAACAACTGGATCCAATTTTGAGAATTTAAGATATGAGGGATTTGGACCTGATAAAATTGCTGTTATAGTGGAGACGCTAACAGATAATAAAAATAGAACAGCCTCTAATATTAGAACAATTTTTCAAAAAAATGGAGGGAGTTTAGGAACACAGGGATCTGCCTCTCATAATTTTAAACAATTGGGAGTCATTAAGATTGATATAAAAGAAATCTCTGAGGAAAATATTTTGGAATTAGCAATCGATGCTGGAGCTGATGAGTGCATATCTCATAGCGATTTTCATGAAATTCATTGTCCTGTTAGTGAAATTTATAATGTTAAGAAAAATTTAGAAAAAACAATAGCTAATTTTATTTCAACAGAGATAGAGTGGATACCTTTAAATAGCGTAGATATTCAGAATGAAAAAAAAGATGATGTTACAGAATTTTTAGATAGTTTAGAAGATGATGACGATGTGCAAAATATTTTTTCAAATGTAAATTTAGAGGTTAATTAATGCTTATAATAGGGGTTGATCCAGGGATATCAGGGTCAATTTGTTTCTTTCAAGATGGAGCAATAAAAGATGTGGTAGAGATGCCAACCATGATTGAGGGTAAAAAGAATAAAAAGCAAGTAAATGGATCTCAGATTTTTAATGAAATTTCAGAGAAAATAAAAAATATAGATAAAAAAAATATAAAAGTGGTTATAGAGCACGTTACTGCAATGCCAGGTCAAGGAGTTACTAGTATGTTCAATTTTGGTCAATCTTTTGGAATACTCAAAGGAATTTGTAGTGCTATGCAGCTTTCAGTCTACTTTGTTCGACCTGCAAAGTGGAAGAAATATTTTAATTTAATAAATTCTGAAAAAGACGCAAGTAGAACAAGAGCAATTGAAATTTTTCCTTATTATTCATCACACCTATCAAAAAAAAAGGATTCTAATAAAGCAGATGCTATTCTAATAGCTAGTTATTTCTTTGAGACATTTAAAGAAGAGTAATAGCAGCATAATTCAAGTCAAATTGATGACACATTTAAGTGTGAATAGTAATTATGGAAGCAGACATAGCAGCGAAAGCTGTAGAATTAGGCACCAACACAGATTTTTCTTTACTTAGCTTATTTTTAAGAGCTGACATAATTGTAAAATCAGTAATGATTATTTTAATACTTTGCTCAGTATATTCTTGGGCGGTAATTATAGAAAAAATTAGGTTATTTAAAAAAATAAATAAATCTTCTGAAGAATTTGAGGAAAAATTTTGGAATTCTAAGTCTGCTGAAAATTTATATAATAGTTTACCAACTAAACTTGAAGATCCTATGGCGTTAGTTTTTCAAAATGCAATGGAGGGGCTGTTAAAGAAAAAAACAAGAAACAACTTAAGTGAAAGGATGAGTGCACTTTTAGAAAATGGGATTGAAAGGCAAATGGCAAAAATTGATAAAGGCTTTACTTTTTTAGCTACAGTTGGTTCTACGGCACCTTTTATAGGTTTATTTGGAACTGTTTGGGGAATTATGAATTCTTTTCAATCAATAGCAATTTCAAGAAATACCAGTCTTGCCATAGTAGCGCCAGGAATAGCGGAAGCATTATTTGCAACTGCATTAGGTTTATTAGCAGCAATACCTGCGGTTGTCGCTTATAATAAATTTAATAACGACTCCAAAAAATATTCTGAAAAATTAGAAAATTTTTCAAAAAGGTTTCTAACTATTATTTAAATGGCGTTTAAATTAAATCGTTCTTCAAAAGAACCCATGAGTGAAATTAATGTTACGCCATTTGTTGATGTAATGTTAGTATTATTGATTATTTTTATGGTAACAGCACCTTTATTAACTGTTGGTGTTCAAGTAGACTTACCAGAAAGCTCTGCAGATTCGCTTCCTGAGGAAACAGAACCATTAACATTGTCTATAAATGCAAAAGGGGAGATATTTATTCAAGAGTCTAAAGTCGAATATAATAATATTATTGCAAAAGTCTTGGCAGTTTCAAAGAATAGAACGGACACAAGAATTTATGTCAGAGGTGATAAAACTATAAATTATGGAAGAGTACTTGAAATAATGGGACTTCTTTCTGGATCTGGTTTTACAAAGGTAGCGTTAATATCAGAGCCTTATAAACAGAGGTAACTAAATTGAATATAAGTATAATTATCTCCTCTGTTTTTCATGCATTGTTAATTATTATTACAGCAATGAGCCTCCCTTTTTTGACTAAGAAACCCCTAGATATTCCCCCAATTGTATCAGTTGAATTAATTCAGATAGCTGAAAAAACAAATGTTCCTTTTGCCCCAAAAGCAAAAAAAATTATAGAGAAAGTTAAGGAAAAAGAAAAGCTTGTGTCTGAACAAGCTCCACCAAAAAAAGTTAAAAAAACAAAAACTAAAACTGTAGTCTCTCCAGATCAAAACAATAAAAAAATTGAAAATCAAACTCCTGAGGCAATCCCTCTTCCCGATAAAACTGTAAAAAAAATTAAAACAAAAGAAGAAAAAAAGCAAAATCCAGAAAAAGTTGATAAAGAGGTGAAGCAAGTTTCAGAGTTTGAAAAAAAAGATTTATTTGATCCAAACAATATTGCCGCATTAATTGATAAATCCAAGGAAGAAACTGCTGAAGTAATTAAAAAAAACAATGATATTACCCAAGATCAAGAGAGAAATATTGAGAACACAGGATTAACATTAAGCGAGGAAGATGCTCTTAAAGCACAAATTTTTGGATGTTGGAGTATTCCATTAGGTTTACCTTATAACGAAAACTTATTGGTAAGAATTAAATTAAAATTAAAGCCAGATGGATCTGTAACAAAAACTGAAATTTTAGATCACGCAAGAATGAATAAACCAGGACAAGGATTTTATAAAGTCTTAGCAGAAAGTGCTTTAAGAGCTGTGAAATTATGTCAGCCATTAAGAGTTCCAACAACAGGCTATGAAAGATGGAAAGAATTACAGTTAAATTTTGATGCAAGGGAGATGTTAGAAGGTTAATATAATATTAATATGATAAAAAACATTATTACATTATTTTTAATTCTAATTCCGATAAATTCATACGCATTAATCGAGGTCGATATTACTCGTGGTAATCTTGACCCTCTTCCAGTAGCAGTTTCACCTTTATCCATTGATGAAAAATCAAGAAAAAGTTTTGAAAAAATACTAAAGAAAAAAAATATTGGAGAAGAAATTTCAAGTATTGTAGAAAATAATTTGAGTACATCAGGATTATTCAATCCTTTAAGTAAAGATGCTTTTTTACAAGCTCCTGATATTGCTAATCTTAAACCAAGATTTGAAGATTGGAATTTAATTAAAGCACAAGCACTAATAACAGGAAAAGTAAATTATGTAGATGACAAGTTAAGAGTTGAATTTAGATTGTGGGATGTACTTGCTGCTAAAGAAATGATGGCTTTAGCATTTACTACAGTTCCAAGTAATTGGCGAAGGGTAGGTCATATCATTTCTGATAAAGTTTATGAAAGATTGACAGGGGAAAAAGGATATTTTGATACTAGAATTATTTATGTTGCTGAGGAAGGTCCTAAAACACAAAGAATAAAAAAATTAGCAATCATGGATCAAGATGGCTTCAACAATAAATTTTTAACTTTAGGTAATGAATTAGTACTTACTCCAAGATTTAATCCTACAAGTCAAATGGTCACCTATTTGTCTTACTTTAAAAATCTTCCAAGAGTTTATTTATTAGACATTGAGACTGGGACACAAGAGGTTGTAGGAGATTTTCCTGGCATGACTTTTGCACCAAGATTTTCCCCAGATGGAAAAAAAATTATTATGAGTTTGGCAAAAGATGGGAAATCTGATATTTACACAATGGATCTAGAGAACAGAATTGTAGAGAGGATTACAAATCATCCATCTATTGATACATCGCCATCTTACTCACCTGATGGAAAATATATAACATTTAACTCTGACAGAAGTGGTTATCAGCAGATTTATTTAATGAAGAGTGACGGAAGTGATGTAAAAAGAATTTCATTTGGAAATGGGCTTTATGGAACTCCAGTATGGTCACCTAGGGGAGATTTAATTGCATTCACAAAGTTACACAAAGGCAAATTTTATATCGGTGTTATGAGAACTGATGGAAAAGGTGAGAGGTTGTTGACAGAAAATTATTATCAAGAAGCTCCCTCATGGTCACCAAATGGAAGAGTTTTAGTATTTTATAGAGAAACAAAGACTAACGATAAAGGCGAAGGTTTTTCCGCAAAGTTGTGGTCTATTGATTTAACTGGTTACAATGAGCGTCAAATAAAGACGCCTACTGATGCATCTGACCCATCATGGTCATCTTTATTAAGTAATTAATATAAATTTAACCCTAGAAATATTGAAATTTCTTGATTTTTAGACTTGAAACCTCTAATTAGTTGTGAAAAAGTAATACTTTGAAATCAGCAGCAAGGAGCAATTTAATGATATTAAGCAAAATTTTTAAAAACACACTAATAGTATTAACCGCATGTCTAGTTTTATCAGCCTGTGCAACAAAAAAAGAAATTGCCACAGATATAAAAGGTTCAATGCAAGGTGATGTGTATACGGGAACAGATACAGTTGAATATCTAGCTGAAGGAGTTCCTGATAGAGTTTTCTTTGCAACAAACGAGTCAATTTTAACTACTGCTTCTAGAGAAACTTTAAGAGCACAAGCGGCATGGATGAGAAAAAATTCAAGTATTAATGTAGTACTTGAAGGTCATGCAGATGAAAGAGGAACTAGAGAATATAACTTAGCCCTTGGAGAAAGAAGAGCTAACGCAGCTAAAGACTATTTAATGACTTATGGAATATCTTCTGACCGAATATCAGTTATAAGTTATGGAAAAGAAAGACCAGTTGACTCTGGTTCAAACCCATTGTCTTGGTCAAAAAACAGAAGATCAGTTACTGTTAAAGCAAATTAAAAATTTTAATCTAAAGACCCCAACTACATCACTGGTATTGGGGTCTTTTTTCTGCCATTTTTATAATCATAAAGTAAATTGCTGATGAAACTGATATTAAAATCAATTGTATTTAAGATTATTTTTGTTATTAATTTTTTCATTATTAGTAATTCCTTTGCAGATAATCACAACATTTATGAAACTTTAGAAATAATTAAAAATGATCTAAAAACTCTTGAGAGGGCTGTTTACTCTGGATCAATTGAGATCAAAAATACCTCGATTAGTAGCTCAGACTTAGAAATAGATCCAAATTCAGAAGATGTTCTTACAAGACATTTACTTAAATTGTCTGAAATCGAGGGTCAATTTAGAGAATTAACAAATAATTTTGAAGAAATAAATTTTAAATTAGACAAACTTTCTAATCGATTGTCAAAAATTCAAGCTGATAATCAAGTAAGATTTCAAGACATAGAGTCATCACTTAGCTCAGGAAAATTAAGTGATAGTTCATCTAAATTAAGTTTAA
>CACBNI010000015.1 GCA_902540595.1 uncultured Pelagibacteraceae bacterium
AATCTTAATCTATTAGGTGAAAGAGAACAATCACAATATGGATCAGATACATTTGAGCAATTAAAAGAAAAATGCTTTAAAAAATCAAAAGAAATTGGTTTAGAGGTAAACTTTACACAATCAAATTTAGAAGGTGAGATAGTAAATATCATTCAAGAAGCTAGAAAAGAATACACAGGAATGATAATTAATGCAGCAGGGTTTACGCATACATCAGTAGCAATTAGAGATGCTCTTAATCTGTTCAAAAAACCAATAATCGAATTACATATATCTAATATTTATAAAAGAGAGGAGTTTAGACAAAAATCTTTAATAAGTGATATAGCAACTGGTGGTATTTTTGGTTTAGGCACTGAAGGTTATATTTTAGCCATAATTTCTATACAAAAGATTATAGAGAATGAAAATCGATAAAAAAATTATTAAAGAATTAAATGACTATCTAGAAGAGTTTAATCTTACAGAAATAGAAATCACTGAGAAAGACACTAAAATTAAAGTCTCAAAAAATGTAGGATCTAACACTAATCAGCCTTCAATGGTTGCTTATAATTCCCCAACTGAAAAAAGTATTTCAGAAAATATTCAAAGTATTAAAAATGGTATTGAGATTACATCTCCAATAATCGGTACTGCTTACCATGCGCCTGAACCAGGTGCAAAAAAATTTATTGAAGTAGGTAAAAAAATTAAAAAAGGTGACACTATAATGATTGTTGAAGCAATGAAAACAATGAATCATGTGCCCTCCTCATCTGACGGGGTTGTAAAAGAAATATGTATTGATGATGGCCAACCAGTTGAATTTGGTCAAACTCTTATTGTTTTAGAATAAATAATGTTTAAAAAAATTTTAATTGCTAACCGTGGAGAAATTGCGGTTAGAATTATAAGAGCATGTAAAGAATGGGGAATATCAACTGTTGCTGTCCATTCTGATGTTGATCGAGACAGTATGCACGTTAGACTTGCTGATGAGAGTGTCTGTATAGGCTCCTACCAACCACAAAACAGTTACCTAAATATACCTGCATTGATGTCTGCTATAGAGCTAACTAATGCTGAAGCTGTTCATCCTGGTTATGGTTTTCTCTCAGAAAATGCAAATTTTGCAAAAATATTAGAGGAAAATAAAATTAAATTTATTGGAGCTTCTTCTGAATTAATTGCGATGATGGGAGATAAAATTCAAGCAAAAAAAATTGCAAAAGAAAATGGATTACCTGTTATTGAAGGTTCTGAGGGTGGTGTAAAAGATATAGCTCAAGCTAAAGAACTTTGTAAAAAAATCGGTTTTCCTGTTTTAATTAAAGCCTCAGGTGGAGGTGGTGGAAAAGGTATGAAAATCGTTTACAAAGAAGAGGAATTTGAAACATTATTTTCTACTGCTAAATCAGAGGCACAAAAATATTTTGGAAATGACGAAGTTTACATTGAAAAATATTTTCAAAATCCTAGGCATATTGAAGTACAGATTTTAGCTGGTAAAAACCGAGTTGTGCATCTTCATGAAAGAGATTGTTCAGTCCAAAGGAGACATCAAAAACTTATTGAGGAGACACCTAGTCCAGTTTTAAATAATGAGGTTAGAGAAGATCTTTTTGAAAAAACAGTGAATATGGTTGAAAAAATTGGTTATATGGGTGCTGGGACAGTAGAATTTATATATGAAGGTGGTAAATTCTATTTTCTTGAGATGAATACTAGGGTTCAAGTAGAACATCCAGTAACAGAGATGGTTACAGGAATTGATATTATCAAAGAACAAATTTGGATTGCGTTTTCAGGTGAAACAGCATTAGAGCAAAGTGACATTAATCCAAGAGGCCATGCAATTGAGTGTAGAATTAACGCTGAAGATGCAAGTAAAAACTTCCAACCTTCTCCAGGGACTATCGAGATGTGTCATCAGCCATCTGGTTTTAGAACAAGAGTAGATGGAGCTATATACCAAGGCTATAAAGTAACTCCTTACTACGACAGCATGATTTGTAAGTTAATTTGTCATGGTCGAAATAGATCAGAAGCAATTCAAAGAATGAATAGATCTTTAGATGAATTTGTAATTGAAGGAATTACAACAACTATTCCTTTACATAAAAAACTATTAAATCATAAAAAATTTATCGAATCTGACTTCAATGTAGGATGGATAGATAAAGAAAAAATTATTTAATAACAGTTTACAAGCCAAATATCATAAACTGGATGGTCAAATGGAGTTATTGATGGGCTTGAAGAAAACATCCATCCATTAAAAACAAAAACTTCATCATTATTTGAATTATTAAGATCTGTAACTTGTATGTAAGCAGTAATTTCAGGGTTATCGTCAAATTCTGAATTTTTACATTTTAAACTTTTTATTGATAAGTCTTTAAATGCAACTTGATCTCCATTTTTTAATTTCAAAAGTGTATTTTTAGAGCTTATTTTATCTAAAATTTTAATATCTGTGTAAGTACCCTCCAAGTTACT
Organism: uncultured Pelagibacteraceae bacterium; assembly: GCA_902540595.1. Lineage (GTDB taxonomy): Bacteria > Pseudomonadota > Alphaproteobacteria > Pelagibacterales > Pelagibacteraceae > Pelagibacter. The sequence continues at coordinate 2,482 of CACBNI010000015.1, forward strand.
TTGCGAAAATGCAAATGAAAATAAAGAAAAATAAACAAAAATTATTAAGTTTAATTTAAGACTATTCTTTCCAGCTTTTATATTTTTTTTTAGCTCCATCTTTATTTTTATTGGGATAGTATGCTTGATCAGTACCAGTCAAATTAGATTGATGAGGTTTTTGCCACTCATATTTTTCTAGAATATGTTTTTTCTCTATTTTATTAGGAGTAAAATGCATCCATGAATACCACTCAACTGGAATTTTTGATGCATCAATTGTATCATTATAAATAACCCACCTCTTCCCTTTTTTACTTTGATAGTATTTGTTGCCTAGCTCATCTGCTCCAACGAGTTTTCCATAAAAAATAGTTTTTAACCTAGTTCCAAATGTATCCTGATTCCACCAAATGAAAATTTTTTTTAAAAGTGTCAACATTTGTATTTTTTATTTTTTCAATTAAAAATTGTAAAATTTAAATTAGACTAAAATTTGAATAAGTATATAAATTAAATGATTCATAATTCAAATTAATTTAAAATTGAGGTCAAATGGCAAAATATCTGGTTGAAACATATTATACGTGCACATTCAAAGTCAATCATTACTTAGATGATATAAATGAAACAGAATTAAAAAATTTAGAAAAAAGAGATGATGGGAAATTCGAAGTTTTAGATGTTAAATTGGATAATAGAAAAACTAAAAGTCTTGATCCTAAAAATAGTAAAATTGTAGATAATAAAAATGTTGAAATATTTAACAATTCAGAAAACCTTAGTCCAACTAGTAAAGAAAACGTAGTAACAAATCTTAATAAAGCTTCAGATAGGGGTGGTAAAAGATTTGGTATGCCTGATCGAAGAAAAGGATACATTCAGAAGGCGACAATTGGAGATCATAAGGTATATCTACACACTGGTGAATATGAAGATGGAAAAATTGGAGAAATATTTATAGATACAAGTAAAGAAGGTGAGCTAGTAAAAGCATTAATGAATAATTTTGCAATTGCAGTTTCTCTTGGCCTTCAATATGGGGTGCCTTTAGATGAATTTATTAGTGCATTTGTTGGAACAAAATTTGAGCCATCAGGTAAGGTTTTAGGTAATGATAGAATTTTAAGCGCTACATCTATTTTAGATTATATTTTTAGGGAACTAGCGATTTCTTATCAAAATAGAGAGGATCTTGCTCATACACCCCCTATTGGTGGAAACGACACAAATGGTTCGGATGATCAAAACTCAGAAGATCAAAATCAACTACTAAAAATTGTTAAAGATATTACAAGCAAAGGATTTGTAAGAAACAATTATAAAAAGAACCTTGTGGATCTATCTGAGGTTAAAATTAGCTTAAAGGGAAAAAAATAATTTTTAATTTTTAGTTTTTATTGAAAGATTTAATTCTTTCAATTGGTCTTGATTAATCTCTGATGGTGCATTCATCATTAAATCTTGTGCGTTTTGGTTCATTGGGAACATAGTAACTTCTCTTATATTCTTTTCATTTGCTAAAAGCATGACAATTCTATCTATTCCAGGCGCAATTCCACCGTGAGGTGGTGCACCATAACTTAATGCGTTAATCATCCCACTAAATTTTTCATCTACATCTGCTTTATTGTAACCTGCAATTGAAAACAGTTTATACATTAGATCAGGTTTATGATTTCTTATTGCGCCAGAAGATAACTCTATTCCATTACAAACTATATCATATTGGTAAGCAAGAATATGGAGAGGATTTCCAAAATCTTTATCTTTTAATTCACCTTGTGGCATTGAAAATGGGTTATGACTAAATTTTATCTTATTTGTTAACTCATCTTTTTCAAACATAGGGTAGTCAACTATCCAACAGAAAGCAAAAGTATCATCATCAATTAGGTCTAAATCTTTCGCAATTTTATCTCTAGCTAGAGCTGTTATTTTTTCTAATTCATTTTGCTTTCCACATGCTAAAAAAATACTATCCCCTATCTCGGATTTAGTAATTTTCATTATTTCTAAGAGTGCCTCTTCAGAAAAAAATTTTCCTACTGGTCCTTTAGCTGAAATTTTATTATCCTTTTCAAAAGTAAAGTATGCTAATCCTGAAGCACCTTGGTCTTTGGCCCATTTATCAATATTATCAAAAAAACTTCTAGGTTTATCTTTTGTATTTTTAGAAGTAATAGATCTAACTTTAGATCCAGATTTTACTAATTTTTTAAAAATATCAAAAGAAACATCATCTCTACTAAATATTTCTGTAATATCATTTATAATAAGAGGGTTTCTTAAATCAGGTTTGTCAGTCCCATACTTAAGCATTGCTTCAGAGTAAGGTATCTTTGGAAAAATATTATACATCAATTTTTTATCAGAAAAATTTTTAAAAGTATTAACCATTAGTTTTTCTACAATATTGAATACATCCTCTTGCTCAACAAAAGACATTTCTAAGTCGAGTTGATAAAATTCACCAGGACTTCTGTCAGCTCTAGCATCCTCATCTCTAAAGCAAGGAGCTATTTGAAAATATTTATCAAAACCCGATACCATTATTAATTGCTTAAATTGTTGAGGAGCTTGTGGCAAAGCATAAAATTTTCCTGGGTTTAAACGACTTGGTACAAGAAAATCTCTTGCTCCTTCAGGGCTGGAAGAGGTCAAAATTGGAGTTTGAAATTCTAAAAAGCCTAATTTTATCATTTCATTTCTTATGTAAGAAATAACTTTTGATCTTAAAATGATATTTTCATGAATTTTTTTTCTTCTTAAATCTAAAAATCTATATTTAAGTCTTATTTCTTCTGCATATTCTTGATCACTAAAAACAGGCAATGGTAATTCTTTACAAGTCCCTAATGTCTCATATTCAGATATAGACACCTCTATTTCTCCAGTCTCAATACCTTTATTTTTAGTTTCATGTGAACGATTTACTACCTTGCCAGTAACCTTAATAACAGTCTCTAGCTGTGTTTTTTCTAATTCTGAAAAATTTTTATTTTCTTTATCAATTATGCACTGAGTAATTCCATAATTATCTCGAAGATCAATAAATAATAAATTTCCATGATCTCTTTTTTTGTTTATCCATCCAGAAAGAGAAACACTTTTGTCAACATCACTTTTTCTTAACTCGTTACATTTATGTGTTCTGTACTTATTCAATTATTCTCCTAAAGCCTCTTTTATAATTTTAAAGTCGATTGGTTTTTTTCTTTTTAAACTAATTTCATCGATTTTATATATGAAATCAGATATTTTACCATAGGATCTACATATTCTTTTAATAATGAAATCTATTAATTTTTTATCTATTGAGATCTGGCGATCAGATAAATTTTTTAATATCAAAGCATACATTAAATCATCTTCTGGTTTTTCTATTGCTGATAAAAGAAAATTCTTAGATCTTGAATTTAAATCTTGAAGTTTAAATTCAAAATCAACAATAGGTTTTGTGGAAGTAACTATAAGATATTTGTTATCCTGCTCTATGGTATTAATTAAAGTAAATAATAAATTTTCATCAATACTTTCTAAAAGATCTTCAATAATAATATTCTCATAAATTTTGATTTCTTTTAAAAAATCATTTGTAATTTTGGAAGCGGTAATTTTAATACCTTTAAAGTTTTGCAAAAAAATATTTATCAAATGAGATTTTCCAGAGAAATTTTCACCAATTAAATTAACAAAATTTTTTTCCCATTTGGGCCAGCTATTTAAAAGTTTAAATGAATATTCGTTACTTTTAGACACATAAAAATCCTGGTCATTAAAATTCTGCTCATAATCAAAACTAAGAATTTGTTGGTTTAGATTTTTCATTTCATCACCCATATTTTATTAACAGTTTCAAGTTCATAATTATTATTTTTCATTACTTCAATAAACTTATCAGGTGTTCCATTAAAAATTATTTTATAAATATTATTTTTGTTATCAAATTTATAAATATTAAATTTATAAATTAGGTCTATGTTGGAAAGTTTTTCCTCTAATTGGTTAATTTTTATATTGTTACTGTTTTCAACTGAGATTGTTAAAGGTAATTTAACAGATGTGTTTATTTCATTTTGAGATTTCCAATAATCTTCAAAGGAAATTTTTAAATTTTCTATGAATTTATTTATTTCAGAATTACTATTAAAATCGATATTTTTTATTAGGATATTTTTTAAAATTTTTTTGTCATCAAAACTTATTTTATTTAAGAGTCTGGTTTGGTCAGAACCTATAAAAAATATAGATATAATATAGTTTTCAAGATTATATTTTTTTACTATTTCTTTAAATTCAAAATTTTCTAAATTTTCAATATTTTTTTTAATCAAGTTTAAATCTTCAAGATCCTCGGTTAGTAAAATATAATTTAAAAGTTCAAATTGTTTGGTATTAGAATTCCATTGATTATATATAATATTATCTGAAAACATTTTGATCTGACTTTCATTTTGATCAACAACTATTGGCATAAAAATAATATCTTTTTTTACTGGCAATGATGGAAAAATATTTTTCTTTTCTAATAAATCAAAGACGATTTTTTTATTAAAAGATACATTTAGTTTTATATAATAGATTTCATTAACAAATTTTTCCTCCTTGATTGAAAATGTCTCAATCATACTTTTTATTTGATTTAATGGTATTTTTTTAAGCTTCTGATGATCTTTAGACTGAACAGTAGATAGCATTAACTGATTAAAAGCTTGAACAAATCCTTCATCAATTATTTTGTTTTTGTTAAAATTGATCTTGAAAGGAGTTGATAATTCAAGATCATTGATGGAGAAAGTCTTAGCAGAACTAATTCCTGTGGAAAAAAAAACATTTAATACAGCAAGAAATAAAAAAAAAATATATAACTTTCTTGATTTAAAATTTTGAAAAATATATTTCATAGATCTTTTTAATGAATAAAAAAAAATTTACCTATAAAAAAAGTGGTGTTAACATCAATGCAGCAGATAATTTCGTTAATTTCATTTCTAATGTTTCATCAAAGAAAAAAGGCAAAAAAAAGTTTTCAAATATAGGTGGATTTGGGTCCATAACCAGTATTCCTCAAGGAATAAACCAACCAAAAATTGTAGCTTGTACGGATGGCGTTGGTACAAAAATTGAGATCGCAAACGCGCTAAATAAGTATGATACAATTGGTATAGATTTAGTGGCGATGAGTGTTAATGATTTAATCGTTCAAGGTGCTAAACCTCTTCTCTTTTTAGATTATATTTCAATTAATAAAATTAATTTAAAAAAGCTAAAGTCAATAATCAAAGGAATTCTTAAGGGGTGTAAATTGTCTGGATGTGAGCTAGTTGGTGGAGAGACAGCAGAAATGCCTGGCACATATGAGAAAGGTAAATTTGATATTGCGGGGTTTGCAGTAGGCATAGTAGGGAAAAATAAAATTTTAACCAAAAATAAAATAAAAAAAAATAATCTTATTTTAGCTGTGCCATCAAGTGGATTACATTCTAATGGGTACTCATTAGTAAGATATCTTATAAATCAAAAAAAAATTAATATAAAAAATCATAAATTTTTAAAATCTGAACTGCTAAAGCCTACTAAAATATATGTTGACGAAGTTTTAAAATTAATTGATCAGAATTTAATTAATGGTTGTGCAAATATAACGGGTGGAGGCCTATCAGATAATATCAAAAGAATTATACCTGATAAAATGGTTGCAGATATAGATTTGAATCAAATTAAAACTTTGAATATTTTTAAGTGGCTTAAAAAAAATGAAATATCAGAAAAGGAGATGTTGAAAACATTTAATTGTGGAGTTGGATTTTGCTTAATAATAAATCCAGATGATTTAAAAAAAGTCACCAAATATTTTTCAAAAGACTATAAACCTTATGTGATAGGTAAAATTTCTATGGGTAATAACAAAGTTAAATTAAATGGTTCAATCAACTGGTACTAAAAAATTAAAGTGCGCAGTATTCATTTCTGGAACTGGCAGTAACTTAAAATCACTAATTCAATTTGCTAAAAAAAAAAATTCACCTATTTCAATAGAATTAATAATTTCGGACAATCCAAAAGCAAAAGGATTAAAATTTGGAAAAATTTTTAAAATATCAAATAAAGTTTTAAATTATAAAAACAAGATAATTGCTGAAAAAAAAATAATTTCTGAAATAAAAAATAAAAAGATTAAATTAATTTGCCTTGCGGGGTTTATGAGAATTCTATCCAACAATTTTATAAAAAGATTTAAAGGTAAAATATTAAATATTCATCCTTCTCTCCTCCCAAAATATAAAGGTTTGAATACTCACCAACGCGCAATATCAAATAATGAAAAATACTCAGGTTGTACTGTACATTTTGTTAACTCGAGATTGGACTCGGGAAAAATTATTCTTCAAAAAAAAGTTAAGATTAGTAAATTTGATACTGCTAAATCTTTATCAAAAAAAATTTTAATTCAAGAACACAAACTGTATTCAAAAGCTATTAGAAAGGTATTTAGTTTTTAAAAAAGAAATCTATTTCAATTTTTGCGTTTTCAACACTATCTGAACCATGCACTGAATTTTTATCTATTGATATACCATATGTTTTTCTAATAGTGCCCTCTTCAGCATCTTTTGGATTTGTAGCTCCCATTAACTCTCTATTTCCAAGAACTGCATTCTCTTTTTCAAGAACCATTACAACAATAGGTCCCGAAGAGAGGTATGCGCATAAATCATTATAAAAAGGTTTAGTTTCATGAACTTTATAAAAATTTTCGGCTTCAGATTTTTCAATTTGAATTTTTTTTTCTTTTAATATTGAGAAACCTTTGTGTTTAAACATCTCTTTAATTTCATTTTCTAGATTTCTTTCAACTGCATCAGGTTTTATAATCGAAAGAGTTTGTTCTATATTACTCATAATAGTCCTCTACTAGTTTATTTAATAATCTAACTCCATATCCTGTTGCACCACCTGAATTGAGAGCTCCACCGTACTTTGAAAAAGCCATTCCAGCTATATCTAAATGTGCCCAGGGTGTTTTGTTTAAAATAAATCTTTGTAAAAATTGTGCTGCAGTGGTTGAACCTGCACCACCAACATAATTTATATTTTGCATATCCGCATTTTTAGAGTCTATTAATTTATCAAAATTTTTATTTAAGGGCATTCTCCAAACTTTTTCTTCTGTTTTTTCACCTACATCAATTAACTGATTAGATAATTTGTCATCATTAGAAAATAACCCAGCGTACTCTGATCCCAAAGAAACAATAATAGCACCGGTTAAGGTAGCTAAATCAATAATAAATTTTGGTTTATATTTTTCCTCTGTGAAGGTGAGAGCGTCAGCTAATACTAACCTTCCTTCTGCGTCAGTATTTAAAATTTCAACAGTTTTTCCACTATAGGATTTTACTATATCCCCAGGTCTTTGTGCATTTCCTCCAGGCATATTTTCAACTAGACCAACAACACCAACTGCGTTCACCTTAGCTTTTCTCATAGCTAGGCTTTTCATTAAACCAACTACAGTTGCTGATCCTGCCATATCGTAAGTCATATCCTCCATAAACTTTGCTGGTTTTAAGGATATACCCCCAGTGTCAAAGCAAACACCTTTGCCCACAAATGCTAATGGTTTTGAATTACTTTTTAGCCCTTTCCATTCCATTGTAACCAGATAAGATCCTCTTATACTTCCTTGGCCCACACCTAATAAAGTATTCATACCTAATTTTTTTAATTTTTTTTCATCATAAACTGTAATTTTTAATCCATTTTTTTTTAATAATTTTAATCGTTTTGCATATTCATCTGGATGTAATATATTTCCAGGTTCTGATACTAGATCCCTAGCAAAAAAAGTTCCATTTTCAATAGCTTTAAATTTTACTTGATCACTGAGTGTTGGTTTATTTTTTCCTATGATAGTTATAGAAATTTTTTTTTTATTTTTTTTAGATTTATATTTTTCAAAATTATAAGATTTAAGTTTCAATCCATGTAAAAAAAGGCCGGCAAAATTTTTCAAAGAGCTTTTAATTGTATCGCAATTAATAATAAAAGTACTTAGTTTGGAGTTATTAAAGTTGTCATAAAATTTAGCTCCTAGACTCTCTGCCTCTGAACTTATTATATTTTTTTTGACTGATATTAAGATTATTTTCTTATTTGAAGTGATATCGTAACTTACTATTTTTTTATTCTTGTCAATTGATGTCAATAAATCAGAAATATATGCGTATTCTTTAACTGATATATATTTTTTTATGCCCCTAAGACTAAAATTGTCATCAACAAATAATACGAGATTAGCAGGATTTTTTTTTACTGATATATTTTTATAATTTATTTGTAATGACATAAAATTTAATTCAATCTTAAGAATATGAATGCTATATATGAATAAAAATAGCATATTTCAATGAAAAAGATTTTATTTAGAAAACTTTTATATGATTATTTAAGTTTTTTTTTCATTACATTAATTAGCACTGCTATTGTTATTTGGATTTTTCAAGCGGTAAATTTTCTTGATATTATAGTAGAGGATGGGAGAGATTATTTCGTTTATATTAGTTACTCAATTTTAAATTTTCCAAAAATATTGAGTAAAATTTTTCCATTTATATTATTTTTTAGTCTTTTTTACGTTACAGTAAAATATGAGTTCAGTAATGAACTGATCATATTCTGGAATTTTGGAGTACATAAAATCAGTGTAATTAAATTTATTTGTAAAATTTCAGTTTTATTAATGTTAACTCAGATATTTCTAACCACAATTATTGTTCCAAATTCCCAAGATCTTGCGAGGTCATTCTTGAGAACATCAGAGGTAAATTTTTTTGATAACTTTATTAAACAACAAAAATTTAATGATACAATTAAAGGTGTTACAATTTACGTAGACAAAAAAAACAGAAATGGAAATCTTGAAAACCTATATTTAAAAAAAGAGATCGAGAATAGTCAATTCCAAATCACTTATGCAAAAAAAGGTGAGTTTAGTGAAATTAATGGTAAACCAATTTTAATTCTCTACGATGGAGCAACTATCTCTTCAGGAAATGAAGACAGTTTAACAAATATTTCATTTAGCAAATCTGATTATTCATTATCAAATTTTGAAACTAATACTATCACAGTTCCAAAAACCCAAGAAATTTCATCTATCAAACTTTTAAAATGTATAAGTTATTATTTTAAATTTCTTGATACTCAAGAATTTGATTCGAAAAGTAACTTGATACAAAATTGTAGAATTGATAACATGAGTAATATTTTAAAAGAATTTTATAAGAGATTTATAATACCTTTATACATACCATTGTTATCTCTAATACCTTTTTTTCTTATTATTAGTTCTAAAGAAAACTCTATATATCAAAAACTTAGGTTAATTACATTTGTAGTAGGATTAACCTTAGTTATTTTATCAGAAACAATTATTAGATTTATTTCTATAAGTTTGATTCAAAACTTTATTTTATTTAGTTTTCCAATAATTTTTTTTATTTCCGTTTATTTATACTTTTATTTAAAGTTTAAATTTAATTTCATAAAAAGATAAATATGAAAGTTTATATAAAATTCATATCATTAATATTTTTTAAGTCATTATTTTTTGTCTTTTCAATAATTTTAAGTTTAGTGTTTTTATTAAATCTTTTGACTGAATTAGAGTTTTTTAAAAATATAGATGTACCAACTAGTTTTACTCTTTTTTTATCATTATTAAATTCACCTGCATTAATATTTGAGATTTTTCCATTCATTATACTAATAACTGTCCAACTCACTTTTGTAAAATTGTTTGAAAATCAAGAGATTGAAATATTTAAATACTCTGGTCTTAAAAATTCTAAGATAATATTAATTATCAGTATGATGTCAATTTTTACAGGGATTGTTGTGTTATCGATGTTTTATAATTTATCTTCGAATTTAAAAAATATTTATTTAGAATTTAAATCAAATTATTCAAGTGATGGTAAATATCTTGCAGTTGTTACGAAAAACGGACTCTGGATAAAGGATAAAGTAGATAATAAGATAATTATTACAAATGCTTCTTCTATAAATAATAACTTTATACAAAATAATTTTATTACAGAGTTTGATGAAAATTTTAATGTTATCAGAAATATCAGAAGTGAAAAAATAGATGTGTCAGATAAAAATTGGAAGATTATTAATGCCAGAATATATTACGATAATGACTACTTAAAAGATCAAAATATTGAACTAAGAACAAATTTTGACTTGAAAAGAATTAAAACTCTTTATTCTAATCTTGCAGCTCTGAATATTTATGAACTATATCAATTAAAAAAAAATTACAAAAAATTGAATTATTCATTAATTGAAGTGGACTTATATTTGCTCAAACTAATCTCAATCCCATTATATTTTGTATTAATTGCAATATTTGCATCTTTAATAATGTTGAAAATAAAGAAATTTGAAAGTACAACCTTTAAAATATCTATTGGATTATTTTTTTCTGTTATTATTTATTATTTAAATAATTTTTCTTATGTATTGGGCGGTGCTGAAAGAATTTCTTTATTACTATCTATATTTTTGCCTTTAATGATTTTATTAACAATAAATATTTTTATGATTTACAAAATAAATGACAAATAATTTTTTTAAATCAATTATAATTATTTTGTTTGGCTTAATTACATCAAATGTGTACGCTTATGAGGATTTTAATTTCGATGTTACAGAAGTTGAAATTTTAGAAAACGGAAATTTATATAAAGGAAAAAAAAGAGGAACTATTACTACCGATGACGGCATTATTATTGATGCTGATCAATTTGAATACGATAAAAAACTAAATATTTTAAATGCATTTGGTAATGTTAAAGTAAATGACGAAATTAATAATTATGTAATTTTTTCAGAAAAAATTATTTACGATAAGAATAAAGAAATTATTTTTACTACCGATAAATCCAAAGGAATAAACTATAATGATAATACTGAAATAACTGCTAAAGATTTCGAATATAATAAAATTAAAAATATTTTAATAGCAAAAGATAATGTTGTGGTTAAGAACGATGTTAAGGATTATTCAATTAATTCAAATTATGCTACCTATTTAATTAATGAAGAAAAAATTTTTACAGAAGGTAAAACTAGTGCACTAATCCATTCTAAATATAAAATCGACTCTAGTGATGTTATTTTCTTGAAAATTCCAATGAAATTAATCTCTGATAAAAATACAACAATTGCTGATAACTTAAATTTATATAATCTTAAAAAATTTACTTATTTAATAAATTCAGAAGAACTCAGGGGTGAAAATATTATTGTAAAATCAAATTTTAAATCTCCCAAAAGTGATAAATTTTATTTCTCAAGCGCGAATATAGATCTTAATACACAAAACTTTATAGCTAAAGATACTAAAATTAGGCTTCATAAGAGTATTTTTGATGATCCAAAAAATGATCCTAGGTTATATGGAGTTTCATCCAATAAAGATGGAAATATAACTACTGTAAACAAAGGTTTGTTTACACCCTGTAAAGAAAATGAAAATTGCCCTCCTTGGTCAATTAAGGCCTCAAAAATAGAACATAATCAGAATACAAAACAACTTATTTACGATAATGCAATTTTAAAACTTTATGACTTTCCAATTTTATATACACCAAAATTTTATCATCCTGATCCGACCGTTAGAAGATTAAGCGGTTTTTTGAGGCCTCAGTTTAATAGCTCTGATAAATTGGGAGATTCAATTCATTTACCCTACTTTCACATAATTTCGTCAACGAAAGATATGACTATAAGACCAACATTTTTTGAGTCAGAAATAAAAATGTTACAAAGTGAATACAGACAACAAAATAAAAGTTCCACATTCATCACAGACTTTGGTTTGACAGTTGGCTATAAGCCATCATATGCCAACAATAAAAAAAGTATGACACATTTATTTGCTAACTATTTAACAGATCTCAAACTAAAAAATTTTAGTGATAGTGATTTATCTATATCGATTGAAAAAGTTTCAAATGATACCTATTTGAAGGTTTTTGATACAAATCTATATGGGAATAATTTAACACCAGCAAGTTCTAGTAATTTAAAATCTGAAATAAATTTGACATTAAATCATGAGGACTACAATATGAGCACAGGAATGACGGCATACGAAAAACTTGGCACAACAGAAACTAGTGATAGATATCAATTTATATTACCGTACTACAACTTTAATAAATATTTTAAATCTGAATTTTATGACGGAGAGCTTAGTTTTTCGTCTTCTGGTAGTAATGATTTAAACAATACAAATGAATTAAAATCTAGAATAGAAAATAATTTTAATTATCAAAGTAATAGAATAATTTCAGGAATTGGAATAGTGAATGAATTTAATATTTATTTCAAAAATACAAATACTATTGGTAAAAAGAGTAATTCATTCAAATCAAGCCCAGATATAGAATTATGGAATATAAATGAATATTCAGCAGAATTTCCTTTAAAAAAATTAAGTAAAAATTTTAATAATTTCATAACACCAAAAATATCTTTGCGATTTAGTCCAACAGATATGAAAGATCACTCAGAATCTTCAAGGGGGATGGGAATAAATAACTTGTTTAGTATAAACAGATTGGCAATAGATGACTCTTTTGAGAAAGGTAGATCTTTGACAGCAGGAATTACTTATAAAAAAGAAAAATTAGATGATATAAATAAATTTTTTAGTATTCAGCTTGGATCTGTTTTTAGAGATAAAGAAGTTAATTTTGTGCCAAAAAATTCAAGTTTGGATAAAAAAACATCAGCATTATTTGGTTCTGTTCAATCTAAGTTATCTGAAAATACTAACATCAATTATAATTTTAGAGTTGATAATAATTATGATAGATTTGAATACAATTCATTAAGTGCAAATTTAATTTTTGGAAATCTTGGTACTACATTCGAGTGGGTTGAAGAAAATGGAGATGTAGGTGATGCCAACTTTTTATCAAATTCATCAACTTATAAATTTAATGATGAGAACCTCATCACATTTAAAACTAGACGGAATAGAAAGATTAATTTTACAGAGTATTATGATCTGATTTATGAATATAGAAATGACTGTTTAATAGCTGGTCTACAGTACAAAAAACAATTTTATTCAGATAGAGATCTTAAACCAAGTGAAAACTTGTTATTTAGCTTAACTTTTTATCCATTTACAAGTTACGAGCATAATGAAACCAATTTATTTAAATAATGTTCAAATATTTCACATCTTTTATTTTATTTTTATTTCTGGATCATAATTTTGCTCTTGGCTTAGAAAATAAAATTTTATTAAAAATTGATAGAGAAATAATAACTACTGTTGATATTGCAAACGAAATTAGCTACTTACAAGCCTTGAATAAAAAAATCAACGAGCTTGATCAAAATACATTAATAAGCATTGCTAAAAATAATTTAATAAAAGATAAGATTAAACAAATTGAATTATTAAAAAATTTAAACAAACTTGAAATCAAACCAGATCACTTAAAATTTTTAATTAAAAATATATATTTAAAAATTGGTTTAGCTAACTTAGAAGAATTTAAAATATACCTAAAAAATTATGGATTGAAAATTGAGATGGTTGAGGAAAAAATTCTTATAGATGCAAATTGGAAACAATTTATATATGTAAGATATAAAAATCAAATTAAGATAGATAAAAAAAAGATTGCTCAGGAGATTAAAAATAGAAAAAGTAAAATTTATAAACTCTCAGAAATTCTTTTTTCATTAAAAGTAAATGATAAATTGGAAATGAAATATAATCTTTTAAAGAAATCAATTTCAGAAAAAGGTTTTGAAAATACAGCTCTAATTTATAGTGTATCTGATAGTTCAAGAAAAGGTGGAGACCTTGGTTGGGTAAATTCTAATGCAATTTCTCCAAAAATTTTAAAAAAATTATCTTTATTAAATGTAAATGATCATACTGATCCAATTATTGTCCCTGGTGGATTTTTAATATTAAAAATTCAAGATTATAAAGAAGAAGAAATAAAGTATAATATTGATAAAGAAATTGAAAAAGTTGTTAACAGTAAGGTGAATGAGCAACTTAATGTATTTTCAAATATATATATCAATAAATTAAAGAAAGATATAATAGTTAATGAATTATAAGCCAATAATAATAGTTGCTGGAGAACCAAACAGTATTTTTTTTGAACTTTATTTCAAAGCTTTAAAAAATCATAGTTATAAAAATCCATTAATTATAATTGGATCTCAAAAAATTCTTTTGCTTCAAATGAAAAAATTAAATTTCTCGATGAAAATTAGATTAATTAAAATTAACAATATTAACGATTATGTATTAAACAATAAGTCAATCAATCTTATAAATGTTAACTATTATCAACATAAAGTATTTGAAAAATCTTCAAAGAAATCTAATTTTTACATCTCTAATTGTTTTAATGTAGCTTTCAAACTTTTAAATGATGGTTTTACTGATAAGTTAATAAATGGTCCAATAAATAAAAAAAATTTTTTAAATAAAAAATACTTGGGTATAACAGAATATCTTGCAGATAATTTTGATACACGGATTACAGCAATGTTGATTTATAATAAAAATCTTTCGGTTTGTCCTATTACAACTCATTTACCCATAAAAATGGTTTCAAATAAAATTAATGCAAATCTTATTTACAATAAAATCAAACTTATAAATTCTTTTTATAAAAAAAAATTTTTAATTATTCCAAAAATTGCATTGTTGGGGCTAAATCCTCATTGTGAAAGTGTACTAAAGTACAATGAGGATGAAAAAATTCTTAAACCATTAATAAAAAAATTAAAAAAATATAATATGAGAGTATCTGGACCATATTCTGCTGATACTATTTTTTTAAAAGAAAATAGAAAAAAATTCAATGTAATCGTCGGTATGTATCATGATCAAGTGTTAACTCCTATGAAAACATTATTTGAATATGATGCAATTAATATAACCCTAGGGTTACCTTTTACCAGAGTATCTCCTGATCATGGTCCAAATGAAAGTATGCTAGGTCAAAACTTATCAAATCCATTAAGTTTAATAAAAGCCATTAAATTTTTAGAAAAAAATTGATTATAACAAAAAAAAGTTTAGGGCAAAATTTTTTAATAGATAAAGAAATATTAAAATCAATAGTAAATTTAACATCCATTGAAGGCAAATCAGTTCTTGAAATTGGTCCTGGAACTGGAAACCTTACCTCTTTAATACTAGAAAAAAAACCAAAACAATTTTGTGTTATTGAAAAAGACAATGATTTGGCAGAAAAACTTATTAATAATTTTGAAAATAAAATTAAGGTTATTAACGGAGATGTCTTAAAAATTGAGGAAAATTTGTTGTTCAGTGAAAAAATTAAAGTCTTTGGTAATTTGCCATATAATATTTCTACAGAGATTCTGACTAAGTGGATAACTAACTTGAAAGATGATTTTTGGTTTGATTGTCTAATACTTATGTTTCAAAAAGAAGTTGCTGATCGCATAATTGCAAAAACTAATTCTTCAGATTATGGAAGGCTAACTATTTTAAGTAAATGGAAGTTAAATATTAAGAAAATACTTGATATAAAACCAGTATCATTCTATCCAAAACCAAAAGTTGATAGTTCGCTATTAGTATTTACTCCTAAAAACGATTTTTATCCTATTAAGAACGCTAAAAATCTTGAAAAAATCACAAGAATTTTTTTTAACCACAGAAGAAAGATGCTAAAAAAACCTTTTAACCAAATTTTTAGTGGTGATCAAAGAATATTAAATAAGTTCAAAATTGATTTAAACCTTAGACCTCAAAATTTGGATCTTGAAACTTACTACAAGTTAACAAAAGAATATGAAAATTTAAGAAGTTAATTTTTCTATATGATTTCTAATATACTCAGCATCATAGTCTTTTGAACCATCGTTTATTTCTGCATCAATTAAATTTTTTATCTTAAGATAACAAGTTTCAATACTATCATTTATAACAACGTAATCATAATTAATCCAATGCAGCACATCTCTTCCAAACTGTTTCATTCTTTCTTCGGCAATCAATTTATCTCTCATATCCCTATTTGAAAGTCTCTCAAACAAAATCTCTTTACTTGGTGGTAAAATAAAAAATGAGATTAACTTATAATCTAAATTTTTATTCTTTATTTGGTCAGCACCTTGCCAATCAATATCAAATAAAACATTTTTGCCTTTATTAAGTTTATCAATAACTGGTGTTCTTGTGGTTCCATAAAAATTACTAAAAACTTTTGCATATTCTAAAAACTCTTCATTTTTAATGAATCTTTTAAATTCATTTTCATCAACAAAAAAATAGTCTTTGTCAGGCGTCTCGGTAGGTCTAGGTTGTCTTGTTGTGTGGGATATAGAGACTTCAAAGTTATCTAATTTAGATAACATTTTAACTAATGTAGTCTTACCTGCCCCAGAGGGAGAAGATAAAATTATCATTACCCCATCTTGTTCTGAGGGCATTAAATTTTCTAGTTTGCTTTTCCCTCGATAAACTTAACTGCATCTCCAACAGTTAAAATTTTCTCAGCTTCACTATCTGATATTTCAGATCCAAATTCTTCTTCGAAGGCCATCACTAGTTCAACTGTATCTAAACTATCAGCTCCTAAATCGTCTATAAAACTAGACTCATCATTAACTTTTGCTTCATCGATACCTAAGTGATCAGCTACAATTTTCTTAACTTTGCTTGAAACGTCTTCTGACATATTGATCCTTTTCGTTATAAATTCTTATTAGTTTAAAACCATATTTTGTCAAGCCATATACATGCCCCCATTAACATGTAATGTTTCTCCATTAATATAATTTGATTGATTTGAGCACAAAAAAAGCACCGCATTAGCAACATCACCAGGGTCGCCCAAACGAGCTGAAGGAATTTTTGATATTATGGCTTCTTTAAATTTATTGTCTAATTTATCAGTCATTGCTGATTTAATAAATCCTGGTGAAATACAATTTATATTTATATTTTTTTTTGCATATTCTATCGCTAAACTTTTGGACATCGCTACTATACCTGCTTTCGATGCTGTGTAATTAGCCTGTCCTATATTTCCTGTATGGCCAACAACAGATGTGATATTAACAATTTTGCCTGATTTATTCTTAAGCATTTTTTTAATTGCAGATTTACTCATTAAGAAAGTTGATGTTAAATTTATATCAATTACTTTTTTCCATTCTTCTAAACTCATTCTTATTGCAAGGTTATCTTGAGTAACTCCTGCATTATTTATAATACAATCTAAGTTTCCGCCAAGTTCTTTTGTTGCATTTTCTATAAATTCTTCAATTTTATCACTTTGAGAAATATCAAATTTTAATATTTTGATATTTTCAAATTTACTTTTTAGTAAATCTAGTTTTTCAATTTTAGTACCAGTAGCTAAAATATTTGCTCCAGCTTGGTTTAATTTTTCAATTATGGAATTTCCAATACCACCAGAAGCACCTGTAACAATAATATTTTTACCATTTAAATCTTTCATATTTTTATATTCTCAATATCGCTCAAACTATTTATTGTATCAATTTTAACATCTCTATTAATCCTTTTAATCAAACCTGACAACACTTTCCCAGGCCCAATTTCTATAAAATGATTTACATCATTTTCTATCATATTAATTACGCTTTCTCTCCATCTTACTCTATTCTCTATTTGTTTAATTAAGAGGGTTTTAAGCTCATCTAGGTCTTTAATTTCATAAGCTGTCACATTTGAAATTAATTTATTTTGTCCATTTTTAAAGTTAAGCTTATTTAACTCATCTGTCATAATTTTGGTAGCATCACTCATCATATCACAATGAAAAGGAGCGCTTACGGGAAGTTTAATATTTTTAATTGATTTTTCTTTTAAAATTTTAGTTAAATGTTCTAAGTCCTCTGTTTTTCCACTCAAAACCATTTGACCCTCAGAATTGTCATTTGCAATTTGAGTAGCAAATATTTTTTTATTCTCAGCTAAAATCTTTTCAATTACATCAATTTTAGAACCCAATACTGCAACCATACCTCCTTGTCCTTTAGGAACTGAGTTTTGCATAGCTTCACCTCTAATTCTTAATATTTTTAAAGTCTCTGAAAAATCTAAATATCCAGCACATGATAATGCTGAGTATTCACCTAAAGAATGCCCAGCAAAATATTTAGCTTTATTTAAATCTAAGTTAAATTCTTTTTTAACTATACCGAATATTGAATAACTAATTAAAAATATAGCTGGTTGAGTATTAATTGTTAAATCTAATTCTTCTTTTGGACCTTCTAAAATTAACTTAGAAATGGAAAAATTTAATGTTTCATCTGCCTGCTTAAACAAACTTTTAACCAAATCAAATTTATCATATAGCTCCTTTCCCATTCCCACCATTTGGGAACCTTGGCCAGGGAAAATTACTGAAAACATATAAAAAAAACTAATTAATTTGCCTTTTTAACTATTGTAATTGAACTTTTATAATAGTATATCCTCATTTTTTATTAAAGAACTTAAATGAATTTATACGAACATACTATTATTGCTAGACAGGATACTTCACCAAGTGAATTAAAGCAATTATCTGAAAAATATTCAAAAATTATTGAAAAAAATGATGGAGAATTAGTAAAGACTGAAAATTGGGGATTGTTAAACTTATCGTATTTAATAAAAAAAAATAGAAAAGGTAGTTACATTCATTTTAAAATAAAAGGTGATGGAAAAGTTATTGATGAATTAGAAAAGAATGAATCAATAGATAAAAAATTGTTAAGATATTTAACGGTTAGAGTAAAAAAGTTTGATTTAGATAAAGTTTACTTTGGAAATAAAGAAGACAGTGAAAAAAAAGAGAGTGTTAAAAACTAATGCCTAAAAGACAAAGTGGAAATAAAAAAGGAAAACAAAGTAATTTTGCAAAATTAAGTATTTTCCA
>CACBNI010000016.1 GCA_902540595.1 uncultured Pelagibacteraceae bacterium
GATTTATTACAACTTCTCTAGATAATTTAATTAATTGGTCTAGATCAGGATCATTACATTGGATGACATTTGGACTTGCATGCTGTGCAGTTGAAATGATGCAAACAGCTATGCCAAGATATGATTTAGAACGTTTTGGCGCTGCTCCCAGAGGATCCCCTAGACAATCAGACGTTATGATAGTAGCTGGAACTTTAACTAATAAAATGGCTCCAGCTTTAAGAAAAGTTTATGATCAAATGCCTGAACCCAGATATGTTATTTCTATGGGTAGCTGTGCGAATGGAGGTGGATATTATCATTACTCATATTCGGTTGTAAGAGGTTGTGATAGAATTGTACCTGTGGATATTTATGTTCCTGGATGTCCTCCTTCCGCAGAAGCCTTACTGTATGGAATATTACAACTTCAAAAAAAGATTAGAAACAAAGGTTCAATTACAAGGTAATTATGCAAACGTTAATTGATCTGGAAAAAAAAATTAATTCTGAATTAACAACAAAAATAAATAAAACTGAAATTAAACATAATCAGATTTATATTGAGACTGACAAAGATGATTTAATTGACGTAATTTTATTTTTAAAAACAAATTCAGATACAAAATTTAGGCAACTTATAGATATAACTGTTATTGATTATCCAGAAAATAGTCAAAGATTTGAAGTAGTTTATTTATTCTTAAGTCACGAATTTAATCAACGATTAATTTTAAAATATTCAATTGCAGAAAATGAAATAATACCCTCTGTAACCAGTATTTTTCCTTCGGCTAACTGGATGGAAAGAGAAGTATTTGACATGTATGGTGTATCTTTCAAGGATCATCCAGATTTAAGAAGAATACTAACAGATTATGGATTTGAAGGTCACCCACTTAGAAAAGATTTTCCTTTAACAGGACACACCGAAGTTAGATATAGCGAAGATCAAAAAAAAGTAATTAGCGAACCTGTTAAACTTGAACAAAATTACAGAAATTTTGATTATGAAAGTCCATGGGAAGGTACAAAATATATAAAAGAAGAATTAGATAACAATGACAAAAAAAATTAAAAATTTAAATTTAAATTTTGGTCCTCAACATCCTGCTGCTCATGGAGTATTAAGATTAATTTTAGAGCTTGACGGTGAAGTAGTTGAAAAAGCAGATCCTCATATTGGATTATTACACAGAGGTACTGAAAAATTAATTGAGAATAAGACTTACATGCAGGCTGTTCCATATTTTGATCGATTAGACTATGTCGCTCCAATGAACCAAGAGCATGCTTTTGCTTTGGCAACTGAGAAGGTTCTTAAAATTGATGTCCCAATCAGAGCTCAGTACATAAGAGTAATCTTTTGTGAGATAGGAAGAATATTAAGTCATATTTTAAATGTTACTACACAAGCTCTTGATGTAGGGGCATTAACTCCATCTTTATGGGGTTTTGAAGAACGGGAGACATTAATGACTTTTTATGAGAGAGCATCAGGTTCTAGACTTCATGCAAATTATTTTAGAGCTGGTGGTGTTCATCAAGATTTACCTCAAGGACTAGAAGAAGATATTGCAAAATTTTGTGAAACATTTCCAAAAATTATTAATGATTTGGAAAGTTTATTAACTGATAATAGAATTTTTAAACAAAGAAATGTGGATATAGGCGTTGTTACAAAAGAGGATGCTTTAGACTATTCTTTCTCTGGCGTTATGATTAGAGGATCTGGAGTTCCATGGGATTTAAGAAAATCTCAACCATATGATGGCTATGAAAAATTAGAATTCAAAATACCAATTGGTAAAAATGGAGATTGCTATGATAGATACTTATGTAGAATAGAAGAAATGAAAGAAAGTGTTTCAATCATAAAACAATGTCTATCAAAAATGGAAAAAGGGCCAATTAAATCATCAGATGGAAAAATAAGTCCACCATCAAAAAAAGAAATTAAACAATCAATGGAAGCCCTTATTCATCATTTTAAACTTTTTACTGAAGGCTACCGTGTCCCTAAAGACGAAATTTACACTGCTGTTGAAGCTCCTAAAGGTGAATTTGGTGTCTATTTGATTTCAGATGGATCTAATAAGCCGTACAAATGTAAAATAAGAGCTCCAGGATTTTCACATCTTCAGTCAATGGATTATTTAATTAAAGGTCATATGTTAGCAGATGTTCCAGCAGTTTTGGGTTCCTTGGATATAGTATTTGGAGAGGTGGATAGATGAATTTAAGAAGACCTTCGAAAAATCAACCAGAAGTTTTTGAATTTAATACCTCTTCATTGGAGGAAGCGAATAAAATCGTTTCTAAATATCCTAAAGGTAAACAACAAAGTGCAGTTATGGCTCTTTTATATATTGCTCAAAAACAGAACGATAATTGGATACCTCTAGTAGCAATGAAATATATCGCAAAATTTTTAGATATGCCCTACATAAAAGTTTATGAGGTCGCAACCTTCTATACCATGTATAACCTAGCTCCTGTTGGAAAATATTTTGTTCAAGTTTGCACAACTACACCATGTATGATTAGGGGTGCAAATCAATTAGTTGAAGCTTGCAAAGAAAAAATTTCAGAAAACGAAAATCAGTTATCAACTGATAAAAACTGTTCTTGGATGGAAGTTGAATGTTTGGGTGCTTGTGTAAATGCACCAATGATGCAAATTAATGATGATTATTATGAAGACTTAGATAAAGAAAAAACATTAGAAATATTTGATAAAATTTCTAAAGGTGAAACTCCTAAACCAGGATCTTATCGAGGACGATTAAATACTGAACCAGAAAATAATAGAAAAACACTTATGGATATTAAAAATGCTTAAAGATCAGGATAGAATATTTAAAAATTTATATAATGACATGGGCTCAGATGTTGCTGCTGCTCAAACAAGAGGGGATTGGGTAAAAACTTCAGATTTAACCGCAAAAGGCAGAGATTGGATAATTAACGAAATAAAAGACTCTCAATTAAGAGGTAGAGGTGGTGCAGGTTTCCCTACTGGTTTGAAATGGTCTTTTGCTCCAAAAGAAGTTGGTTCTAGACCTCATTATTTAGTCATTAATGCTGACGAGTCAGAACCAGGTACGTGTAAAGATAGAGATATTTTAAGATTTGAACCTCATAAATTAATTGAGGGATGTTTGATAGCCTCATACGCTGTTCAAGCACATGTTTGTTATATTTATATCAGAGGTGAATATTTTATAGAGGGTCAAAAATTACAAACAGCCATTGATGAGGCTTACGCAAAGAAGTTATTAGGTAAAGATGCTGCTGGAACAGGATGGGATTTGGATATCTACATTCACTATGGAGCAGGTGCTTATATTTGTGGTGAAGAAACAGCTTTACTTGAAAGTATAGAAGGCAAAAAAGGGCAACCAAGATTAAAACCTCCTTTTCCGGCATTGATTGGACTTTATGGATGTCCAACAATTATTAACAATGTTGAAACTATTGCTGTTGTGCCAACAATTCTTAGAAGAGGTGGAAAGTGGTTTTCCTCATTAGGAAGAGAAAAAAATACTGGTACAAAAATTTTTTGTATATCAGGTAATGTAAATAACCCATGCAATGTAGAGGAAGAGATGAACATACCACTAAAAGAGTTAATAGAAGTTCATGCTGGTGGAGTAATTGGTGGATGGGACAACTTACAAGCAGTAATTCCAGGTGGATCATCAATGCCTTTAATACCAAAAGAAAAATGTGAAACGTTAACAATGGACTTTGACTCGCTAATGGCCGAAAAAAGTGGATTAGGCACTGCAGGAATTGTTGTTATTAACAAAGATCAAGACATTATTAAATGTATGGCAAGAATAGCCAGATTTTACAAACATGAAAGTTGTGGTCAATGCACTCCATGTAGAGAAGGTTCTGGTTGGATGTGGAGAATGTTAGAAAGAATGGCAAAAGGAGACGCTACTAAAGATGAGGTAGAAATGTTAGGTGATGTAACAAACCAAATTGCTGGACATACAATTTGTGCATTTGGAGAAGGATCTTCTTGGCCAGTACAGGGATTGTTAAGACATTTTAAAAAAGAAATTGAGGAAAGAAACAATTTAGATCCAATTGTACAGAAAAAAAATAATATTCCTTACTTAGTCGACCAACATTTATTAGATAAAAAAAATGCCTAAATTAAAAGTAAATGACATTGAGGTAGAAGTAGAAGACGGTCTGACAGTCTTACAAGCGTGTGAAAAAGCTGGAGCAGAAATTCCTAGATTTTGTTATCACGAAAAATTATCTATCGCAGGTAATTGTAGAATGTGTTTAGTTGAAATGGAAAAATCTCCTAAACCAATTGCTTCTTGTGCAATGCCCGCAGCAGAGGGAATGAATATTAAAACTAATACTGCTTTTGTTGAAAAAGCTAGAAAGGGAGTTATGGAATTTCTTCTAGCTAACCATCCTTTAGATTGTCCAGTGTGTGATCAAGGAGGTGAATGTGATCTTCAGGATCAATCTATGTTTTATGGTGTAGACAAATCAAGATTTAAAGAAAATAAAAGATCTGTTCCAGAAAAATATATGGGACCACTTATAAAAACTCAAATGACGAGATGTATACATTGCACACGATGTGTGAGATTTGCCACTGAAGTTGCTGGAGTATCTGAATTAGGTGCAATCGGGAGAGGTGAGGATATGCAAATTACTACATATTTGGAACAATCAATGCAATCCGAACTGTCAGCAAACGTAATCGATCTTTGTCCTGTTGGTGCTTTAACTTCAAAACCTTACGTATTCGAGGCAAGACCTTGGGAACTTACAAAAACAGAGACTGTAGATGTAATGGATGCTGTTGGGTCAAATGTCAGAGTGGATACCTACGATTGGGAAGTCAAAAGAGTTTTACCTTTAATCAATGAGGACATTAATGAGGAATGGATTTCAGACAAGACAAGATATGCATGTGATGGTTTATTAAATCAAAGATTAGATACACCTTTTATCAAATACAATGGCAAATTTGAAAAAGCTTCATGGGATGAAGTTTTTAAAATTATTAAATCAAAATTTGAAAACTCATCAAAAGAAAAGATTTGTGGATTTGTTGGAGATTTAACTAATATGGAAACAGGTTATATTTTTAAAGAGTTTTTTGATCGAACTTTAAGTAATCATAACTACGACTCTAGATCTGATAACAGATATGTAGATGTCAAAGAGAGGGAAAATTATATATTCAACTCCTCTATAAATGGAATTGAAGATGCAGATTTGATATTTTTAATTGGATCAAATCCAAGATATGAAGCAACAATTTTAAACGCACGAATAAGGAAAGCTTTTGTAAATAATAATACCAAAATAATCTCACTTAATGATGTTGGAGATTTAACTTATCCATATGAGAGTTTAGATGGTCAAACCCAATCAATAAAAAATATTTTTGAGGGATCAGATGAAATATCCAAAAAAATCCTCGATGCTAAACACCCAATTATTATAATTGGTGAGTCATTACTAAAATTAAATTCAGCAGATTATTTGTTTAATTTGATAAAGGATTTTTTAAATAAAAATAATAAATTTACTGATAACTGGAACCCATTAAATATTTTATCTTGTGATGCTTCAACAGTTGGTAATTTTGATTTAGGAATAATCAATAATGATATTAATTTAATTAAAGATTTAAAGTCTAATAAATTTGAAATTGTTTATTTAGTTGGACAAGATAATTTAGAATTTGATAAAAAAGATGAATTTATAATTTATCAAGGGAGTCATGGCGATAAAGGGGCTGAGATTGCTGACATAATTTTACCAGGAGCAGCTTATACAGAACAGGATGGTCATTTTACAAATCTAGAAGGAAAAATACAAAAAGCATATAAAGCATCTTATCCTCCAGGTGATGCTAAAGAAGACTGGCAAATAATTAATGAACTTGCTGAGGTAATGAATAATAGAAAATTGTTTAATGACAAAGATGAATTAGAAAGTAGCATGTTTAATTTTCTTAAACTGCAAAAAGAGAAGGAAATTGTTGATAGTAAAGAACAGCTAAATTCAAATTTTCAAAATGAAAAATTAAATATTCAAGTAAAAGATTATTATTTTTCAAATGTTATTGCTAGATCTTCAAAAACTATGATTGAGTGCGATAATTCTAAATTAAATCTAAAATCAACAGGAACAGAAGGATAGATGGAAACTTTGACTATATTGTTTGATCAAGTTTATAAAATTCTTTTTTTGCTAGTTCCTGTTTTAGTATCAGTTGCTATGGTTGTATGGCTGGATAGAAGGGTATGGGCTTTTGTTCAAAAAAGACAAGGACCTAACGTTGTAGGCCCCTTTGGTTTACTTCAATCTCTTGCTGATGCGTTAAAATACATATTTAAAGAAATTATTATCCCTTCTAGTTCCAACAAGGTAATTTTTATTCTTGCACCAATCGTTACAATGACACTTGCATTAATTTCTTGGGCGGTAATTCCATTTAGTGCAACTCAGGTGTTAGCTGATATTAATGTTGGAATTCTCTATTTATTTGCTGTTTCATCACTTGGAGTTTATGGAATAATAATGGGGGGATGGGCATCTAATTCAAAATATCCATTTCTTGGAGCAATCCGGTCAGCCGCTCAAATGGTCTCTTACGAAGTATCAATTGGCGTAATTATTATTAATGTTTTATTGTGTGTAGGTTCACTTAATTTAAACGACATAGTTATAGCTCAACAAAATTTATGGTTTGTTATTCCTTTATTTCCAATGTTTGTGATTTTTTTTATTTCAGCATTAGCTGAAACAAATAGACCTCCATTTGATTTACCAGAGGCAGAAGCTGAATTAGTAGCGGGATATCAAACTGAATATTCTGGAATGATGTATGCAATGTTCTGGCTTGGTGAATATGCAAATATTCTCTTAATGTGTGCAATGGGTGCAATTTTATTTTTAGGTGGTTGGTTATCTCCAATTGAAATTTATCCCTTCACGCTAGTGCCTGGAGCAGTATGGCTAATTTTAAAAATATTATTATTATTTTTCTTATTTGCCTTAGTTAAAGCAATTGTTCCAAGATATCGATATGATCAATTAATGAAGTTGGGTTGGAAAGTATTTCTTCCAATGTCTTTAATATGGGTTGTATTAACTGCCAGCTTTTTATTTTATTTTAATCTTTTACCAGTGAATTAATCATGAAAATATCCAGATTTTTTAAAACAATATTTATGGCTGACTTTGTAAGTGGTCTAGCTATTGCTATTAAAGAATTATTTAAATCAAAAAAAACAATAAATTATCCATTTGAAAAAGGGAAGATAAGTCCACGTTTTAGAGGTGAGCATGCATTAAGACGATATCCTAATGGAGAGGAAAGATGTATTGCCTGCAAATTGTGTGAAGCTGTCTGTCCTGCTCAAGCTATTACGATCGAGTCATCTGAAAGAGAAGATGGAAGTAGAAAAACAACTCGTTATGATATTGACATGATGAAATGTATTTATTGTGGATTGTGTGAGGAGTCATGTCCTGTAGATGCAATTGTTCAAGGACCAAATTTTGAATTTTCTACTGAAACAAGAGAAGAACTTTATTACACGAAAGAGAAACTTTTAGATAATGGTGACAGATGGGAAAATATTTTAGAGGCTAATATTAAAGCTGACAGTTCCCACAGATAGAAATGATTGCACATTCTATATTTTTTTATACCTTTTCAATCATAGCTATTATCTCTGCAATAATGGTAACTACATCTAAAAATACAGTTCACTCTGTATTTTTTCTTATCTTAGATTTTATAAGTATTTCATGTCTTTTTATAATGATTGGTGCAGAGTTTTTAGGAATGATTATGCTGATTGTTTATGTTGGTGCTGTAGCGGTCTTATTTTTGTTTGTTGTAATGATGCTAAATGTTGCTCAACAAAAAAATCAATGGTTTTCATCTGAAGATAGTTCCAAACATATACCTGTGGGCCTAATAATAAGTACACTTATATTTGTCGAGTTAATTATTGTAATAGGTGGATGGAAATATAAACCAGATTTGTTTGATATAAATAATTCAGTTGAGTTGTCTAAAGTAAGCAACACTCATTCATTAGGACAAGTATTGTACACTGATTATATTCATGTCTTTCAAATCAGTGGTATGATTTTATTGGTTGCAATGATTGGAGCAATTGTTCTTACTTTTAGAAAAAGAACAGGTGTAAAAACACAAAGCTATTTAAAACAAATCTCTAGAGAAAGATCAGAAGGTGTTAGTGTTTTAAACGTAGAGTCAAATAAGGGAGTTAAGATTGATGACTGAAATAGGACTAGGACATTACTTAACTTTAGGCGCAATAATATTCTCTATAGGAATTATTGGAATATTTTTAAATAGAAAAAATATCATTGTCATCTTAATGAGTATCGAATTAATATTATTGGCAGTAAATATTAATTTAGTCGCTTTCTCTATCTTTCTAGGAGATTTAACTGGACAGGTATTTACCTTATTTATCCTCACAGTAGCAGCGGCTGAGGCTGCAATAGGACTTGCTATCATTGTAGTTTATTACCGTAATTCAGGAACAATTAGAGTTGAGCAAATAGATGAGTTGAAAGGATAATAATGGAACTTTCAATTATTTTCCTTCCACTAATTGCATCAATTATATCAGGCTTTTTTGGCAAATATATTGGGGATAGAAATTCAGAAATAGTTACTAGTGCTTTAGTTTCAATTTCTGCTTTATTGTCAATTTTTGTTTTATATCAAGTAATAGTTAATCAATACGAGGAAAATATTGTAATTGCTACATGGATCAATTCAGGTTCATTGAACGTAAATTGGTCGATGTTAATAGATCCCTTATCAGCAGTCATGCTAGTAGTGGTAACTTCAGTTTCTTCTTTAGTTCATATTTACTCAATTGGGTATATGTCCCACGATCCACACAAGCCAAGATTTATGGCTTATTTATCATTATTTACATTTGCAATGTTAATGCTTGTAACTTCAGATAATTTTGTTCAATTATTTTTTGGCTGGGAGGGGGTAGGTTTATGCTCATATTTCCTAATAGGTTTTTGGTTTAAGAAAGAAAGTGCTAATGCTGCAGCAATAAAAGCTTTCGTGGTAAATAGAGTAGGTGATTTTGGTTTTGCATTAGGTATTTTTTTAATTTTTTATTTATTTGGTACAGTAAATTACTCTGAGGTTTTTCAACAAATACCAACAGTAGTTGATAAAAATTTATTGTTTTTAGGCTTTGAAATAAAAGCTATTGATCTAATTTGTTTACTTTTATTCATTGGTGCTATGGGCAAATCTGCACAAATTTTACTTCATACGTGGTTACCAGATGCAATGGAAGGGCCGACACCTGTTTCAGCATTAATCCATGCAGCTACAATGGTAACAGCTGGTGTATTTCTAGTTGTTAGATGTTCACCTATTTACGAATACTCACCATTGATCTTAAATTTAATAACTATTGTTGGTATGACTACTGCATTTTTTGCAGCAACTGTAGCTTTGGTTCAAACAGATATAAAAAAAATAATTGCCTATTCTACATGTAGTCAATTGGGGTATATGTTTTTTGCAGCAGGTGTTGGTGCTTATAACGTTGCAATGTTTCATTTGTTTACTCATGCATTCTTTAAAGCATTGTTATTTTTAGGTTCTGGCTCAGTCATTCATGCCTTTAAAGATGAACAAGATATAAATAAAATGGGAGGTGTTTGGAAAAAATTGCCATACACCTATGCATTGATGATCATTGGAACGCTTGCATTAACTGGCTTTCCATTTTTATCTGGTTTTTACTCAAAAGATGCAATTATTGAGTTTGCTTATTTAAAGGGTAATACAACAGGCTATTACGCAGCCGGTATAGGGATACTAACAGCGTTTTTAACTTCAATATATTCTTGGAGATTAATATTTAAAACTTTCCATGGTGTATGAGTTAAAAATATATCTAAAGGCCTTAACAAATTTAGATAAACAAATCCTCTTAATCCTTTAGAAAACGCAATAAAGCCTGGATCGACTGTCAATGATTCCACAGCATTAGAAATCGGTTGTCTTATTGATAGCTTCCACTCTTTAGGAAAAGATCCTATTTCATAAAAATTCGAGTCTATGAATGAAATAACAAATAAAGCTATCAATGATGGTATCAAATAAAATCTTCTACTTATAAATTCACCAATATCATTTGCAGTATTTTTATTGAAAATTGAAACTATTATACTTGTAATGATTGCAATAAAATTTGTAATTTTAATACAAATAAAGTCTATAATTTTGCTTGCAATATCTAAAGGCATTTCCAAAATTCTTGCAATTTTATATTTTTCTAAATTTTGAGGAATCAAATGAAATTTTTTTACATTTGATGGAAGTTTATCTTCTTTATTACTGCAAGCTTTACTAAATCTATCAAACATTATTGCCATGAACAAAATACAAAGACCACCTTCCATTGCCCATCCTACATCAAGCCTTCTTATTGCTTGCCATACTTGTCCGCCAATCCCCTCTGCACCAATAAAACATGCTAATACAACGAGAGCTAATGCCATCATAATAACTTGATTGATGCCCATCATAATGCTTGGCAGTGACATAGGAATTTTAATTTTTAATAATAATTGCAACTTACTTGAACCAAATGAAGTTGCAGACTCTACAGTTTCTTTTGAAACTTGCCTTATACCAGTGTTAGTTAATCGTATTATTGGTGGCATTGAATAAATCATTGTAGCCAATATTGCAGGTGCCCCTCCGATACCAAAAAAAAAATAATGCTGGAAACAAATAAACAAAAGCAGGCATAACCTGCATAGTATCCAAAACAGGTTTCATAAAATTTTCAAATCTATCACTCTGAGAGCATGCTATTCCGAGTAATACCCCGAAAAATACACATAAGAAAACTGACAATCCCATCAAAGCAACCGTTTGAAGAGATGCTTCCCATAATCCAACAGCTCCCCAAAAATAAATTACAAAGCAGGAAAACAACCCTAATTTTAGCCCACCAACTATAAAACAAGGAAGTGTTAAAATTGCAGCGACTAAAATCCAAGGTGAATCAAGCAAAAAATCTTCTAAAAAATAATAACCAGCCTTAATGTAATTTGCTAAAATTTTTGTAATCCATCTGTAATTTTTTTTTAGATAATCCTCCCCCTCATTTACCCATGCTGTAAAAGTAAATTCATCAGTTACAACTTTAGGAAATTTTGATGGTCCGTCATTTTGAGTTGAAAGAAATAAGGCTCCTATAAAAACCAATAATACCAATGAATATTTTATAATACTTTTTATATTATTTTTATTTTCTAGTGTTTTTTGAACTGCATCCATTGTATTTATAAATTAAAATATATTATTTTACATTTAAAGAAAAATATTGTCTATTTTGATTTTAATACATAGAAATTATGAGTAGTTCTTCAAAAATAACTTGTTCAAATATTTGGAAACTTTTTGGACCTGATGAAAAAAGAATAATGAAGGAACTAGATCCGAAATTATCAATCAAGGAAGTACAAGAGAAAACTGGACATGTAGTTGCGGTGAAGGGTGTAAGTTTTTCAATTCAAAAAGGTGAAACTTTTGTTGTAATGGGTTTGTCAGGAAGTGGAAAATCAACATTAGTAAGATGCATTTCAAGACTAATAGAGCCAACTTCAGGAACAGTAAAAATGGATGACGTAGATGTAACAAAGATGAGTAACAGAGAGTTGCTTGATTTAAGGAGAAACAAAATGAGCATGGTGTTTCAGCATTTTGGACTTTTTCCACATAGGACAGTTATAGAAAATATTGGGTACGGACTAGAAGTTAGGGGAAGTAAAAAAATTGAGAGAATTGAAAAATCAATGGAAGTTTTAAAAATGGTGGGTTTAGATGGATGGCAAAATAATTATCCTCGAGAACTATCAGGTGGTATGCAACAACGGGTTGGTTTAGCAAGAGCCTTGGCAGTAGATCCAGAAATATTAATATTTGACGAACCTTTTTCAGCACTTGACCCTCTTATAAGACGAGAAATGCAAGACGAACTTTTAAATATTCAAGAAAAAGTTAAAAAAACTATGGTATTTATTACTCATGATTTTTTAGAAGCTATAAAAATGGCAGATCATATTGCTATCATGAAAGACGGGGAGGTGTCACAAGTTGGAACACCAGAAGAAATAGTCGCTAATCCAAAAGATCAATATGTAAAAGATTTTTGCGAGGATGTCCCTAAATACAAAGTTTTAAGTGCTGGAAAAGTTATGAGAAAAGAATGTTGTGATGATACTAAAAAATTATATGGAGAGAAATCACATTGCATACCTGATAATTCTAAAATTGAGACATTGATAGATAAGCTTGTTGATTCTGATAAATCATTTCCAGTTGTTTGTAGCGATACAGGAGATTTACTAGGAGAAATAGATCGAGCAATAGTTATGAAATCAATGAAGTCAGCTAGTTAAACTGGTTATTACCTTTAATAGTTTTTTGTTTAACTTTATCTCTCCATATAATTATCATACCTGCCAAAACTATTGCTAGTACACCTGGAAAAAGTTGGTCCCATGGAGCTTCTTTAAAAAAAATCCATCCAAGAACAAAAGAAGAGGGTATACCCAAATATTCAAATGAAGCCATTTTGCTTGCTGAGATTAATCTATAGGAATAAATAAATAAAATTGCAGCAGTTCCTCCTAATATACCCGTCAAACTCATTAAAAAGAAATCTTCAATACTTTTTATCTCAACATGTCCACTTGTAATGAAATATAAAATTACACCGCCTATAACGTTAAAAATAAGAGTGAAAAGTTGTATCTTTGCAGTTGAGTGACCATCAGGAATAAATTTTAAAATTATAACTGTCATAGCCCAAGCGATAGCTGTTAAAATAGGAAAGATTGAATAGAAATTAAATATATCACTGGTAGGTTTCATAATTAGCACTACACCCAAAAAACCTATAAAAATTGCTGACCATCTATAAATTCCTATTTTATCTTTTAAAAAAAATATTGAAAAAATAACTATAAAAAAAGGAGATGAAAAAGTAAGCGTCATTGCAGTTGCAAATTCAAGATTTATCACAGAAATAAATATAAAAATATTCATTGCTAAAAATCCCAAACCTCTAAAAAAGCTAAGTGTCATGAAGGTTTTATTTAAATTTTTAAAAATCGTGAAATGCTCTTTTGTATACAAAACAAGTAAAATTAAAGGTATAACTCCAGCAATATTTCTAAAGACTGCAAGTTGAATTACAGAATACTCGTTTCCAAGAAATTTAATTACCACCATATATAAATCAACACATAGAATTGCCATCAGCATAGTCGTAACTGCAAGGTAAGTTTTTTTAATATCAATTTTTTCTGAGGAAATTTTCATGTATAATTTTTTTTAAAATTGTATAAACCTTACAAATAAAATGAGTAATTTTAAACTAAATGAATCTTATATCTTGTCTAATCAAGATTGGACATTCCCAACTAACATTGCATATGGTCCAGGTCGTCTTAAGGAAATAGGTAAAATTTGTAATAATTTAGACATCAAGAATCCTTTAATAGTTACTGATAAAGGTAGCCCAAAATTACCATTTGTCAAAAATTTACAAAGTTATTTAGCTAACTCAAATGTAAAGTCAGATTTATTTTTTGATATATCACCAAACCCTAGAGAGGATGAGGTATCTGTCGGTTGCAAAAAATATAAAGATGGAAAACATGACTCAATAATTGCTATTGGCGGTGGAAGTGCAATGGACGGAGGTAAATTAATTTGCCTTACAGCAAATAATGATGTGCCTTTA
Organism: uncultured Pelagibacteraceae bacterium; assembly: GCA_902540595.1. Classification (GTDB taxonomy): domain Bacteria; phylum Pseudomonadota; class Alphaproteobacteria; order Pelagibacterales; family Pelagibacteraceae; genus Pelagibacter. The sequence goes on from CACBNI010000016.1 coordinate 13,818, forward strand.
AGAGATTTTGAATTTGAACTTACGCCTCCAAAAATTAGTAAAGATAATCCCTTTCCAAAAATTATAACTATTCCTACAACAGCAGGCACAGGAGCCGAAACAGAGATAACAGCAATGGTTACCTACTTAAAAGAGGGTATGAAATTTTGTATGTGGCACCCAGATGTCAGACCATCTTTAGCATTAATTGATCCCGAGTTAACAATAGGATTGCCATCTACTTTAACTGCATGGACGGGAGCTGATGCTTTAATACATGCTATTGAGGGATATTGTGTGCCTGGATTTAATCCAATGTGTGATGGGGCAGCACTGGAAGGACTTTCTTTAATTTCAAAATCATTAATTAAAGCTGTTGAGGAGCCTAAGAATATATTAGCTAGAGGTGGTATGCATGTTGGTTCTTGTTTAGCAGGAATATCATTTTTGAAAGGGTTAGGAAATGTTCATTCTATTTCTCATATGGTAGGAGCGGAATATAATACTCATCATGGATTGACTAATGCAATAGTTTTACCAGTTGTCATGAAATATAATTTGCCTGGAATGGAGGAAAAAGTTCAAAGAATGTCAGAAGCAATGCAATATAAAGATCATTCTGTAAACGCATTTATAAAAAATTTAGAGGAACTTTTAGATAGAATTAAAATTCCAAATAGTTTAGGTGAAATTGATGTTCCAGAGGATTGTGTTGGAAGAATTGCTGAAAAAGCAATGAAAGATCAAGCATATGCAACTAATCCTAAAGTAGCTTCATTAGCTGATATGAAAGAAATGGTTTTGCAAAGTATTAAAAAAGCTAGATAAGCTTTGATGCTTAAAAATCAATCAGTTAATGAAATACAAAAAAATATAAAAAGTCGACAAATCTCAATTAAAGAAGTTGTTGAGTATTATTTAGATAGAATTGAAAAATTTAACCCTGACTTAAATGCTATTGTTCTTCAAAAGGATCGAGAATTAATCTTAAAAGAAGCAATTGAAAAGGATAATTCCAAGGAAATTGATAAACCTTTAAATGGATTGCCAATAGCAATTAAGGACCTGACAGATGTTGTGGGTTTTAAAACTACATATGGATTCCCAGGCTCAAAAAATAATCAACCTAAAAAAAACTCATTATTTGTAAATCGTTTGATTGATAAAGGAACAATTGTTATTGGAAAAACAAACACCGCAGAACTTGGTGTAGGAGGACACACAATCAATAGGCTTTTCGGACCAACTTCAAATGTTTATGATTTATCGAAATCAGCAGCTGGATCAAGTGGAGGCGCAAGTTCAGCTGTTGCTGCTGGATTATTACCATTTGCTGATGGCACAGATCAAATGGGATCATGTCGTGGACCTGCAGCATATGCAAATATTTATGGTTTTAGACCTACACCAGGTTTAGTCGCAGCAGATCGCTCAGGACAAAATTTGAATTTACCAATACTTACTACGCCAGGATGCTTTGCGAGAAATCCAAGAGATATGTCTATTTTATTAGATGAAATTGTAGGAAGTGATTCAGTTGACAAATTTTCATTTGATTTAGATGGCTCTTTTAAAGATCAAAATATAAGTGAAAAAGAATTTTCATCTTTTAAAATTGGATGGCTTTCTAATATGAATGGGAATTACATTGTAGAAAAAGATATATTGGAAATTTGTGAGACTAAATTAAAAGATTTAGAAAAAATCAATCTTAGAGTAGAAAATCTTAAACCAAAAATAAATACTGATATTTTGTGGAAGAGTTGGACAACATTAAGGGCTAAAAGTATTTATGAAGATACTTTGGCTATGAATATTTCGGATATTAGTTCAATGACATATCAAGCAATTTGGGAGTATAACAAAGGCAAAGAAATTAAAGCTGAGGGTTTACAAATAGCCTTAAATCAAAAACAAGAATGTTTAAATCAAATAAATTTAATTTTTGAAAATTTTGATTTTTTAGTATTACCATCGGCTCAAATTTTTCCATTTGATAAAAACATACAATTTCCAAAAAATGTTAGTGATAAAGAATTAGACACATATCATCGGTGGTTAGAAGTTTTTGTATTATCGAGTCTTTTAGAATTACCTACTATGACAATCCCAGTTGGTTTTAATCAAAACGGTATGCCAATAGGCATGCAAATCATTGGAAAAAATAAAGATGATTTGAAATTATTCTCTTTTGTAAGTAAATATGAAGATATTTTTAATTTCAGTAAAATAAAACCTAAATTTTATTAATTAATATGACACACCCTCACCATTACAAAATTTCAATAGCATTAGCCATTTCAGCTGGGGCTTGGGGAATATATTGGTTACCACAAAGAATTCTTGAAGACGGTGGCTTAACTGGTGGTTGGGGCACAATATCTCAAATGATAATTGGAACATTAATATTATTACCCATTGCACTCTGGAGATTAGGTAAAAGAAGAGGTACAGGCCTCGAGCTACCTGCTATGGGAATTTTAATTGGAGGAGGTTTTATATGTTATGCATTAAGCTTTCTTCTAACTGATGTAGTTAGAGCCTTAATAATGTTTTACATGACGCCTGTTTGGACAACAATATTTGAAATTATTTTTTTAAAGAAAAAACATGGTTGGCAAAGAATTGTCAGCTTGGGTTTAGCACTCGGTGGATTATGGGTGGTTTTTGGTCAAGGTGGCAACATTCCGTTACCAGAAAACGCAGGAGACTGGCTAGCTCTTTTAGGTGGAATTATGTTTGCAGGAGGAATGATTAGACTTGAGGTTATTAAAACTGACGGAGTTTTCCCTATAATTTTCGGTTTTTTCTTTTATGGCACGTTATTTAATATATGCGCTGGTTTTTTACTTGTCGATTATCTTGGACCAATGCCATCTAATGAAGCATTTATTTCAATGACAACATTTTTAGTTTTAATTTCAGTTTTTTATTTTATACCAACAGGTATTGTAATCTTATGGGCTCCAACTCAAATAGGAGCGGGGATATGTTCAATTCTATTTTTATCAGAAATAATAGTTGGAGCCATTAGCTCAAGTATTCTTACAGACGAACCATTTGGTTGGCGCCAGATTGTTGGATGTTCTCTGATTGTTATTGGCGGAATTATAGCTGTAGTTTTATCTCCAAAAGAAGATGTAAGTAAATAATGATGATTTAAATAAAATTCATAACATTTTAAATTATAGGATATAGTATTTAGATGAATTTAAATAAAATAAGTGTAAGACGTAGTTTTATTTTTACACCAGGTCTTAAACCAGAAATGTTTCCAAAAGCTATCGCATCAGGTACAGATATGGTTTGTATCGAACTTGAAGATGGAATAGCAATTAAAGATAAAGATCAAGCAAGAAAAAATACATTTAAAGCACTTGAATCTCTTGAAGTTAAAGGTGGTGTTGAGTTAGTTGTTAGAGTAAATTGCCAACGAACAAAATTTGGTCTCATGGATCTTGAAGCTGTTATTTCAAGCAAAACAAATGTTAAGGCAATAATGTTACCCAAAGTAAAAACTCCTGATGAAATTACTTTTATTGATGATCTACTGACAGATTGTGGTTTAGACACCGATCTTCATGTTATAATGGAGACTAATGAAGCACTTGAAAGTATTTATGACATTGCTCATGCAAGTAAAAGAATAGTTGCAATATATTTTGGAGGTGTAGATATGGCTGCAGAGCTTAGAGTTCCAAATGAATATAAAAATTTGATATACGCAAGATCTAGATTAGTACATGCAGGAGCAAGTGTTGGTGTAGATGTTATAGATGTACCTTATTTAGATCTAGAGGATATGGATGGGATGAAAAAAGAAGCAGAACTTGTAAGAGATTTAGGATTTACAGGAAAAGGTTCTATTCACCCAAAACAAATAAACATGCTAAATGAAATTTTTACGCCGTCTAAAGAGGAAATTATTAAAGCCAAAAAAATTGTAGACCAATTCAATGAATCGGATACAGGTTTAGTAGTTATAGATGGTAAACTTATTGAAAAACCTGTTCTTCGAGAAATGCAGAGAAAAATTTTAATAGCGGATAAAATTAATCAGAGTTAATTTCTAGAAATTTTTATTAACAATTTCATCTAACATATTGATCATATCTCTTTTATAATTTTCATCAGTGCCAGAGTCTGTTTCAATGACAGAAAAGTACGATGCAACAATCCCATTCTTCAAATTTATTGCTAAAAATTGACCACCAAGACCAGAATGACCAATCCAATCACCACATTTCATTGATGAATTAGAATAGTATAAGTATTTATTAGTAGATAACTCCATATATTTAGTACCCTTGTTTGTAAGGGTTTCATTTAAAAATTTTTCTGAACCAACTTTTCTATTTTTTACACCATGGCCTTTCCTTGAGAATAAAAGCCCATACCTTAAAAAATCTCTTGAAATCAGGCATCCTCCACCCGAAATCCATGGCATACTATCTCTATCAGTTCCCATATACATACCATCTTCAAAACCCGCAGCCTCAACGGCTTCTAATAACCAGTCTTTTAATTTCTTTCCACTAACTTTCTCAATTAAAACACCTAAGACATCGGTATTTGCTGACTTATAGTGAGACAAATCACTTTTATTTTCTAAAGTTTCTCCTTTAATAGACTCAATTGAATTTAAAAACTCTTCTTGAACAATTTTATAATTTGAATCGTCAGGAAGTCTCCATCCACAAACAGGCTCATGTAAAAAAGATGATGTATAGGGATCTGTATAATCTTCATTATAAGAGTTTTGTATATTCATATCTAACACATCTTGAATTTTAGCTGACGCATATCCAGAATTAATATTTGGTAAATATTCTGAAACAGTTTTGTTTAAATCAATTATATTTTTTTCAACAAGTTCTCCTATAAATAAATTTACAAACATTTTAGTAATAGACATAATAGTTTGGGGAGTATGTTCACTAAAATCATCTGCGTATTTCTCAAAAAGAATATCTTGATCTTTACCAACTAATAATGAGCAGAAGTACTTATGATTTATCATTCTTTGAACAGTTGTTATTTTTTCAATTTCTGAGTTATATTTTTTATTTAAAGTTAAAACCTGATCAGATCTAAATAACAAACCATACCTATTTATTTTATGTAAATTCCTGTATCCTTCTCTCCTAGTTTCTGGTAGATACCATTTTGGTTTATTGTCTCTTATAATTTTAAGAGAGGGGTTTGGTTCACTGGTAATTTTTTTTTTATCCATTAAATTTAAAATACATAAATTATTTTAAAACTGATATAGCTTTAATTTTATCTGGCCCAATACCACAACATCCACCAATAATTTGAGCACCACTTGATACCCACGATTTTGCTTCCTCAAGATAGTTAGATGGTGAAATATTATCAACTAATTTCCAATTTGGTTTTTCGAAATAACCATTATTTGGATAAGCACCGACTGTTCCTTTATGAATTCTTTTTAAAATTTTAATTGCTTCTCTAGTTACTTTTATATCAGAGTGAGCTACTAAAATTGGTCCTTTATGAAGTTGACTAAATTTTGTTAATGAGTTTTCTAAATAGTCATAAAACTTAGCTTTGGAATTAGTCACACTTTCTTGATAGCCATGCATTAACTTTCTCTCTTCATTATTCATTGCACAAGATATTGAAAGCCATATTGGTAAATTAATTTTCGAAGAGCATTCTATTATGGTCTCTACTGTCTCATCTTTAGAAGTCATTGCTTCTAAAATAATTAAATCAACACCTGCATCCGATAAAATATTTAACTGATCAGTAAATCCAGGTTTTATCTCGTCTTTAGTTAACTTATCCCAACTTCCAGACGTAGAAACAGATCCTGCAACTGCAATTTCTTTATCAGTCGAAGCTGCAGCTTTTAATGCTATATCAACAGTTTTTTTATTCCATTCGTGCACAAACTCCTCATATCCATATTCTCTCATGGATATTGGTGTGATTGCATAAGTGTTTGATGTAATTACATCTGCTCCTGATTTTATATAATTTTCGTGAACTTGAAAAA
>CACBNI010000017.1 GCA_902540595.1 uncultured Pelagibacteraceae bacterium
TATTTCCATTATTTGCAGCTTTTTTAATTTCTTTTTTAATAAATTATTCAGTATTAATGACATTCATTGTAAATGGGGATAGATCACCTTCAATGTACATTTTAACATATATCCAAAAAAGTAACGGAACAACTATTGAAGAAACAAAACAAAAAATGTTTTCAGAATTCTTTGAAGACAGAGGTCAATTCAAAAAAAGAGTTGATGAGCAATTATTTCTAAAAAATGTAGAAAATATAAATGGAAAAATTTATATTACCACTAAAGGAAAAAATGTTATTAAACTTTTTGAAATAGTAAATTGGTTTACCAATATTGAAAATTTTTAATTTATAAAAATAAAAAATTATAAACATGATTGGAATTATTAATACAGAGACAGGAAATATAAATTCCATTTCTAACGTTTTAAAGAAAACTGGTTTCAATTATTTAATTTCCAAAAACCATAAAGAGCTTACTCGTTGTGAAAAAATAATTTTCCCTGGTGTTGGAAATTTTGATGCATGCATGAAAAATTTAAGAAAAAATAGTTTAGATGATGTTGTTAAAAATTTGATTATTAAAGATCAAAAAAAAATTTTATGCATATGCGTTGGTATGCAACTATTGTTAAATTATAGTGAAGAAGGAGATAGTGAAGGTTTAGGAATAATAGATGGTTATTGCAAAAAATTTTTAAAAAATGAGGTAAATAATGTACCTCACATTGGTTGGGCACCAATTTTGTCTAAACATAAAATTTTTGAATATAATGGTGACAAAGACGCTAAATTTTATTTTTGTCATTCATACCATGCAAAAATAACTGATAAAGAAGTAAATGTATTCTCGTCAAATTTTAATATTAATTTTTGTGCGGGTTTTATAAAAAATAATATTGTGGGAGTCCAATTTCATCCTGAAAAAAGTTTAAATGTAGGAACTAATTTTTTAAAAAAGTTTGTAATCAATTTTTAATGAACAAAAAAAAAAGAATTAGAATTATTCCCTCTATTTTAATTGATAATCAAAGTATGATTAAAGGAAAAAATTTTCAAAATCATAAATATTTAGGCGATATATTTAATGCTGTAAGAATTTATAGTAATAAAAAATCACATGAACTAATTATTTTAGATAAATCAGCTAGAGAACAGTCCAGACTTTTTGATACAAATCTTTTAAGAAAAATTTCAAGCGAAATTTTTATGCCAATTACTGTTGGCGGGAATATAAAATCAGTTGAGGATGCAAAAAAATTAATCAATTCAGGAGCAGAGAAAATTTATTTAAACTCGACTATAATTAATAACTATAATTTAATTAGTGATATTTCGAGTGAAATTGGTAGTCAAAGCATAGTTGTGGGTGTTGATGTAAAATTAATTGGTGAAGATTATCAAATTTTTTTTGATAATGGAAAAAAATTTTACGATAAAAAATTTCTTCAGCATTTAAATTTAGTAGTATCTTCTGGTGCAGGAGAAGTAATATTAAATTCTATTTCGAATGAGGGTACAAAAAATGGTTTTGATATTAATCTATATAAGCAAGTAGAAAACGAATTTGATATTCCTATAATAGCAAGTGGAGGTGCCTCAAGTTTTGAGAGTTTTATAGAATTATTTGATAAGACCAAATTATCTGCTGCAGCAGCATCAAGTATATTTAGTTTATTTGGATTAAATGAGGCAGTTTTAATAAGTTATTTTAGTGAGAAACAATTAGAAGAATTGGTAAGTAAATATGAATAGATCATTAATAATTAGATCTATATTATCATTCTTGCTTTTAATTTTTATTTTATTTGCCATCAATAAATACATTGTCAAAGAAAATGAAAAATTTGATTTTCTTTTAAATATTGATTTAAAACTGATTTTGGTAATTTTCTTTTTGTCTCTTTTTTATCTTTTAATAGAGGGATTTAATCAAAAAAAAATAATTAATATATTTTCAAAAAAAAATGAAAATTTTTTTAAATGTTTTTTAATTATTAATGCAACATATTTATTCAATACTATATTTAATTTCTTTGGAACTTTTTTTAGGTGTATCTACTTAAAAAAAACTTATAAAATTGATATTAGAGATTTCGTTTCTTTTACGTTATTGCTTGCCATATTAGAATTATCTATTTTTTCAGGCATAACTCTTCTTGTTAATTTAAAATTTAAAATTTTGTTTTTTGATGATTATCTATTTTATCTAATTTTATCAATTTTTATTATATTTTTAAGTTCACTGCTTTTTTTGTTTAATTTTGAAAAAATAAAAAAATTTAAAATCTTTAATTTTTTGATTAAAAGTAATCTCAATTTTATTTCAAAGATCATTGAGAAGTTTAATAATCATATATTTTTCTTTATAAAATTATTTGTCTTTCAATATTTTGTTTTGTTAATGATATATCTTGTTGGTTTTTATGAATTGAGAGAAGTACTTAATTTTGGTTTTAGTAGTTTAGCAACAGCAATAACATCATTAAGTTTTTTTTTAAATTTTACTCCATTATCAATTGGCATAACTGAGACTATGATTTATATTGGAACAAAATCAATTGAAATTAAAATATCTGAAATAATTTTCTTAGTTGGTGTGTTTAGACTATCTTTATTAATTATTTATTTTATTTTTGGTGTATTATCAATATTTCTACTTCAAAAAAAAAATTAAAATGATTAGATGTAATTACTGTTTAATGGATGAGACAGCTGGTAATATTGAATTAGATAAAAAAAAATCAGTGCAAATACTGTAGAGCACATGAAGAAATGGAAAAGGACTATCAATTTGATAAGCCTCCTTTAGAAAAACTTTTTGAAATTGCAAAAAAAATTAAAAAAGAGGGTGTTTCTAAAAGATATGATTGTATTTGTGGAGTAAGCGGAGGGAGAGATAGCTCCTACTCTTTATATGTTACAAAAAAAATATTGGGTTTAAGACCCCTAGCTGTTCATTTTGACAATGGTTTTAACTCTGAAATATCTGTAAGTAATATTCATTCAATCTGCTCAAGCTTAAACATTGATCTAGAGACAAAAGTGGCAGATTGGGAAACATTTAAAAATGTTACTAGATCTTTTTTTTTCGCTAATGTTCCAGATGTAGATATTACAACAGATATAGGTATCTTTAAAACAATGTATGAAATCGCATATAGGGAAAAAATAAATTATGTTTTTAATGGTCACTCATTTAGGACGGAGGGTTTAGATCCATTAGAATGGACATATATGGATGGTTTATACATAAAAAGTGTCTTTAAAAAATATGGAAAAGGAAATTTAAAAAAGTTTGATAATTTTAGTATTTCAGACTTAATTAAATATAAATTTTTCAGAAATATAAAAACGATATTACCATTAAATTATGTAGAATACGATAACGATAAGGTAATAAAAACACTTCAAAACGAATTTGATTGGCAATTTTATGGATCACATCATCACGAGTCAACATTTACGAAATTTTGTGTATCATATTATTTACCAAAAAAGTTCAATATTGATAGAAGAAAAACTGACTTATCTGCAATGATAAGATCTAAAAAAATTTCTTTACATGAAGCAAAAAAAAAAATTAAAAATCCTATTGTGATTGAAGATCAAGAAAATTTAAAAAACTTTATTTTGAATAAATTAGAAATAACAAAGGAAGAATTTGATGAAATATTAAAAAAAGAAAACAAAAATTTTAAAAATTTCTTTACTTATTATAATTTCATAAAGATGTTTAGAATTTTTGTTTTAATTCTAACCAAAATAAAAATTTTACCAAAAATTTTGTACTTAAAATATTATTCGTGAATAAATATTTAAAATATACTAATTTATTTTATTATTTATTGCCTGTTGGAATTTTTATATCAATTTTAATTTTCACAGACACAAAATCTTCTACAGATACAATAAGATTCATTCAATGGGCCAATGAAATGAAAATTAACCCTTTAAGTGCACTTTCTTATCTCTTTCAAGAAAGAGGTATAGATGGGGTGATGTTTTATTTTTCTGTTTTATATTTCAAAATATCTTTAATTTTAAATGATAATTTTAAATACTTTTTTATATTATTAAATTCAATTTGTTTTATTTCTATAATTCATTTAATAAAAAAATTATCATTTAAAATTAAATATTATTATTTAATACCATTTTTTATATCAATAAATTATGATTATATTATTTGGACAAATTATTTATTGACAGACTTCTTTTTTAGTTTTTTGTGTCTACTATTTATATTAAATCTCTCTTTAAATAATTTAAAATATATAAATATTTTGTTAATTTTATTATTAGTTTTTACAAGACCACCTGGAATTGTCTCTGTATTAATATATTTGCAATACATAACTTTTATCAAAGTATTAGGCAATACAATTTCATTGAAAAAAAATTTTTTTTACTTAGTTATAATTTATTCTGTAATAACAATATTAATTTCTTTTTCATTGTTTTATAATGTATTTCCTGAAATTTTTTATGACACTTTTCAGTACCATAGATCATACTATTTTGAAGGTGTAATAATTAATGATAGGCCACATACTTACGTTGAGGTCCCGAAAAATATATTTGATATTATTAAAATAATTCTTTTAAGGTTTATAAGTTTTTTTATATTTTATGACGAATTATTCAGCATAAAACATAATATTTTAAATTTCTTAGTTTTCATACCATTATACTTATTGTCTTTATATACTTTGTTTAAATTTAGCGCGTACGAAATAGATCAAAAAAAAATAATTGTTACTATGATCATAACTATTATTTCATTTTGTTTTTTTCATTCAATTTTATTAATAGATTATGATTGGAGATACAGAGTCCCATGCCTAATACCAATTAGTATTCTAGCAGTAATGGCATTTGAAAAGTTTAACTTTTCGAAACAGAATTTAATTAATCAGGAAGGTTAATTATTCTACTTTTCCAATCTCTTGATGGTTGTTTTTTTGGATTTTCCCAAGGCAAATTTATAAAAAATGTACAAGTATATGAAAACCATAATACGATGAGTAATGATAGATATTTTTTTATTTGAAATAAGTTTTTTTCTAATAAAAAACCAAAAGTCCCAAAAACAACAAATGCATAATCTCCAACCATATAAGCTCGTGTATGATAAGACATCTGATCAAAAAATAATCTTCCATATTTATTTGCACTAAAGCCTTGAACGAAAGTAAAAAATATTAATAAAAAACAAAATAATATTTCATTTTGATATTTTTGATAATTATTTTTTTGAAAAACAAAATATATAATTGGAATCAAAAAGAAAAAATAATAATCTAAATTATATTTCAAAAATACAATGGAACTTTTTAAAAGTTTTATTAAAATAATTTTTATTTCTGATGAAAGAAGCCATGAACCATACTGATGATCACTTTCGAATAAATGAAAATAAATCTCATAACCAATTAATTTAATATATATTAGATAGAACATTGGGAAAATTGAAATAAAAAAACAAAATAAAAAAGTACTTTTTATTTTTTTTTTTAATAAAAGATAGGTAATGATTGTTAGTATTATAGCTACATTATGTTTTACAGTAATTAGAAAACCAATAATTAATAAAAAAATAATACTTTTAACTTTCTTATTTTCATCAATATTTAATAATAAATATGTCGTGATTATAGGATATAAAAATTGAAATTCGCTAGTATTTAATTGAGAAATCATTCTAACACTTTCCCAACCTAGAAATAATAAAATTGTTAATAATTTAGAAGTTTTTTCATTAAAATACATTTCATATATTTTTATACACATAATAAAACCAATAAAATAAAACATAAATTTAGTAGATAAGTAACCAGCTGCACCTAAATATAATTTTGGAATATTTAGATGAAAAATTTCATTAAAAAAAATTAAAATTTTAGAAAAAAAAAATGAAGGAATAAGATAACCAGGTCTCTCTAATCGTGTATTATTTTTTTCAAAGTAATCTGGAAAGTAAAGAGAGGATAAAATCTCACCAGGAGTATCCGCATCATATTGCCAGAATAAAACAAAATTTTCTAAAGGTTTGTAAACAGCATGATCTGGGTAAGGATTTGTCCAAGGTAATAAATTTGAAACTAGAAAAATAATTACGAGGAAAAAAAAATAATAAGAATAATTTCTAATCATATAAAAATTTGCTTATAAGTATCTTTTAAATTATAAAAAAACTTATATACCTTATTTCAAAAAAAAACATGAGAATTCTTATTATTTCAAACTCATTCTGGAGTGTTTATAATTTCAGATCAAGTTTTGTTAAAGAATTTATTAAAAATAAAAATAATATTCTTATCTCATCTTTAAAAGATTATTCCATAACCAAATTGAAAAAATTTGGAGCAAAAACTAAATCAATTAAAATTATTTCAAAAAGTACGAACCCTATTAACGAAATTAAACTTTTATTTGAATTAAAAAATTTATTTAAAAGCTATAAACCAGACGTTGTAATTAATTTTACTATAAAGCCAATATTATATAGTAGTTTTTTACTAAAAAATTCAAAAATAAAAGTTATTAATACATTAGATGGATTTGGACTGAGCTTGACGAAAAATATTTTTTTTAAAAAATTAATTTTTTTTTTTTTTAAGATATCACAGAAAAATATATTTAAGTTTTATGCTGTAACTCGTAAAGATTTTAAGCTTTTACAATCAAAAAAACTAGTACCTAAAGAAAAGTTATTTTTGATTAATGGAACAGGAATTAATTTGAAACACTTTAAATACATAAAACCTTCCATCAATAAGAATACTACCTTTGTATTTATAGGTAGATTTTTAAAACTTAAAGGTATAATTTTATTCATAAAAGCCGCAATACTCGTTAAAAAAAAATATCCTAAAATTAAATTTCTTGCAGTTGGAAGTACTTCCAAAGATAAATATTCTATTTCTAGAGAAGAACTAAGTAAATGGAAAAAAATTAATGCAGTCAAATTTCTTAATCATGTTACTGATATCAGAAAAATTTTGAAAATTTCAGACTGTGTGGTTCTGCCAACTAATTATCCTGAAGGTTTAAATAGATCATTGTTAGAGTCAATTTCAACAGGACGTCCAGCAATAACTAATAAAATAGGCGGTTGTGATCAAATTATTAAAAATAATTATAACGGTTTCATAAAAAAATTTAAAAATGAATTTGACCTAGCAAATTTAATGATAAAATATCATAATTTATCTAGTTATAAAAAAAAATTTTTTTCAATAAATGGAAGGAAGCTTGCTAAAAAATATTTTGATGAAAAAAAAATTATAAAAAAATATTCAAATGACATTAATGAAAATGCCTAAAAAAACAATAAAAATAGGAATAATAGGATTGGGATATGTTGGGTTACCTTTATTCATTAAATTTTCAAAAAAATTTAAAACAAAAGGTTTTGATATTAATAAAGATAAAATTTCTGACCTAAAGAAATTAAAAGATATGACTTTACAAATAAAAAAAAATGAACTTTTTAATTTAAAAAAAAATATTACTCACAATTTAAATGATTTAGGTGATTGTAATATTCTAATCGTTACTGTACCGACCCCTGTAAATAAAAAAAAACAACCAGATTTGAAACCATTAAAAAAAGCTTGCATTTTAATATCAAAAATAATTAAGCATAAAGATTTAGTAATTTTTGAATCTACAAGTTTTCCCGGAACCACAGAAAATATTTGTGCAAAAATCATAGAAAATAACTCGAAAATAAAATATGTGGTAGATAATGAGAATGAAAAAAAACTAATTAAATCTGGTAAAAAATATTTTTATTGTGGTTATTCTCCAGAAAGAGTGAACCCGGGTGATAATTCACACCAATTAGAAAAAATTGTTAAGATAGTTTCTGCGTGTACTAAGGAAAGTTTTAATTTAGTAAATTATTTATACAGATCAATAATAAAAGCAGGCACATATAAAGCTGAAAGTATACAAATAGCTGAAGCTGCAAAAATAATTGAAAATACGCAAAGAGATATCAACATTGCACTTTTTAATGAACTTTCAATTATTTTTCAAAAATTAAAATTGAATTCTAAATCAATTTTTGATGCCGCATCAACAAAATGGAATTTTCATAGATATGAACCTGGACTAGTTGGAGGGCATTGTATAAGTACTGATCCATATTATCTTACATACATCTCAAAGAAAAAAAATTATAACCCAAAGATTATTTTAGCTGGAAGAAAATTGAATGACAGCATGGCAAATTGGGTCTTTAAAAACATTTCATATGCTTTGAGAGAACCTAAAAAAACTAAAAATGCATTGATATTAGGTTTAACTTTTAAGGAAAATTGTCCCGATACTAGAAATTCACAAATGATAGATTTATGTAACATGATTGAAAAAAAGAATACTAAAATTTATGCTTATGATCCCTATATTAAATCTAGCACAAAAACCTCCAAAAAATTTAGAAATATAAAGCTACTAGATAAATTGAGAAATTTTGAGTTCAAATTTGATCTTATAGTTATTGGGTTAAAACATAAAGAATTTAAAAAAATTAAATTAAAAAATTTATTAAAAATAAAGAAAAAAAATGGAGTTTTTGCTGATTTAAAAAATCTATTTCCAGAAAAATATTCAGATTTTAGCTTATGAGTGTTAGTGAGGACTTTAAATTAAATTATTCTAATTTCATAAATTTCTTATTTTTTTCTATTCCAATTGGTTTAGCTGTAGGTCCATTGATAGCTGAAATTTTACTTAATCTTTTCACTATTTTAATTATTTTTGAAATAATAAAAAAAAAAAAATTTGAAATTTTTAGAGAAAATATTTTTATTTATTTTTACTTATTTTATATAGTTGTTTTATTTTCAGCAATTTTGTCCCAAAATGAACTGATTATTACTAAGGCCTTTTTTTACTTACGTTTAATATTGTTTCTTATTAGTGCTAAATACTTTTTTGAGAATAAATATTTTAATAAAAAACTTTCATTAATTCCTTTAATATTTCTTTTGATTATTTTTGTTGATGCTCAATTTCAAATTTTTACTGGTGTTAGTTTATTTGGAAATAGAGGTCAATATTGGCAACAAGATAATTTTAACATATCAGGAATTTTTTTTGAGGAAGAAGTACTTGGTAGTTATTTATCAAGGATTTTACCGATAATAAATTTTTTTATTATAATTTATTTCAGAAAAAAATTAAGTTTATCAATTGGATTAATAATTTTTTTTGTTGCTTTATGGACAACTTTATTCACTGGTGAGAGAGTTGCTCTATTTTTATTAGTATTAAATTTAGTTGTTTTTATTTTTTATATTAAAAAAATTAAAATTTTATTATCTGTTATATTTTTAGTATTTTTAATTTTTGTAAGTTCAATTAAATTTAATGAGAAAGTATTTAATAGAATTGTTGAAACAACTCAAAATCAAATTTTTTCTGACAATAAAATTTATTGGATTTCTGAGACTCATACTAATCACATAATATCTAGTTACTATATATTTCTGGATAATAAAATTTTTGGATCAGGACCTAAGTCATTTAGAATTGAATGTAAAAAATATCAACATATAGTAAAGGGATGCTCTACTCATCCACATAATATATTTATGCAAATATTAACAGAAACCGGAATAATTGGATTTGCAATTTTCATTATTGGAATCATTTGGTTATATAAATTTTTTATTATAAATTTAATAAATTTTTTTAGAAATGAAAATTCTTCTAATTATTTATATTTTATACCTTTAGCTTCACTTATTATTCAATTTCTACCATTTTTACCGAGTGGAAATTTTTTTAATAATTGGCTTTCAATCATATTTTTTTACACCTTTTCTCTAATTTTTTTAGACTTAAAAAAATTAATCGTTTTCTCTAATTAGTTGTATAAAAAAATATAAAGAAAAGTAACTTATATATAAAATCAAAATTACAATTTCTGGATAATAAAATAATTTTTTTTCATACAATTTGTTATTACTTTTTCCCACGTCTTTAAAATCTCTTTTTGATAAACTGTAATCGCTTGATAAACTGTAATCGACTAGGAATTTTATATTTTTAGAATAATGTTCTTCATTACCATTATATTTAAATATAATTTCTTTAGCATAGGATGAAGTGGTTTCTCTAATTCTTTTATTTTCTTTAAAATAAATTTTAGCATTTGCTATCTTGAAAAGATTATATTCTTTTTCAATAAGTAAATTGTTATCTTTTTTAGTAGATCTAAAGTTGTTAATAATATCAAGTTCCTGTTCTATAAAATTTTTTTTTTCAAGTTCAAATTTTTTATTAAAAACATTCTCATTTATGGGATCTAAAGTCCTTATAATAAAAAAGCCATAAGTATTTGTTTGCCTGAGACTAGGAATTTGCTCAACTTTATTATCTTTAAATGTTTCAATACCCATATTTTCGAATACTCTTCCGATAATAAGACTCATATATCCAGAGCTATAGTTTCTGTTGTACCAAATATAATAGTTATAATCAGTGAATATTACTTTTGGACTTTTTTTTTCATTTTTAACTTTTTTAACTTTATCTAACACAAGAACGGGGGTATTTTTTTGAATTATATAAGAAATAATTAATGAGACAATTAGAATTATTATTAGTATATATTTTTGATTATTAATAAAATTTAAAATGTCGTTATTACTTTTTTGCATTGAAATATTTATAATAATATTTAAATAAATTGGAAGAAGTTAATTCCATCGAAATTTAAATTATATGAAAAAAAAAATTGCATTAATATTTGGAGTTACTGGTCAGGATGGGTCTTATTTAACAGAATTATTGCTTAAAAAAAAATATATAGTTCATGGAGTTAAGAGACGTTCTTCTTTAATAAATACTAGTAGAGTGGATAAATTTTTTTATAATAATAAACAATTCAAAATGCATTATGGAGATGTGACTGATACTGCAAGTATTTTCACACTTATAAAAAGAATTAAACCTGATGAAATATATAATTTGGCTGCACAAAGTCATGTCAAGGTATCTTTTGAAATACCATTATATACAGCAGATGTAGATGCTCTTGGATCTTTAAGGATTTTAGAGGCAATAAAGTTAACAAATAAAAAAATTAAATATTATCAAGCATCAAGTTCAGAGATGTTTGGAAATAGTGGAAAAAAAATTCAAGATGAAAAAACTAAATTTAATCCACAGTCTGTGTACGGAATTTCCAAAGTATTTTCATTCTTTGTAACTAAGAATTACAGAGAAGCTTACAGTATGTATGCATGCAATGGTATTTTATTTAATCATGAGTCTTCAAGAAGAGGTGAGACATTTGTTACAAAAAAAATTGTTCAGGGGCTGGTAAATATAAAAAAAGGTAAACAAAAAAAATTAATTTTAGGAAATTTATATTCAATTCGAGATTGGGGGCATGCAAAAGATTTTGTATTTGCAATGTGGAAAATTATGCAAATGAAAAAACCAGATGATTACGTAATATCAACAAACAAACAGTTTTCAGTAAAAAAATTTACAGAATTAGTTGCAAAAAAACTTGATATGAAAATTATATGGAAAGGAAAAGGCCTAAATGAAAAAGGATTTGTGAAAAACAAAGAAATAATTAGTGTCAATAAAAAGTATTTTAGACCAACAGATGTTAATCAATTAAGAGGTAACTTTAGAAAAGCAAAAAAACAACTTAAGTGGACCCCTAAACATGATATTAATTATCTGATTGATGAAATGTTAGAAATAACTTAATTTATTATTAAGTTTCTTTAATATATGCGACATATCTATTGGATTATTTCCAATCATAATTCCAAATTTATCAAGATATTTAGCATTTTTTAGATTTTTATTTTTAACTTTAAAATATTTTTTTGAAACATGCTTATCTGCAAAATTTCCTGATATTATAGGTCTATATTCTATTTTAAGAGTTTCTAATATTCTTATTAATTCTTTGAATTTTTTGTAAGATCTTTTTTTAATTATAAAGCTAAATGCAAACCAACTACTTTTTTCAACTTCTTTTTGTATTTTGAATATCTTATTATTTTTAAATAATTTTACAAAGGTAGCTGCATTTTTTCTCCTAATTTTAAGGAAATTATTTAATTTCTTTAATTGTTCAATTCCTGCAACTCCATTTATTTCTGTTGGTCTCAAATTATAACCTGGAAGGATAAAATTATACATTTCATCAAATTTATTTTTACTTTTTCTTAATATTAAGTTTTCATCAGGTAAATCACGTGTCCAACCGTGAGCTCTTAAACTTAGCATAATATGATAAAGTTCTTTATTATCTGTTGTTATGATTCCACCTTCTATTGTTGATATATGATGAGAAAAATATGAGCTAAATGAAGACATAACACCAAAATTTCCAACATGTAATTTACCAAATTTAGCACCCATTGCCTCACAACTATCTTCAATTAAAATTATATTTTTATTTTTAATAATTTGATTAATTTTAGAGAAATTGTTTGGGTTTCCTAAAACATTAACACAAAGAATTGCTCTAGTTTTTTTGCTAATAGATTTTTTTAATTCCTCTAAGTCATAGTTGAGTGTATCTAAATCTATATCTACAAATTTCATTTTTAAATTTAATTGGTATATTGGAGTATAAGATGTGCTCCAAGAAACAGCTGGAACAATGACTTCATCACCTTGTTTTATTTTAAGTTTTTTTTGTTTAGTATAAAGTAAAGCTGAAAACATTAACAAATTTGATGAAGAGCCAGAATTGGTCATGATTGCAAATTTATTTTTATTTTTTTTTGCAAACATTTTCTCATATTGGTTAACATATTTACCCATTGTTAATTTTCCCTTATCTAAAAGATTTTTTATTTTTATAATCTCTTTATTGTCCCAGGTATTAACAGCTAATGGATATTTATTTTTTATCATATTTTGATTTATAAAAATTTATTGTTTTTTTTATTCCTTCTTTAAGCTGAGTTTTATTTTTCCAACCCAGTTTTCTAGAAATTTTAACATCGAGCACTTTTGACATTTGACCTTCAGGTTTATTTTTTAGACGCACTATTTTTGGGTTAAAGTTTAATGTTTCTAATACACTTTTGTAATATTTATTTACTGAAAATTCTTTTCCTGTACCAACATTAATTATATTTGGAGCCTCATCAAATTTTTTGATTAGGATTAATATAAAGTCCACAAGATCTTTTATATACATAAATTCCCTTTTAGCATTACCTTTTCCCCACATTTCAATTGAAGGCTTATTTTTCTTCTTCGCTGTGTATATTTTTTTAATCGCAGACTGGAGCATATGACCTTTTTCTAAGCTAAAATTATCATAAGGCCCATATAGGTTACATGGGATCAATGTTTTATAGTTATATTTTTTATCTTGATTAATAATTTTACAAGTTTCCATAGAAATAATTTTTGATAATGCATATCCAATGTTTGTTTTTTCAAGATTATTCATTGATATGTAGCTCTCCCTAAGAGGTTTTTTTGCAGATACCGGATACATGCAAGAGCTTCCAAAATTTATAAATTTTTTAATACCCACCTTCTTGGTTGATAAAATAACACTATTATTTATATCAACATTTTCTTTAAAATATTTAAGATTGTTTTTAAAGTTATCACCAATTCCACCAACTTTTGCAGCACAATGAATTACTAAATCAGGCTTAAATTTTGTAAGACAATGAATCATTTTTTTTTGATTTTTTATATTAAATTTATCTCTAGATAAATTTATTAATTTAAATTTTTTAAATCTATGATCGTTTATAATATTTTTCCCTAACATACCTTTAGATCCAGTAATTAAAATTTTTTTAATCATAAAAATAATTTTTTTATCTAATCTTTGAAGTTCTCTTTTGTTTTTTTTAAAAGAATTTTTTCAATAAAGCAATAAATCAAAGTAAAAAAATATTTAGAACTTAATTCTTTTATTTTAAACTTTGCTTTTCCAGTTCTTTTATTGCGCCAATTAATTGGTATAATTTTATATTTATAATTCCTACTAATTATTTTTAATGGAAGTTCAAGAAATATATTAAAGTTTTCTGATACAATTGGTCTTAATTCTTTTAAGGATCTTGTCTTGTATAATTTAAAAGCGTTAGTAAAGTCATTGTAATTTGAAAAAAATATAATTTTTACAAAATAATTGAATATTCTATTTAAAAATAATTTTGATTTTGGATAACCTTCAACAATCGAACCATAAATAAATCTAGAACCCAATACAGCGTCTACTTCAGTATTTAGGGCTGTTTGATAATATTTGTTTAGATCTTCAATATCATCAGATGAGTCAGCCATGAAAATACAAGTATAATCTTTGCTTGTTTGATCAATACCTTTGTTTATTGCACCACCCAAACCTTGAGAAGAATTTTCTAAAACTTTAATTTTTTCTGATTTCAAGCTAATTTTTTTTAAGATTTTTTCAGTATTATCAGAACTGAAATCATTAATTAAAATTATTTCAAAGTTTAACACTGTTATTTTTTTTAATATTTGATCAATAGTTAATTCAATATCTTTTTCTTCATCTCGGCATGGAATAATTATAGAGACAGACATAATTTATAACTAATTAAATGTTATTGTCGTATACTTTTATCATAAATGACTTAAAAGAAATAAAATTACTATATAATATAACAGTTTTTTATGAAAATATTAGTTACTGGTGGATGTGGTTTTGTCGGTTCAAATCTATGTTTGTTTTTAAAAAGTAAAGGATTTAATGTTTATTCTTTAGATAACTTGTTTAGAGATGGTTCAAATTTAAATTTCTTAAGATTAAAGAAAGAAGGGATAAAAAATTTTAAAATAGATATTTCAAATGTTAAAAAAGTATTAAATTTACCTAAGTTTGATTTAATTATTGATTGTTGCGCCGAAGCATCAGTAGAGAATTCTCATAAAGATTTATCAAGAGTATTTAACACCAATCTGGTTGGAACTAAAAATGTTTTACTCAAATGTTTAAAGGATAAATCTAAGATTATCTATATATCATCGAGCAGAGTATATTCACTAAATGACTTACATAAAGTTATAAATTTTAAAAAAAAAAATCCAATCAAAATAAATAAAGAAATAAATTTAAATTTTAGTGTTAGTTCTCCAAAAACTCTATATGGTTTTTCAAAACATGCTTCAGAAGAATTAATAAAAGAATTCTCTTTTATATACGATTTAGAATATATAATTAATAGATGTGGTGTAATTTCTGGACCATGGCAATTTGGTAAAACTGATCAGGGTTTTTTTAGTTTATTTATTTGGAGAGCATTAAATAAAAAAAGTATTAAATTAATAGGTTTTGGAGGATATGGAAATCAAGTTAGAGATATTTTACATATCAAAGATTTGTCAAAACTTATACTTATTCAAATAAAAAATTTTCAAAGAAAAAAAAATATGATTTTTGCAGTAGGTGGTGGAAAGAAAAATGCAATCAGTCTTAAAAAACTCATAAAAATGTGCGAAAATAATTTAAAAATAAAAATTTCAACCGTGAGAGAAAAAAGAACATCTAAATATGATATACCATACTTTGTTTCATCAAATAATGATTTAAAAAAAATTTATGATTGGAAACCTCGTGAAAATTTAGAATCAATATTTAATGATACAATTTCTTGGATGAGAAAAAATAAATTAAAATTAAAAAAATATTTTAAATAATGTCTGTAGGATTAATCACAGGTTCTTGTGGATTGGTTGGCTCCGAAGCTACAAAATTCTTTATAAATAAAGGATTTGAAATTTATGGAATTGATAATAATAGTAGAAAATCTTTTTTTGGAAAAGATGGAGATATTTTTAAAACAAAAAAAAATTTAAAAAACTATTCAAAAAAATATAAACATTTTGATTTAGATATAAGATCAAATAAAATAAAAAAAATTTTTAGAAATCTTAATAAAAATATTAAATTTATTATTCATTGTGCGGCACAGCCCTCACATGATTGGGCTTATAAGGACCCTATTAGAGATTTTGAGGTTAATGCTTATTCAACTTTGAAACTTTTAGAATTAACTAAACAATACTGTCCTAATGCAAATTTTATTTTTTTATCTACTAACAAGGTATATGGTGATGCTCCTAATTATTTACCATTAATTGAAAAAAAATATAGATATGAGATTTTAAAAAGTAATAAAAATTACAATGGCATTGATGAAAATCAAACAATTGATAATTGTATACATAGTTTATTTGGCTGTTCGAAAGCTTATGGTGATATTATTACCCAAGAATATGGTAAAAATTTAGGTTTAAAGACAACGGTTTTTAGAGCGGGCTGCATCACAGGCACCAATCACAAAGGCGCAAAACTGCATGGTTTTCTCTCTTATTTAGTTAAATCGGTACTTAAGAATAATGAATATACTTGTATTGGTTATAAAGGAAAGCAAGTAAGAGATAATATTCACAGCTTCGATCTGGTGAGTGCATTTTGGAAAGTTTATCAAAAACCAAATTACGGAGAAGTATTTAATATAGGTGGCGGACGTTACTCTAATTGTTCAATTTTAGAGGCTATAAATATTATAAATGATAAATTATCTTTAAATACAAATGTCAAAGTTGAAAAAATTCCAAGAGTAGGTGATCATCAATGGTATATTTCAAATATATCAAAATTTCAAAAAAGATACCCAAATTGGAAAATAAGTTTTACCATCGATGATATTATAGAAGAACTTATCGATAATAATTTAAAAAATTAGAAAATTTATTTATAAAATAATAAAAACCTGCTGTTGTTAGGGGTGTTAAAAAAATATATGAATGAGTAATAAATCTTTGGTCACCATCTAAAATATAAGGCAAAGTAAGTACAAAGGGTGAAATAAAATTAATTAATAAAAATATGTTATTTTTACTTTTTAATCCAAATAATAAAAAAAAATAATAAAAAAATAGCATTAATGTTGATATAATTTGGTACTGAAGAGAAAATGAAGGAGATATCCAAAAAAGTCCATAAGTTAACCTTTTAGAATAAAGTTCTAATGAGTATTTAGGATAATTTATTATCATACAAAAATGATTTTTTAATGAATTCATTTCAGTAATAGAACAATTTTCTAATATTTGTATTTTATAGAATATTAATTTTGCACCCTGTTTTAAAATATCATGACCTTCAATGGAGGATGCTGCAGTTATAAAACCGCTAGATGTTGATGAATTTAAAATAAAAATATGATGTATTGAAATTAATAAAGTTATTAAAAATAAAGATATAAAAATTTTTATACTATTGCTATTAAATACTTTTTTTAAGAAAAAATAGTTAAGTATTAAATAATTTAAAATCAATTTAGCATCATTTTTAAGTAATAATAATAAAATTAAAAAAGTTATAATTATCTTATTTTTTTCTGATAACAAAATGTTTAAGCTAAGGATACACAAAGATATAGTAATAATCAGTGGATTTATAGCATGGCACCATTTAAAAAAAATTGGATTTAGCAAAATAATTAACCATGTTAAAAATGCTATATTAGAGTTATAGATTTTTGATAATGTTTTAT
>CACBNI010000018.1 GCA_902540595.1 uncultured Pelagibacteraceae bacterium
ACAAATTCTAGAGCTTTACTATTATCTGATCTTAATAGCAAAATACCCTCAGTTTTAGCACCACAAAACATTCAGGCAGTAATTTCAGGTACTGGAAAAGATTATGGAATAATTGAGCACACTAAAGATGATATAGAAGAAGACTTAAAAGATCAGGATGCAATAATTTATACCTCAGGACTTGGTGGACTTTTTAAACCCGGAATACCAATTGGAAAAATTTCTAAAGATACCAATAATAAGGTGCAGTTTTTTTCAGATTTTACTCAATTAGATTATGTAAAAATAACATCATTCACTTTTGGAGGTACAAAATAATGTCTTCTCTTAATAAAAGTAATTTTCTAAGAGTATCTAAATCCTATTTGCCATTAATAATTTTATTTATTTCTGTTTTTAACGAATTTGACTTTAATTATTTAAAAATTGAAAATTTTTCGTTAAATTTCGTATATATTTTAGTTTTTTATTGGACCTTAAGAAATCCTGATAGCTTAGGATACTTTTCCATATTTTTGGCAGGGATTGTTAATGATGTCGTCATAGGTATTCCTATTGGTATAAGTAGTTTATGTTATTTGATATTGTGTGCAGTCACAGCCTACATAAGAAATATTACCTTAAGCCCAAACTTTGTTAAAGATTGGTTTTCATTATTATTTACAATGGTCTTAATCAATTCGATTCAAGTTATTATTTTAGACTTGATATTTTTAATTGAAATTAGCTATATGAGGTATGTCATTAATTCCGGATTTACGTTTCTTTTTTATCCAATGTTTTTTGTAATATTTAATGCGTTAAGCCAAATAATTTACCAAAAAAAAAATGATTAAAGAAAACTCAGCGATCAGAAAATCAGATGTAATAAACAGAAGAATGTTTATTATTGGTGCTGCAAAAATAGTTGTTTTTGCAGGAATTGTTGCCAGACTATTTTCACTTCAAATAAATGAAAATAAAAAATATCTAACACTTTCTGATAAAAATAGAATTAGAGAATGGAAACTTCCACCTACAAGAGGAAACATCGTTGATTACTTTGGAAATATAATCGCAGGTAATTTAAAAGTTTATCAACTACATATTATACCTGAACAAGTTGAAAACTTTAACTATCTATTATTAAGATTAAAAATACTTTTAAATTTAAGTGATAAAAAAATTCAGAAAATAACAAAATTAAAAAACCAGCTAAAGCCCTGGGATAGTATAATTGTATCTGAAAATTTAAGCTGGAGCCAATTCTTAAAGGTTAATAATTATTTATATGATTTGGTTGGTGCAAAACCTGTAATGACAATTTCAAGAAATTATCCATTTAGCGAAATGTATACTCATATTTTAGGATATGTAAGTCAACCGAACGAAGAGGAAATATTAGAAAATGAAATAGTAAAAGAAAGGTTCGTTCCTGGCATGAAAATTGGAAAGCTAGGATTGGAGAAAACGCTAGAGAAACAACTAATTGGAACTAATGCGATACAAAGATATGAGGTAAATGCTTATGGAAAAAGAATTAATCAACTCGAATATCAAAAAGGACTTCAGGGTAAAAAAATTAGATTAACCGTAGATACCGAAGTACAAAAACTCTCAGCCCAATTGCTCTTGAATAAGGCAGGATCAATAAGTGTAATGGATATTTATACAGGAGACATAATTGCTATGTACTCGTCACCCTCTTACGATCCAAATTTATTTTTGTTTGGTATCAGTCAGGATGAATGGCAACTCATTAGAAATAATCCACTAAAACCTTTGATTAATAAAACTCTTTCTGGGCTTTATTCACCTGGTTCCACAATAAAACCTATCGTGGCACTTTCTGTTTTGGAAAATAATATTGTTAATCCTAATTTTAAGGTCAAGTGCACTGGCAAAACAGAATTATATGGCCAAACGTTTCACTGCTGGAAAGAAAAAGGACATGGATTTGTAAGTTTAAAAAATGCAATGAAACAATCTTGTGATACTTATTTTTATGAAATCGCAAGACTATTAGGTGTCGATCGATTAAATGTTACAGCTAAAAAATTTGGCTTAGGAGAAAAAGTATTGGGAAAATATTTTGATAATGAAAAAAGTGGTTTATTTCCAAATACAAATTGGAAAAGAAATAACCTTGGAAGAGGATGGGTATTAGGGGAGACATTGATTACAGGAATTGGACAAGGATACATTCAAACCACACCTCTTCAATTATGTTTAATGACTGCTCAAATTGCAAATGGTGGATATAAAATTAAACCCAAGATTATAGTAAATGATGATCCATTAAGTTTAGAAAATGCAAAAACTGCAATGGAGCTTCAGTCTTTGCAAACACCTAATATAAAATTATTTAATGATCCAAAAAATGTTAAAATTGTTCAAGAAGCAATGTTTAGCTCTACAAATGAGCAATTTGGTACTTCTTATAGATCTAGAATTGAAGATCCGAAATATCAATTTGCAGGCAAAACTGGAACTTCTCAAGTTAAAAGAATAAGTAAAAGAGAAAGAGAACTTGATCTAAAATTAGAACAAATACCTTACAAGGATAGAGATCATGCACTTTATGTTGCTTATGGTCCATATAAAAATCCAAGATATGCGTTAAGTATAATTGTTGAACACGGTGGTTCAGGCAGTAAAGCTGCTGCTCCGATGGCAAAAGAATTGTTTAAATTAATAATTGATAGGGACGAACTTAGAGACAAGCAATCTAACTTCGAAAATATAAATATCTAATGTATCAAAGAGATAGATTAAATTCAGAACTTTCATTTTTTCAAAAAATTAAAGAAATCGATTATACATTGTTGATTTGCATTATTTTATTATCAATAATAAGTTTACTAGTGATGTACTCCACTGACGGCGGTGAGGTACTTTACCATACCAAAAGTCATTTTAGTAAACTGGTAGTTTTTTTTCCTCTAATGATTTTAATTGCATTCTTCAACATTAGACATTGGCATACTTTTGGATATATATTTTATTTCTTAATCATTCTTTTATTATTTTACGTTTCGTTTTTTGGTCTTAAAGCATCAGGTTCACAGAGATGGATGGATTTATATCTATTTATTCTTCAGCCTTCTGAGTTAATGAAAATTGCTGTCATTCTGTGTCTTGCAAAATACTACCATCGAATAAAAATTGAAAATGTAAATACTTTTACAAGCATCACGTTAGTTTTATCAATAATACTCGTACCAATTATATTAGTAATTTCCCAACCTGATCTTGGAACATCGGTACTAATTGCATTGAGTGGTTTAATAATTTTGTGGTTAGGGGGAGTAAAAATTAAATATTTTGTATATTCATTTATAATTTTTCTTATTTCTTTACCCTTCATTATTTCATTCTTAAAACCTTATCAAAAACTTAGAATATTAACATTTTTAGATCCAGATAGAGATCCTTTAGGGGCAGGTTACCAAATTATCCAATCTAAAATTGCAATTGGATCGGGTGGATTAGAAGGTAAAGGATTTTTAAAAGGTACACAAAGTTATTTAGATTTTTTACCAGAAAAACATACGGATTTTATTTTTACTTTATTTTCAGAGGAATTCGGTTTCATAGGATCTGTTGGTCTTTTAATTCTTTACACTATAATAATATTTAGAATTATTCGTATTGGAGCATTATCAAGAAGCAATTTTTCTAAATTATTTTGTTTTGGTTTTGCATTTTCAATTTTTATTTATATCGTGGTAAACCTATCAATGGTTTTAGGCTTACTGCCAATTGTTGGTTCTCCTTTACCCATTATGTCATATGGGGGCTCTTCAATGTTAGCTACTATGATAGGTTTTGGTATTGTTTTGAGTGCCAAAATTAATCGCAAACAAACATTTGCTTAATATTACATTACAAACTAGCATAATTTGTCACTCTTAATTTTTAATTGATTGATTGTATAAGAAGCGATGAGTAAAAATATTAAAATTGGAATAGTGGGCGCTGGTATACAAGGCGTTTCCAATGCTTTGTTTTTACAAAAAAAAGGTTTTCACGTAACTATTTTTGACAGAGATAACCCAGGTGCTCAAACTGCATCTTACGGAAACGCAGGACATTTTTCTCCATATGCGTCTGTACCAATTAACAGACCAGATGTATTAACAGATGTACCAGCAATGCTCATGAGTTCCTCTGGTCCATTAGCACTAAAATGGAACTATGTTCCCAAAATGATTCCATGGTTTTTAAAATTTATCATGAACTCAACAACTAATAAAATGATGCATACAGCAAAAAATATGCATCAAATTTTAGATCTAGCCTTACCAGCATATGATGAACTATTCGATGAAATAGATCTTGAGGGTTTGGTTCAGAATAAAGGAATTCTTTATATATGGAATGATCAGAATTTAAAAAGCCGAGAGCTTGAGATTAATGTAAGAGAGGAATTGGGTGTTAAGCAGCAATTAGTTAACAAAGCTGAAATACACGACCTCGAACCGCACATTAAGCCAATTTATCATTCAGGTGTTTATTATCCTTATGCAAGACATGCTCGTAATCCAAAAAAAATACTTCTAAAACTATTAGATTTATTTTTGAAAAAAGGTGGTAAATTTAACAAAGTTAATATCAAAGATATTAATTTTGATGAAGAAAAACCTGTTTTTAAAACTGAAGTCCAAAGTTATATTTTTGATAAGGCAGTAATTGCATGTGGTGCATTTTCGAAAAAATTGACAGACAACTTTGGTGAAAAAATACCTTTGGATACTGAAAGAGGATATCATGTTCATTTTAAAAACTGTGATCATTTACTAAGTAGACCAGTAATATTTTCAAATCGAGGTTTTGGAATAACCCCAATGGAACAAGGGTTAAGAGTAGTTGGAACTGTAGAGTTTGGTGGTTTAAATAACCCTTTATCAAAATCAAGAGTAAAAAATTTAATCAACAATGCAAAATATATGCTTGGGGATCTACCCGAACATGAGGATGAGTGGCTAGGTTTTAGACCCACACTTCCTGATTTTTTACCGGTTATGGGGCCATCTAAAAATTATAAAAATGTTTATTATTGCTTCGGACACCATCATTTGGGATGGACTTTGGGGCCAATATCTGGAAAGATCGTTTCAGGTATGATAGCAAATGAAAATACTAACTTAGATTTAAAACCATATAGTTCTCTTAGATTTAATTAGGTGAGTCCAAATATTAAAGCTTACTTTATGGTGGTTTGCGCCACATTGTTTTGGGCTGGTAACTTCAATATAGGTAAAATTGCTTTTACAGAAAACATATCTCCATTTACTCTTGCTTTTTTAAGATGGCTTTTAGTTTGGATAATATTAATACCATTTACCTATAAAGAAATTTATAATTTAAAAAAAATAATAATTAAGAATTTTAAATTATTGTTTTTATTAGGGCTAAGCAGTGTTTTTTTATATAGTTCACTAACTTATAAGGCACTTAATTATACACAGGTTATAAATGCATCACTTTTTAATACAGCAGTACCGGCTACTATTATTTTAGTTAGCTTTTTATTAAAAGTAGAAAAAACAAATATTTTTCAGTTATCAGGTTTATTAATTTCAACATTAGGAATATTAGCTATTTTGACTAAACTTGATCTAAATATTTTGCTAACTTTAGACTTTAATGAAGGTGATCTATATATGATTATAGCAATAATTTCTTGGGGAGTTTATTCTGTACTTTTAAAAAAAAGGAACTTTGAAATTTCCCTACTAGCACTTGTTCAAATCATTTGTACATTTGGATTATTAATGCTTGCACCTGCATTTTTAATCGAATTAAAACAGGGACATTCAATTGATGTAAATTTTAATCTTTTTAATATTTTACTTTACGTTGCAATTTTTCCAAGCATTGGATCTTATTATTGTTGGGCTGGTGCAGTATCAATTATAGGTGCAAATAGAGCAGGCATATTTTTGTCACTAATTCCTTTATTTAGCACAATATTAGCAATGATATTTTTCGATGAAAAATTTTTATTTTTTCATTTAATTGGAACCATTTTAATTATAATAGGTTTAATCTTATCAAATAAAAAAATTACGAATGCTTAAAGTTGCTATTTTAGACGATTATCAAAATGTTGCTCAACAATTTGTAGATCTAAAAAAATTATCTGGAAAATACGAATTTAAAGTTTTTAGTGAGCCCTTCGTAGATGAGGCAGATGCTATTGAGCAATTGTTAGATTTTGAGGCTTTATTGGTAATGAGAGAGAGAACACCAATTACCAAAAATTTAATTGATAATTTAATTAGTTTAAAATTTGTTATTACTAGTGGATTAAGAAATAAATCTATTGATTTAGAAGCTGCAAAAAAAAGAAAACTAATTGTTTGTGGAACAGAAATAAATCAAAACCCCACTCCTGAATTGACTTGGGCATTAATACTGGGTCTAGCTAGAAATTTTAAAGAAGAATTTGATAACATGTACCAGGGATATTGGCAAACTACAGTCGGAGTTGAATTAAAAGGTAAAATTTTAGGATTGATTGGCCTTGGACGTGTTGGATCGCAAGTCGCAAAGATTGGAAAAGCTTTTGGTATGCAAGTTATGGCATGGAGTGAAAATTTAAATTTAGATACTTGTAAGGAACTAGATGTTCTTCCATGTAGCAAAGAGGACCTAATAAAAAATTCTGATTTTTTGTCAATTCATGTTCAGGGTGGTGAAAGATATAAAGATTGCATTACAATTAAAGAATTTGATAATATGAAAAAAACATCGTTCATCATTAACACTTCTAGAGGAGAAATAATTAATGAAGATGATTTAATTATTGCACTATCAACTAATGTAATTGCTGGTGCAGGTATTGATGTATATGAAAAAGAACCACTACCAGAAAACAATAAATTGAGATTTCTACCAAATGCACTTCTAACTCCTCATATAGGTTATGTTACTGCTGAAAATTATAGTACTTTTTATAACCAGATGATTGAAGGGTTAGAGGCTTGTGTTAATGGAAAGCCTATCAGAGTTCTAGAGTAATAATGAGTTTACCAGTTGTTAATCATGAAGATTATTTTGCAAAAATTGGAGACGATCATAAATTTCCAATTAATAAGTTTGGTGAATTAGCTAATTATTTAATTAAAAATAAAATAGTAGAAAAGTTTCATAAGCCTTTTCCTTGTTCAGTTGAAACTTTAAAATATGCACATTCTAAAGAATATATTTTTGATATTAAAAATAAAACTCTAAGCAAAGATGGAGTAAAGAAAATAGGATTTCCTTTAGTTGATAGTGTCGTCCAAAGATCACTTATTGCAACTGGTGGTACAGTTCTTGCATCTAAACTTGCAATTAACTATGGAATAGCTTGCAACACAGCGGGTGGAAGTCACCATGCAAATTATAATGGTGGAGCTGGATATTGCGTTTTTAATGATGTTGCTGTTGCTGCCCATTACTTAATTAACAGAGGTTTAGCAAATAAAATTCTTATAGTTGACTTAGATGTACACCAAGGAAATGGAAATTCAGATATATTTAAAGAAAATAGAAATGTTTTTACATTCAGTATGCATTCAAAGACAAATTATCCGGCAAAAAAATCAACCAGTGATTTAGATGTTGAATTAGAAGACAATTTAGAGGATCAAAATTATATAAAAATACTAAAACATAATTTAACAAAATTAAATAAAGAGAATTTTGATTATATTTTTTATATAGCAGGAGTAGATATTCATTTTAACGACAGACTAGGTAAATTAAAAATTTCAGATGAAGGAATAAGATTAAGAGATGAACTAGTTATTGAAAATTTTTTTTCTAAAAAAATACCAATTTGTGGCGTTTTAGGTGGTGGATACAATAAAGATTTCAATAAATTAGTGGAATTACATTCAATGTTACATCAATCTTGTGCTAAATATATTTAATTATGCCAAAAAAAATTAATCAAAATTTAACTGCAGAACAAAAACTAATTTTATTTGAGGAAGGCACTGAACTTGCAGGAACCAGTGAATTAAATCATGAAAAAAGAGAAGGAAGTTTTCATTGTGCAAATTGTGGAGTTAAATTGTTTGATTCTAAAACGAAATATGAAAGTGGATCGGGTTGGCCTTCTTTTTATGAATCTTTACCAGATGTATTTGAAACAAAAACAGATCATCATATAGGTTATGCTAGAACTGAGTACCACTGTAAAAATTGTGGAGGACATCATGGTCATATTTTTGAGGATGGACCACAACCAACTGGAAAAAGATATTGTAACAATGGTGTTTGCTTAGTTTTTAAACCGTCTAAGTAATAACAGCTACAATTAAATAACTTTACTTTAAGAGATCTTGAAGTTTATTTTCTTTTTCTAGTGCTCTTGTTTCATCATAGCCACCAATGTGTTCATCATCGAAAAAAATTTGAGGAATAGTTCTCTTACCGTTGGCTTTTTTAATCATTTCATCCATAGCGCCATCAACTTTTGAAATATCTATTTCGTTGTAAGGTGCATTATTTCTTGCAAGTAATCTTTTTGCTGCTTCACAGTAATTACAAAATGGACCTGTATAAATTGTGATTTTTTTCATTGGCTATAAGTAGTCACCTTTTTTAATTTTACTAGTGATTTCTTTTCTAGAGTACTCAAACTTTTTTCTATGTTTTATACTTTTTTGATTAACCCTTTTTCTCCATAATCTAAAAGAGGATGGCTTGATGGATCTTCTCATAATTCTAATTACTTCTGATTCTGTTTTTCCTGTTTTTTTTTCTATTTCTTCAAAAGTAATCCTGTCGGCCCATGCTGCCCAAATAACCCAATCTGGGTCACTTATATCTGGCTCAGGATTTTTAACTCGCGTGATAGGAATGCGACCTTTTTTTTTCATAAAACCTTTATATTTGAAATAAAAATTTAATGCATTTTATTTTGGTCTTTGATATTATAATAGAGATAGTCCTTCTTAGCCATCTTTAGCTCCCGGTTTTTAAGGACTATCTTTAAATGCTTCCCCTTAATTATTTTTTATTTTTACAAATAATTCTTTTTTTATTTATCACCCCCGGACCACCTCGAATAGTCATTGTTTCATATTCCATGAATTATGGAGTTCAAAAATGTGTTTGGACTGCATTAGGAGATATTACTGCCAATATCATTCAAGCCACTTTAGTAATTTTTGTAATTGGATCTTTCTTTTCGGAAAATCCAAATTTTCTAAATTTTTTTAAATGGATAGGTGTTGCATATATTTTATATTTGGCATTTGATATTTATAATTCACGACCCAAAGAAATAAATACTAATAAAGATTCCTCCAAAAGTTTCTTTTCTTTTTTTAAAGATGGTTTTCTGGTTGCTGGCACTAGTCCAAAAGCTTGGATGTTCTTTCCACTAATTTTTCCTCAGTTTATTGATTTTAACGAGAATTATTTAATTCAATTTTTAATATTAATTACAACTTATGTTATTTTAGATTTTTTATCACTAATTGGTTATGCTTTGCTTGCACAAAAACTAATTAATTGGATAAATACAAAGCCAAGAACAATTAATACAATTTCTGCGGGTGTATTAGTAATTATTGCAGTAATTATTGTTGTTACTCAACAATACTAACCAATAGAGAGGTCTTTATTGCCACTTGCAATTATGTGTGTTTCTTTATTAAATTCACTATTAATTAATTAATAACTAGAGGAATAAAAATGAAAATAAATAAAATAATAGTAAGTTTTATTTCTGCAGCTGTAATTTTATTATCAACATCAGTCGTATCTTTTGCGAAAGTTGTAGGAGATAAAATTGTTCTAGGTGCAGCAATTTCATTAACTGGTAAATACTCTTCTAATGGTGTTCATACTCAAAACGGTTACAACATGGCCGTTGACAGAATTAACAGCATGGGCGGTGTTAAAGTTGGTGGTAAAACTTATAAGTTTGACATTATCTATTATGATGATGAGTCAAACCCAAAAAGAGCAGCCCAACTTGCTGAAAGATTAATTTCACAAGATGGTGTTGAATTTATGCTTGGTCCATACAGTTCAGGATTAACTAAAGCGATAGCTCCTGTTACAGAAAAGTATGGTGTTCCAATGGTAGAAGCAAACGGTGCATCTAGATCTTTATTTACAAAAGGTTATAAATATCTATTTGCAGTTTTAGCTCCTGCTAATTTATATCTTGATGTTGCTATTGATCTAGCAGTTGAAAAGAATAATGGAAAACCAGTCACTGTAGCTATGGCATTTGAACAAGATGCGTTTTCACAGGACGTAAGACTTGGTGTTCTTGAGGCAATTGAAAGAACAGGCTCTAAACAAGTAATTGATGATAAATTACCAAAAGAGCTAAATGATATGGCTGCAACTTTAGTAAAAGTGAAGCAAATGAAACCAGATGTTTTAGTTGTTTCAGGTCACACCAAAGGTGCGTTAACTGCTATCAGACAAATCTCTGAGATGAAAGTAGATGTTCCAATGTTAGCTATGACACACTGCGATGCAGCGAAATTGTCAAAACAACATGGTAAAAACTCACAATATGCTTTATGTGCTTCTCAGTGGCATAAAACACTAACTTACAAAGATGACTTCTTTAAAGATGGTATGACTTATGATGCAGACTTTACTAAAGAGTTTGGTTATGCACCACCATATCAAGCAGCAGAGTCATCAGCTGCTCTATTGGTATTTAAAGACGCGTTTGAAAGAGCAAATTCTTTTGATCAAAAGAAAGTAAGAGATGCTCTTGCAGCTACCAACATGCAAACTTTTTATGGAAACATAAAATTTGCTGAAGGTGGTCAGAATGTTGACAAACCAATGGTACTTTTCCAAGTTATGTGTGATGATGGAGGGAAATGTGAAAACAAAGTTGTTGCTCCAACTAAATGGGCTTCAGCTAAGTTAATTCACCCAATTCCTTCGTGGTCACAAAGATAAAATAAAACTAATCAAGCCCCCTAGCAATAGGGGGCTTTTTTTTATATAACCCTTTAAAGTTTTTATGGATTTTCTTGTATTTCAATACCCAATGATATCAGTTCAAGCTTGTTTGGATGGAATTTTACTTGGAATATTATTTGCATTGATTGCATATGGCATGGCACTTCAATGGGGAGTAATGAATATAATAAACATTGCACAAGGAGATCTAGTTATTTTAGGAGGATATATTGCTTATTTTATGTATCTTTACGGTATTCACCCGGCATGGGGAGTTATCGTGTCACCAATAATAATGTTCTTTGTAGGTATAGCAATTTACAAACTTGTAATTAATAAAGTTGTAGATAGAGATCTATTTATATCTATCTTAGCCACATTTGGAATAAGTATTCTGTTCATGCAATTAATGAACTTTGCATTTGGAGCAGATGTTGTTCTTGCAAACTCAGACTATGGAACAACTATGTTATTTAATAATAATGTTGTGTTGCCAAATTCAAAAATATTTTCAGCCTTTATAAGTATTTTATTTGCAATCTGTTTAGTAATTTATATGAAAAAATCTAAACTTGGTCGTGCAATCAGAGCTACGGCACAAAATGCACGAGCAGCAAAGATTTTAGGTGTAGATACAGAAAAAGTTTATGCAGCTACTTTTGGAATTAATGCAGCACTTTGTGGTGTTGCTGGTGCTTTAATATCAATTACTTTCACAATTCACCCGTATATGGGACTTCCATATACAATAAGATCTTTTATGATTGTTATTATTGCAGGATTAGGAAATTTACCTGGTGTTGCAATGTCAGGAATGGGTTTAGGTGTATTTGAAGAATTTGCAGATTATATACTGGGTACTGAATTTAGAATTGGGTCAGTATTTTTGTTACTAGTTTTAATACTAGTTTATAGAAGATTTAAACTTTCAAGAAAAAGAGAGTATTTGAAATAAGTATGAACAAGAATAATTTAATTTTGTATATTGGAATTTTAAGTTTTGGCATAGCTGCTCCATTTTTATTCCCAGCCTTTAAAGTGCAGTTATCTATTCTTTGTGTATTAATTATTCTTGCTACTACTTGGAATATTCAAGGTGGTGAAATGGGATACAATTCATTTGGGAATATACTTTTTTATGGGCTTGGCATGTATCTATGTGCCTCTGTGCAAGTTGGAATGTTTTTTCCATTAGCGGAGTGGACAGAAAGTGGTGGTGAAAAAACATTTGTACACACACCCGCACAATTTTTTCAGGGAATGGCAGTTGGATTGTTAGTTGCAGCGGTAGTACCAACTATTGTAGCAGGTTTAATTGGATACTCTATTTTAGGACTTAGAGGACATTACTTTGCAATTTGCACATTAGGATTAGGGGTTGCGGCAGGTGAAATTTCTGGAGGAATTGAAATCATTGGAGCTGGGCAAGGTTTCACCACTCCACCATTTCCCGATGTTGGTAATTTAGAGTCACGAGGTGAATTTTTTTATTTCCTAAGTTTTATTGTTTTAATACTGACCTTCATAGCTGTTAGAGGAATTTACTCAACTAGATTTAAATTAATATTAAATGCAATAAGGGATAATGAAGATAAGGCTGAGGCTATGGGAATTCAAACGATGAAATATAAAATAGTTGGTTGGATGATATCAGCTTTCTTTTGTGGTCTTGCTGGAGGTATCATGGGTGGCTTAGTTGGGTATATAGATTCAACTGATGTTGCTTTTGATGGAAGAGAGATGGGAGTTTTCATGGTTTTAATGGCAATCTTAGGAGGTAAAGGAACTCTTTGGGGACCAATTATTGGTGCAACAGTTTTTCATATTTTTAAAGAGGGCTTTTGGACTTTCTTCCTAGGTTGGCAATATGTTGCGCTTGGAGTTTTAATAGTTGTTATAGTTATTTATTTTCCTGAGGGAATAATGGGCTGGTTAAGAGAAAAATACCCTGAAAGATTTGGTGAAGTTGTAGATGAAAAAGATCGTAAGGCTCAGGTGGAGCTTAAATGAGTATTTTAGAGGTAAACAACGTAAGTAAATCTTTTGGTGGCGTTAAAGCCAATGTTGACATTTCAATGAGTGTTGAAAAAGGAAGAATAGTTGGATTAATTGGTCCTAACGGATCTGGTAAGACAACATTATTTAATTCGATAGTTGGAACATACCCAATAGATGATGGTTCAATTAAGTTTAATGACAAAGAGGTTTCAGAACTACCAGTGCCAGTTATCGCAAAACTTGGATTGTTAAGAACTTTTCAACAAACTCGAATTTATGGAAAGTTAAACTGTGTAGAAAATATGCTCATTAGTCATAAAGGAAGTGATGAAAGTTTAATGAAGATTTTTGCAGCAATTCCTAAGGAGCTCACAGAAAAAGCAGAAAATTTATTAAATTTTGTTGGCTTATACCAAAAAAGAAATTTAAGAGCAGGTGACTTATCGTTTGGACAGCAAAAATTATTAGAATTAGCCATGGCACTAATGAATGAGCCAAAAATGCTATTGTTAGATGAGCCAACAGCTGGAATTAATCCCACACTAATTAATGGAATTATAGATAGGTTAATTAAAGTAAACCAAGATTTTGGAATTACTCTTTTAGTAATTGAACACAATATGAGAGTAATCATGCAGTTGGCTGAAAATATTTTCTGTTTAGCCCATGGCAAAATGTTAGCTAATGGCTCGCCTGATGAAATTAAAAATGATAAACGTGTAATAGATGCATATTTAGGAGCTCAATAATGTCAAATCAATATGAAGTATTAGGAAAAGCTCCTGGCCCAGAAGATTTGAAAAAATTATCGCCAAGTGAAATACATTTAACAATTAAAGGTTTAAACGCTGGATATGGAAAAATGGAGATTTTGCATAATTTCGATTTATTTGTAAACAAGGCACAATCTTTATGTTTAATAGGTCCAAATGGTGCAGGAAAATCTACAATACTTCATTCTATTTATGGATTTACAAATATTTTTTCAGGACAAATAGAAATTGATGGTAAAGAAATTACAAACTTAACTCCTGCAGAAAAATTAAAATCTGTTGGTATAGCCTATATACTTCAAGATAATTCAGTATTTCCTGACATGACTGTAGAGGAAAATTTATTAATGGGTGGATATATAAAAGAAAATACTGATGAGTCTTACCAAGAAGCTGAGAGAATTTTTGAAAAATATGAAAGATTAAGAAATAGAAGAAATCAGCCTGCTAAAGTTCTATCAGGAGGAGAGAGAAGATTGTTAGAAATTTCCAGAGCTCTTGTGATGAAACCATCAGTTTTATTAGTTGATGAACCCTCGATCGGATTAGAACCAAGATATATTGATATGGTTTTTGATATTTTAGGAGATCTTCAACAAAATGAAAAAAAGACAATTATTCTTGTTGAACAAAATGCTAAAAAAGGACTAGAGTTTGCAGATATCGGATATGTTTTAGTATCAGGTGAAACTGCCATTGCTGGCAAAGGAGATGATTTACTTCAAAATCCTGATGTCGGTAGACTATTCCTTGGTGGCTAATGATCGATAAGCAGTTTTTTTTTAAGGGATATAAATCAATTCTTGCTTATGATAGTCCAGCGATTGCCTTAGGTTGTTGCTTTATAGCTATAGGAGCTTTACTTAAAAATTTAGGTTTTAACATTCAAGAAAGTATATTTTCTACAATGTTAACTTATGCTTTGCCTGGTTCATTGGTAATGGCCGAGTCATTATTAGTTGGTGCATCGTTATTAAATATTTTTTTAGCTGTTTGGTTTGTTAATGCCAGACTTTACCCAATGGCAGTATCTTTGTTTCCACTGATGATGCATAAAAATCAGCCCAAATGGAAATATTATTTTTCATGTCACTTCATTGCTGTCTCTGCTTGGTTAATTATGAAAAGTAATTATAAAACAGTTCCAAAAGAACAAAGAATTGACTATTGGATTGGTATAGGTAGCGCAACTTGGAGTGTTGCAGTTTTAGGAACGTTTATAGGCTTTTATTTTTCAGAATATTTAAACAAAGATATGATGATGGGATTAGCCATATTAAACCCTGTATATTTCTTATGCATGATGGTGGGAGCTTCAAAAACAATACAAATAACATCCTCAGTTATTCTTGGAACAATTCTAGGTCCAATTTTTTATTTTTTGTCACCTGAATGGTCTATTTTACTTGGAGGTGTAATTGGTGGAACAATTGCTTATTTCATAGGAGAAACCAATGTCAGTTAGTATATTTTATGCAATTTTAGTAACTTCGTTAGCAACGTTTCTTTCAAGATTTCTTGGAGCTGTTAGTTCTCAAGGGATTAAAGAAACTTCAAAACTCTTCAAATGGTTCAATTGCTTAGCTTATGCAACTTTAGCAGCACTGATTGCTAGAACAATTATATTTCCAGTGGGTGTTTTAATTGACGCAAGTTATTTAAGTAGAATAACTGTTGTCATATTGTCATTAATTGTATTTTTTGTGTCTAAACAAAATTATGTTTATGCCACAGTTTTTTCTGCTCTATGTATGGCAGCTATTGCTAATTACTTTTAATTCAAATTGATTTATTTATTAAGTTAATTTAAAATTTAATATGGATAAAATTGAAGGTATAGAAGTTCATAATCACACAGTCTCTAGTAGAATATTAAATATTCAATTAGATGATGAAATTGTAAAAAAATTAATTTTCCCTTTTAATAAATTTGATTTGACTGCATTAGAGCTTAAGCCATTTACTAGATTTACAATTGCAAAAAGTTTAGATGACTTAACAAACAATAAGCTTAGTAAATTATTGAATTCAATAATTAGAGACAGATCAACTGGCTGTTTTATTATTGGACCTAAAAACATATCATCAAAAATTAATGATAAATTTTTAGTAAAGTTATCAACAGCAGTTGCCCACCTGATAGGAACACCCAATCATGACTCTATGGCTGGAAAGTATTACGCTAGATTTCATGTGAAGCACGAGGATGCTAGTGACTCTTACTTAAGAAAAGCCTACAGAAATATGGATTTGCATACAGATGGAACATATGTGAAAGAAATTACTGATTGGTTAATAATGACAAAGTTAGAGGAGCACAATGTATTGGGTGGTGAAACAGCAATGTTACATTTAGATGACTGGGAGCATTGTGATGATTTATCAAATGATCCAGTTGGCCAACAAGATTTTATTTGGGGATCGCCAAAAAGCAAAAATATTGATTATAAAGTTGAGCATCCAGTATTTTCTTTTGACAAAGAAGGAAGACCTAAAATTTCATATATAGATCAGTTCCCAGAACCTAAAAATATGGATCAAGGAAATTTTTTACAAAAATTATCTGATGCTTTAGAGGAAAGTAAAAATAA
>CACBNI010000019.1 GCA_902540595.1 uncultured Pelagibacteraceae bacterium
TAGATAGCTCTAGTGTTAAGGATATTTCTGTAATACCCCCAACTTTATCACTTATTGCTTTAAGTTACTTTAAAACAAAAAATTTTATTGATGATTAAAAGATATTTAAGGAAGCTAACAATAATTTTAATTAGACAATTTATTAAATTATTTATAACAAAAAAGGAATTTTCTTTATCTGAAGATTTAATAGTCTTAGGTAGAGGTAAAACTTTAAATAGTTATTTTGATAATTTTGAAAAATTAAAAAATATAAATAATCTGTTAACTGTTAATTTTACCAAAAGAGATATGAGCAAAAATATTGACTCATTAACAACCAAGAATGTAATTCCAATAATTAATATTGAAGAGGGAGTGATGCCATTATTAAAGATTATAAAATTTAATATTTCCCAATGTTTTATAGCAAGAACTTCAGATCAAAAAGAGGAAACAGAAAAGAGGAGAAATTTTAAAGGGTTATTATATGGCAAAGTAAATTATTTTTCTGGTAAGATGGTCAAAGATTTTTATGATAAAAAAATATCAGGATCAGGATTATTAGCAGTAATCTATTTTGTTAATGTAATTAAAGTTAAAAACATATACATCTTTGGTTTTGATTTTTATCAACAAGGAATGCACAATTTGTCTATGATTGATAATTTTAAAACAGAAGAAAGTATAAAAGTTCATATAGAGGACGGGAAAAAAAGTATCAAAGATTTTGAAAATTTTATTGAAAACAATAAAGAAACAAATTTTTTCTTTCCAAAAAATACAAATATTTCAGTAAAAAGTAGCAATTTTAATCTCTTAGATTTTTAAAATATAATTTGAATAATTCTTCTTATTAAGTTGTTTTTAAAAAATTTTATTGTATTAGGTCATCATGGAAGTTAAAAGTTTAAAAATATTTTTCTCTAAAAAGCAAAAAGATAAGATTTTAAAGGACGTATCTGATATTCTTGATAGTGGGCAGCTCGCTGCAGGAGAATATGTTGAAAAATTTGAGAAAGAGTGGTCAAAAATAAACAACTGCAACTATGGTTGTGCCGTATCTAGTGGTGGATCTGCATTAGATGTTATATTCAGAGCTCTAGATCTAGAGGACAAAGAAGTTATATTACCAACAAATACTTTTATAGCCACATATAATTCTATCCATTTTGCAGGTGCAAAACCTGTATTAGCAGATGTTTCTAGAAATAATATGTGTTTAGATTTAGAAAATATAAAAAAAAATTTTAATAGTAATACAGGTGCGGTTTGTTTAGTTCATATTGGCGGTGTTATAACAGACGAAATACATGAAATTAAAAAATTTTGTGATGATAATAAAATTTATCTAATAGAAGACGCTGCTCACGGACATGGATCAAGTTTTGATGGTAAACATCCTGGTCAATTTGGAATTGCTGCAGCTTATTCTTTTTTTTCAACTAAAACTTTTACGTCTGGTGAAGGTGGAATGGTTTTAACGAATGATAAATTATTAGATGAAAATTGTAGAAGATTAAGAGATTATGGAAAGAAATCTCAATGGGAGTCAGTACATACAGTACTTTCTTCTAACTATAGAATGAGCAATATGACTGCAAGTGTAGGGTTATCTCATATTTCAGAAATAAATGAATTTTTAAAAAAAAGAAGAGCTATAGCAAAAATTTATGATGAAAATTTATCTCAAAAGTTTGAAAGATTAAAAGTTAATAATTTATCTGGTTGGTATAAATATACTGTTTACCTTCCAAAAGAAGTTGACAGATCTGAATTTAAAGAGAAATCCAAACAAAAAGGAGTTGGATTACCAGGGGGTGTATATGATCTTCCTCTTCACTTACAACCTGTATTAAAACATTTGAATTTAGATGGAAAATTATCTATTGCAGAAGATGTTTGTAGTAGACATATATGTCTTCCAATTTATCCAAATTTAGATGATAAAGAAGTTGAATTTGCGTATAAAACATTAAATGATTTAATAGACAGTTATGAGTAATATTTTGGTTACAGGTGGTTCGGGATTTATAGGCAGCCACATTATTGATGCGTTAAAAGAAGAGAATCATAATGTCTACAACATGGACGTAGTTAAACCCAATGATGCTACTAATTATGTAAATATCAATCTTAATGATACAGGCAGCATTATTAATTTTCTTAAAGAAAATTCAATAGAATATGTTTATCATATTGCAGCAATTGCAAATGCAAGAAGATCTATTGAAGACGTGGTAGAAACAATGGATGTTAATGTAAAGGGCACAGCATCTTTATTATTAGCATGCTCTGAGGCTAATATTAAAAAGGTAATATTAGCAAGCACAGTCTGGGTTTATAATGCTGTAGATAAAGATTACAATAAAACAGGAGAAAAAATTTATTTAGATGAGTCAGCAAATATCAAACCAGAGTGTGGTGGACATTTCTATACTACATCAAAATTAGTTTCAGAGTTTTTATGTCAAGATTTTCGTTCTTTGAAAAAATTAAATTTTACAATTTTGAGATATGGGATCCCTTATGGACCTAGAATGTGGAAAGGATTAGTTTTAAGATCATTCACAGAAAATGCTTTAACACAAAAACCATTAAATATAGTAGGTGATGGTTCAGCAAAAAGGAGGTTTGTACATATTAAAGATTTGGCAAGAGCTCATGTTATGAGTTTGTCTGAAAAAGCTGACAACCAAATATTTAATTTAGAAGGGAGTAGTGACACCACAATCAAAGAGCTGGCTGATTTAGTAAGTAAATATATACCTGGAACAGAAATAAATTATATAACAGACGAAACAAGAAAAGGTGAATTAAGTGTAGATAATTCTGAAATCACAAACTCAAAGGCAAAAAAAATTCTAGGATGGGAGCCTACAATATCAATAGAAGAGGGTGTTGAGGGTTATGTCAATTATTTTAAAAAATTATCTAGTTAAATTAAATTTAAAGTTTTAAATTGTTTATATACTAATGAACAATTCTGAATGCGCAGTCTACATCCTTTCATCAAGAAAATTTTTATTAAAAAAATGTTTAGACGAGTTTTGGGAGAATTATAATTCTCAATTTAATCTGCCAGTATATATATATTTTTTCAGTGGAACATATGAAAAAGATTTTACTGATTACATAAAAAAAAGTAGCAAAAATATAATTCACTTAGTGGAAATTTTTCCAAGAATACCCGAAAATATTCCTGAAGAAGAAATATTTTACAATAGAAGCTATAATCCTTATGTAAAAAAACACTTTAGTGGAAAAAAAAGAGTTGGCTACCTTTTTATGGAAAGATTTTGTAGCAATATTACGTCATATAATGAGTTCGGATGTATAACTGACCATTTGAAAAAGTATAACTATATAATGAGAATTGATGATGACAGTTGGTTTAGAAAAAAAATAAATTTTAATTTATTTGAAATTTTAGAAGATTATCCCATAGCTACCGCATATACATGGAATTATGTTAATGAAAATGTAATTAATACTAGAGAAAATTTGTGGAAGTTTTATCTAAATTATATCTCAAAAAATAATATAATACCTAAAAATAAAAATCTGAAAGATGCTGTTTTAAGTAAAGATGAAAATAAAATGCACAAGCTTCTTTGGTCAGCGGGTAATTGCAATTTATATAATATTAAAATGTTTAAAGATAATGGGTGGGATGAATACATCAAGACTATAAATGATAGCAATGGTCAATTTATGTATAGATGGGGCGATATAGAAGTTATAAATTTATTTGGCTACACTTTTTTCAAAAATCCAATGTACGACCATGATCTTAGAAATAAAAAGTTATATCTAAATAAATTTTTTAAATCTAAATATTATTTCTTATCAATAATGGCGCCTTCCCCAGATAATAAATTCAATATTAATTTTATTTTCTTTAAATTTCGAAATTTATTTTTTAAAATCTTAAAATTTTTTAAATAAAAGTATATCTATGAAAATATTAGTCACTGGTGGTGCAGGCTATATAGGAAGCCATATTTGCAAAGAATTGAAGAAAAATGGTTTCGACCCCATCGTATTTGACAATTTAAGCAACGGTTATAAAAAATTTGTGAAATGGGGCAAATTTATTAAAGGAGATTTGAAAAAAGTATCAGATTTTAAAAAAATAAAAAAAATAAAATTTAAAGGGGTAATTCATTTAGCATCAAATATTGAAGTTGGAGAGTCATATAAAGATCCTACAAAATTTTATTTAAATAATGTAACTGGAAGCATAAATTTATTAGAATTTATAAGATTAAATAAAATTAAAAATTTTATTTTTTCAAGTACAGCTGCAGTATACGGAGAGCTAAAAGATAATTCTAAACCAATTAAAGAAAACTTCCACAAAGAACCAATAAGTCCTTATGGAAAATCGAAATTATTTGTAGAAAGAATACTCGAGGATTATTCAGATATTTATGGAATTAATTTTTGCATATTTAGATATTTTAACGCATCAGGAGCAGACTCTGATGTTGAGATAGGAGAGTCCCACATACCCGAAACTCATTTAGTTCCAAACGTTATAAATGCTTGTGAAATGAATAAATTAGTTAAGGTTTTTGGAAATAATTACAAGACAAAAGATGGCACCTGTATGAGAGATTATGTTCATGTTTCAGACTTAGCCGAGGCTCATGTAAAAGGGTTAAAAAAATTGATTAAGAACAATCTTAAAAAGAAAAATTATTTTAATTTGGGTTCAGGAAAAACTTACTCTGTGCTCGAGGTAATTAATGCTGTTTCAG
This sequence comes from uncultured Pelagibacteraceae bacterium, assembly GCA_902540595.1. Classification (GTDB taxonomy): domain Bacteria; phylum Pseudomonadota; class Alphaproteobacteria; order Pelagibacterales; family Pelagibacteraceae; genus Pelagibacter. The sequence continues at coordinate 4,743 of CACBNI010000019.1, forward strand.
ATTATAAGAAGAAAAAAGTTAAATTTAAATATGTTAAAAACAGATTTGGGGACCCTTCAATTTTGATGTCCAATATAGATAGGGCTAAAAAGATATTAAATTGGACTCCAAAAAGAAGTAATATTGAAAATATAGTAAAAACTTCATATCAATGGTACTTAAAAAATAATATTTAAATAATATCATGAAAATTTTAGTTACAGGTTCAGCTGGATTTATAGGTTCACACTTATGTTTGCAGCTGCAAAAAAACAGAAAAAATTTAGTTATAGGTTTAGATAATTTTGATAGTTATTATAGTGTAAAGTTGAAAAGAGACAGAATAGAGAACATATTAAAAAATAACAAATTTAAAAATTTTAAAAACTTAAAAATTAATATTGCTAATTATAATAATTTAAAAAAAATTTTTGCAAAAATCAAACCTGATTATGTAGTAAATTTAGCTGCTCAGGCAGGAGTAAGATATTCTCTTGAGTTTCCAGAAAAATATTTAAAAAATAATATTGAAGGTTTTTTTAATATTCTTCAATTGAGCAAAGAAAACAAAGTTAAGCATCTTGTATTTGCAAGCACTAGTAGTGTTTATGGTCTAAATAAAAAATTTACATTCAAAGAAAATCATACAGCTGATCATCCAATTCAATTTTATGCAGCCACAAAAAGATCTAATGAATTAATGGCTCATAGTTATAGCCATCTTTACAAACTACCTTGCACTGGATTAAGATTTTTTACTGTCTATGGTCCTTGGTCTAGACCAGACATGTCATTGTATAAATTTGTAGATAATATTAAAAAAAACAAAAGTATTGAAGTATTTAATTATGGTGACCATATCAGAGATTTTACTTATGTTGATGATATTGTAGATGGAATAATTAGAGCAATTCATAAAATTCCTAAATCTAAATATAAACTTAAGAATCCAACACCTGATACCTCATCCTCTCCGTTTGAAATTTTTAACATAGGAAATGATAATCCTGTGAAATTAATGGAATATGTAAAAATCATTGAAAAAAATTTAAATAAAAAAGCTAAAATTAAATTTTTACCGCTTCAAGCAGGTGATATAAAATCAACAAGGGCAAGTATGACTAAAATAAAAAATAAATTAGGTTATAAACCAAAAACTAATATCGAAAAAGGTATAAAAAATTTTGTTGAATGGTATTTGCAATATAAAAAATAAATGTTCAAATTATTAAAGCAATTACCACCTTTACTTTCATCAAAAGAAAAAATTCAATTTTATTTAATTTTTCCTTTTCTAATTATATTAATGCTTTTAGAGACTGCAGGTTTAGGTATGATAATACCTATAGTAAAAATTATATTTGATAGAGACTTTTTAGAAAAATATTTTTTTTTTTTAAATTCTTATAACGAAAATACTCAAATTTTAATTGTACTATCCTTTGTAATATTTTTTTATATTTTAAAAAATATAGTGGCAATATTAATTCATTTTCATATAAATAGATTTGTATTCGGTGTTAAAGCTAATCTTGGTAATAAGTTATTAAATTTATACGTTTATCAGCCATATAATTTTTTTCTGAAAAAAAATTCATCAGAGATTTTAAGAAATCTACTACATGATGTCGATTTATTTGCATCTTCAACAATAGCTAACTTTACATTACTTTCGGAATATACAATAATTTTTGGAATTGGAGTTTTAATTTTTTTTATCAGCCCTTACTCTACTTTAATTTTACTTTTATTTTTGGGTATTTTTTTCTTTTTTTATGTTTTTTTTATAAAAAAAAAAATTAAAAAATGGGGATCTTTAAGACAAGAACAAGAATTTATTAAATTTAAAACTTTTTCTGAAATATTTGGCTCAATAAAAGAATTAATAATTTATTCAAAAAGAGAGCCATATCTTAATCGTTTTAATAAAAGCAATATTACATCTATTAACCTTTATAAAAACATGTCTTTCATAAATATTATACCAAGATATATTTTAGAAATATTTGCAATATTTATAATATCATTAATAATATTGCTTTTGTTAAAAGTTAATACAGATCAATTAGAGATTATCCCAATAATAGCAATGTATGGTGCAGCTATCTTTAAAATTCTTCCAAGTGTAAATCGAATAATTATAGCAAAACAAAGTTTTAAATTTGCTTTAGTAGCAATAAATAAAGTCATTAACGAGTTTGAAATTTTAGAAGAAAATAAATTAAGAAATGTTAATTATGATAAAGTTAAATTTAATGAAAATATTACGATTGAAAATGGTAATTTCTCATACTCAACAACAGATAATATCATTTTAAAAAAAGTAAACTTATCAATAGAGAAAAATAAGATAATCGGGATTTTTGGAGAGAGTGGCTCTGGTAAAAGTACTTTAATCGATTTAATTACAGGAATATTAAAACTTTCATCTGGAAAAATTAAAATTGACGGTAAAGAAATAAATGAAAATTTTGGAATAACCAGCCTCTTTGCATATGTTCCTCAAAAAACTTTTATGCTTGATGAGAGTATAAGAAAGAATATTACTTTTGGAGATGAAAATTCCTCAATAAAAATAGATCAAATAATTAAAGATTGTTTATTGGATAATTATGTTTCTGATCTTAAAGATAATATTGACACTACAGTAGGAGAAAAAGGTGCAAGAGTATCTGGGGGTCAAATACAAAGAATAGCTATTGCAAGGGCTTTATATGCAAATAAAGAAATATTAATTTTAGATGAAGCAACAAGTGCATTAGATGTCAGTACTGAAAAAAAACTTCTAGAGAACTTAAAAAAATACAATAAAACAATTATTATGATAACTCATAGACCGGCCAATCTTAGTCTTTGTGATCTTGTTTACGAAGTATCTGATAATAATGTTGTTAAAAAATGATAAGAATTTTGTATTTATATACAAAAAAAGATTCTGCTAGCTATATCTTTTACAAAAATAGCTTATCTAAATGCAAACATTTTAAAATTAAATTTAATAATATTTTACCAAAAAATTTTAATTCATATGATTATATATTTCTTCAAAGTAATTTTAGTAAAATTAAAAATATAAGTTTGTTAAAAAATAAAAATAATCTCATATTAATAGAGCCTAGATATGGTCATTCCAATAATTTAAATTTTAAATTTTATTTAATAATTTTTAATGGTCTTGAGTCGAAAATATTTTTTTCTACGAAAGTAAAATTTAAAAAAAGTTTAATTTATCCACCTTATCCTGAATATAAAATTAAAAATTCAAATAAATCAAAAATTAATAGAAATTTAGTTATCACTTATCATGGTAATAAAGTTCATATTGAAAATTCTAAAAAAAAAATATTTGATTCAATTTTAAAATTATCAAAAAATTTAAATATTAAAATAATTATTAATTTAATTTATAATATTCAAAGACTTGGAAAAGTGAAATTTTTGCCAAAAAATTCTAATATCACAATAGAACATGTTCAATATTCATATAAAAATATTGAAAAAAAACTTTCTATTACAGACATAGGCTTAGTTCCTCAAACATTGTTAAATGATAAATTTTTAAATGTATTGAGTAATGACGATAAAGAGAATTTTAACTTAAAATTTAAACATCCAACAAATATTGGAAGACACTTAGTTTTTGCTCAATTTAATATTCCTGTGGTTACTGAACCCACTCCTTCAGTGGTAAGGTATTTCGATGATGAGAGCTTAAATTATTTGGTTTATTCTTCAGACACCTGGTATGAAATATTGAGGAAAATTACAATTAACAAAAAAACAAGAAAAAAATTAGCTTTAAAAAATTACAATTTATGGTTCAAAAATTTTAGACATAAAATTTTAAATGATAAACTTCTAAAATTACTTAAAAAGTAAAAATAAAATTTTTTTATGAAAATTGTTCATATTGGACTCCCAAAAACAGCAACTACATATTTACAGCATAAAGTTTTTCCAAAAATTTCAGAAAAAAAAAATCTAGATTATAATAAAGCTGAGCATTTAATTAGAGATCATACTAATAAGATGAGATTTGCTCCAGATCTAGTAGATAAATTAGATTTTACTGATAATGATTTTATTAGCTCAGAGGCTCTCTCTGGTTGGTCGCCTCATCTTTGGGAAAATTATGCTAACTTAAATTTAAAGGCTTTTGGTGAAAATTCACATATTTTGATAACCTTGAGAGAACCAGAGGATTATTTAAAATCTTTATATCTTCAAAGAAATATAAATCAATTTGAGTTAAAAAAATTCAACACTTTTATTGATAACTACGAAGCAGAAAAATTATTTGGAAATTTTGTTATGAAAAATTTTTATTTTACTCACCTAATAGACTTATATAAAAAAAGATTTAAAAAGGTAAGTGTAATTAAACTTTCAAATCTTGAAAAAATTGATCAAGTCTTTAATACAAGTATTTTTAGCCTAAGCAAAAAAAAAAGTATAAAAATAAAAAAGTCACCAAGTATTTTATCTTATAAGTTTATTATGTTTTTTTTATTTTTGAATCAAAAATTGATTAAATATTTATTAAGAAGTTTTATTAAAAAAAATATAATTAAAATTTTAAAAAAAAAAACTGCTTCTAAAAATATCCCACATTATGTAAAAAATTATTATTTGAAAAAATTTGATTTAATTTCATCTGAGGAATTAGGAAGTTATTTAATTTCCAGTCTTTTACATAAATTTAATTTTAGACTTTTAATAAATTTCTTTGATAAAATTTCAGATAAAAAAGAGATTAAAATTGCTGATTTAGATCAAGATTTAATTAATAAAGTTTCCTCAGCTAAAAAGGATTATTTAAGTATATAGTCATGAAAAAAAAAATTTCTATATTTTTACCAAATCTCGAACATGGAGGTGCAGAGAATGTGTATGTAAATTTAGCTAATTTTTTTATTAAACAAAATTTTAAAGTTGATTTTTTGTTAACTAAAAAAAAAGGTCCTTTAGTTCATAGATTAAATAGCAAAATTAATCTTATCAATTTTAATAAAAAAAAAACAAGTAATTCAATTTTTATTTTAGCGAATTATTTTTTAGAAAATAAACCTGATATTTTTTTAACAGCTCTTCATAATTCCAACATAGTTGCAAGTATTTCTCATAAAATTGCAAGATCAAAGAGCATACTTGTCTTAAAAGAGTGTAATAATTTCTCTGAAAAAATTAAAAAAATGAACTTTATTGAAAAGTTTTTAATTAAGTTTCTCATAACTTTAACTTATACAAGATCAAATTATATTATCGCACCATCAAAAGGAATTAAAAAAGATTTTCTAAATTATTTTAAAAAATTTTATTATAAAACAAAAGTTATTTATAATCCAATTTCTGTAAAGCAAATAATTAAAAATTCTAAAATAAAAAGTAAATTACTTTTCAAAAAAAATTTTATAATTTCCATAGGAAGATTGGAGAAACAGAAAAATTATGAGTGTTTAATTAAGGCATTTAATTTACTTAAATTAAAAAATTTATTTTTAGTTATTATTGGAGAAGGCAAAGAGAGAAAAAATCTATCTAATTTAATTAACAAACTATGTTTAAATTTAAGAGTAAAACTAATTGGATATAATAAAAATCCATTTTATTATTTATATAAATCTAAATTATTTGTTTTATCCTCAAATTTTGAGGGAATGCCAAATAGTTTACTTGAAGCAATGGCTTTAAATAAGAAGATTGTAAGTACTAATTGTAATTATGGACCTTCTGAATTATTAAAAAATGAAAAATACGCAAAACTTACAAAAATAAATAATCCAAAACATATGGCAGATTCTATTCAATACATCTTAAATTTAAAAGGAAAACCAAATTATAGTAAAAAATTACAAAAGATTTCTATTGAAAAAATTTCAGAACAGTATCTTAACTTATTGAATTAATAAATTTAATTAATATAAACATTCGTTAAGATTATAAATATATGAAGTTAAATCATTTTAAATTGTTTTTGCCACAAATTTTGGAAAAACGTTATCTTAAAAGAATTAGCTATGAGTTCAAAGCTTTATACTATGGCTATATAAAGAAAAAAAAAAATAAAAGATTGTTTGAGCATGATTGGAAAAATAAGCATATAAATAGGCATGGGATTATAAATAAAGGTATATTTAGAATTAAAGAATTAAAAAATAATTGTAATTATCTAGAAATAGGTTGTGATAGAGATCAAAATTTTAATGCTGTGGCTTTGGAGGAAGAGTTTAAAACAGGTGTTGACCCAAATAGTGGTGGAACCGTAAGAGATACAAGTGATAATTTTTTTAATCAAAATAAAGATTTATTTGACGTGATATTTGTTGATGGTCTACATCACTATGAACAATGTCAAAAAGACGTAATTAATTCTATTAAAAATATAAATAATTATGGAATTATTTTTATTCATGACTTGCTACCAAGAGATTGGAAAATAGAACACGTTCCAAGATGTAATGAGTCGTGGTCAGGTGATGTATGGAAAGTTGCAATTGAATTGAATGAGTCAGAAAACATAGATTTTTACATTGCAGATATAGATAGCGGAGTAGGATGTGCTTTCGTTAATAAAAAATCAAACTATAAAAATATGAAATCAGAATTGATAAACAAAAATTATGATTATTTTTTAGATAATATTAGAAAATGTAATTTGATACATCCAAATAACTTATTGAAAATCATTTCTACTTTTAATTTTGATCTTAAATAAAGATTATCATAATGATAAAAAAAATTTTAAATTATTTAAAAAGATATAGTTTTAAAATAGTTAAAATTTCAACCAATAATCCTATTTCAAATAAACCACTAGGTAATGATAATGATTATAAAAAATTAATTGAAGGAGTTGAAAATGAAACTTACAATTATATTGATAGCTTTGAAAAAAAAATGTGGTTTTTCAATAAATAAACAATGGGTAAATAATATTGCATTAAAAACACAAATATCAATAAAAAATTCAAAACCAAATTATCAACATGGGCGAATTCTTTATTCTCTTTTAAGAAAATTTATAGATGAAATAAATGATAAAAAAATTCAAGTTACTGTCTTAGAAACAGGAACAGCTATTGGATTTTCAGCTTTATGTATGGCAAAGGCTTTCGAAGATTCGGATTTTAAAAATTATAAAATATTAACATTAGATATTATTCCCTCTAAAGTAAAAATATTTTGGAACAAATTTGGTGATGAAAAGGGTAAAAGATCCAGAGAAGAAATTTTAAAAGATTGGCATGAATTACAAAATAATATTATTTTCCTATCAGGAGATACTAAAAATATTTTACAAAATCTTTTTGTGAGTAGAATTAATTTTGCGTTTTTAGATGCTGTCCACAACAAAATAAATGTTCAAAGAGAGTTTAAGTTTGTTTCTGAAAGACAACAAGTTGGAGATTTAATAGTTTTTGACGATATAACAAAAAATCAATTTCCAGAATTAACTGAGTATTTACAAAACATTGGAAATAAATCTGATTATAAAATTGAGTATTTGAATTCAACCCATAATCGAGGTTACGCGATTGCTAAAAAAGTCAAATAAAATTGTCATATTAATTTTTTATATCAAGTGGTATGTAAAAAATTTTAAATTTATCTTAAATTTTTTTTTTATTTTACAGAATAAATTTTTTAATTTTTTTAGAAATAAAGAAATTAATGTTAATTCCAAAGATTTAGAAAATTTTTTCACCTCAGAACAAATTTTAAAAAAATTATTTAAAATAAGCAAAATTAATAAATTTTCGAATTCAAAAGTTTTTCAAAATAGAAAAAAAATCTTAAAAAAATATATTAAAAAATTTGGTGGAGCAGCTGACATTAATTTAATTTATAATATTTGCTTAAAAAAAAAGCCTATTAAAATTTTAGAAACTGGTGTTGCTTTAGGATGGTCTTCTTTTGCTTTTTTGGATGCAATAAATAAGAACAAGAAAGGAGCTCTTATATCTATAGACATGCCTTATATGGATAAAGAAAATAAGGATTATGTTGGTATAGCAGTTCCAAAAAAGTATTTTAAAATGTGGACACTTTATAAATATCCAGACAGAGTAATATTAAATAAAATTCTTAAATCGAATTTTATTTTTGATTTAGTTCACTATGATAGTGATAAAAGTTATTATGGAAGATACTGGTTTTATAAAAAAATTTGGCCACATATTAAAAAAAAAGGTTTGTTAATTTCTGATGATGTTAAAGATAATTATGCTTTCATTGATTTTGCAAGATTAGTCAATAAAAAATATTATCTTACTAAAAATGATAAAAAATATTCTGGTATAATAATAAAGTGAAAAGATCAATATTATTTATTTGCCCAAGATTTCACACAAATTTATTTCAAACAATTAAAACTTTAAATAAAAAATATAATGTAGAAATGCTAGTTGCAAATAAACAGATCATCGAAGACTATACATTTTTAAAACCAATAATCTTAAAAGAGTCAATCATATCTAAAATATTAATGAAAATTTTTTCAAAATTTAACAAGAATAATAGATTTTATTTTCCAAAATTTATAAAACTGTATAATTTTTTAAAAAATAAATTACCTGATTTAATAATTATAAGAAATTATAATAAAATTTTTGGATTATTCGTAATAATAATTGCTAAATTTTTAGGTATAAAAATAGTCTTTTACGAACAATTAGATAAGAGTTTTTTTAAAAAACATAAATTAAAATTATTATTTTTTTCTATAAGAAATTATGTTTTGAGTTCAAAATTTTATACGCCAATATTTAACAATTTTAAAAAAAA
>CACBNI010000020.1 GCA_902540595.1 uncultured Pelagibacteraceae bacterium
GTAGCCCAAATAGAATTTTTTTTGATGTAATTAAATAAAATTTCCCTTTTTTTCTTAGTTAGTGTCTTAGAGTCTTTGAGTATCTTATAATTAACTGATCTATTTAAAATAACAGCTGCCGCATAAACTGGTCCAATTAAACTGCCTCTGCCAACTTCGTCTACACCTGCGATTATTTTCATTAAACTTTTAAATTTAAGTCTTTTATCTTCTGTCTTATTTTTTTTAAATCCTCCCATGAGTATTTCTTATTCTCTGGAAACCTTATTAAATATGAAGGATTAAAAGTTATCATTAAAGGATAAGTTCGACCATTTAGTATGACCTCTTTCCATTTTCCTCTTTCACTCGTAATTTTACCGTTAATTCCTGTAACAGCCTCCATAGCTGTGCTACCCATTAAAATAACAATTTTTGGATCTATTATTGATATATGTTCCTTTAAAAATACAGAGTATCTTTTGATCTCTACTGATGTTGGTTTTCTGTCTTCTGGAGGTCTGAAATTTATTGAATAACTACAATATATACTTTTTCGTTTAATATTGATCGCAAGCAGCATTTTATCAAGCAGCTCTCCAACTTCGCCCATAAAGGTGCTAGCATTACTGTCTTCTTCTAAACTCGGGGCTTCACCAATTAACATTATAGGACTGTTAATGTTTCCATCCCCAAGAATTAAATTTCTCGAATTTTCTCTCAATTTACAATTCTCAATTGAATTGATTTGCTTTTTTAGGTTTAGCAATAATTCAGTCTTGTCTTTTGATAAATTACCATCAAGTTCGACATCATTGTTGGCAAATCTGTTTATAGGTTTATTATTAAAAACAAAGTTTGGTTCAATTGTATTAATCAATTCTTCCCTAAATTTGTCATTTTGATTTATTACTTTTTTAGTCATACAATGTCTAAATGTTAAAAAAATTAATAAAGCTTGTATTTATTTTTGGATTACTCTATCAGACGCCCATATATTCTAAAAGTACTACTTTTAATGACTTTAATTCTAGGGATTTATCAAATTATTTTTCAGGAATTATTGCGTATGAAAATCAAAATAATTCTAAAGCATTAAAATTTTTTAATCTCTCAAAAGTTCTATTAAACAAACATGACTCATATTTAAAAAGGTATGTAAATTCTTTAGTTTTAGACAACAAAGTTCCACAAGCCATTAATGTGATCAAAAATAATGGTAATAAAGATAATGCAGATTTTTATGACGCCTATTTGATTTTAATTATTGATAGCTTAAAAAAAAATAATTTTGATGAAGCTGAAGAATATTTAACTCAAAGTTTAAAATTTCAAGATCAAAATAGAATAAACTTGGTAATTTTTGAGACTTTAAAACAATACATCTACACTTTTAAAAATAAAAAAATTTTAAATAATAAAAAAAATTTTGGAAATTTGTCTTTAATAGCAGAAACTTTTCAAAGGTGTTATTTAAACGATGAAAAGACTGAAGCTTTTTTTCTAAATTTAATTAATAACCAGCAAGGAGATTATTCTAGATACATCTTTTTTTATCTTAATTATTTGATTGATAAAAACAAAATAAACGAGGCAGAAAATGTTGTCAGTCAATTTGACTATATAAATTCAACTATTTTATTATCCCAAAGTAAAAATTGGGTAGAGAATAAAAAATTTAAGGAGTTTAATAAAATTTTTTCATGTCAAAATCATAAAGATATTGTTTCCGAATTTTTATTTTTAGCATCAAATCTATATTCATCCCAAGATAATTTTGAGAAATCTAATTTTTATTTAAATTTATCAAATTATTTAAATCCAAAGTTTGAGTTTAATTTATCTTTAGTTGCAGAAAACAATTATTTAAATGAAGAATTTAATAAAGTTAGAAAAATCATTACAAAATTTAAAAAAAAAGATGAGTTTTATTATTGGTTTAGATTAAAAAAAGAAGCTCAAATAATTGTTGAGGAACAAGATTATGACAATGCAATAAAGTTTATTACTGCAAAGTATAATCAAATAGATAATCCAAACTTAAAAATGCAATTTGATATTGCAAATTTTTATAAAAATTCAAAAAATTATGAAAAAGCAATTGAGTATTATTCACAAATTATATTGTTATTAGATGATCAATCTGAGCTTAGAGCAGATTTATTTTACAGAAGAGGGGGTAGTCATGAGCGATTAGGAGATTATAAAAAAGCAGACGAAGATTTACTAAATTCTTTAAACATAAATCCTGATGATGCTTATGTTTTAAATTATTTGGCTTATTCGTGGTTAGAGCGTGATTATAAAATTAATCAAGCTATGGAAATGTTAAAAAGGGCATACGAGTCAAAAAGTAATGATCCTTACATTATCGACTCTATAGGATGGGCTTATTATCTTATAGATGATTACAATGAGGCAGAAAAATATCTTAAAAGAGCTGTAGAATTAATGCCCGAGGATCCTATAGTTAATGATCATTACGGAGATATATTATGGAAATTAAATCGTAAAATTCAGGCAAGATACTTTTGGAATAATGTTTTGAAATTTGATGATATAGAAGATGGCATGAGAAAAAAAATTAATATTAAAGTAATTGAAGGCCTAAAAAATTCCTAAATGAGGAATGGTCATCTCAAGTCCTACGCAAAAATCAATTTAGCACTTCATGTAACAGGAAAAAAAAATTTATTGCATAAAATTGAGAGTATTGTCTCATTTGTTAAGTTACATGATTTGATCTTTATCAAAAAAATAAATTCAAAAAATCATCAAGTTTTATTTAATGGAAAATTTTCTAAAAATATTAAAAAAAAAAATACAATTCAGAAGTTACTAGAAATTCTTGATCAGTCTAATTTATTAAAAAATCAAAAATTTGAAATTAAAATAAAAAAAAATATACCAAAAGAAGCTGGACTTGGTGGTGGGTCTATGAACGCTGCTACTGTATTAAATTTTTTTATTAAAAGAAAAATTGTTAACCTAAATCAAATTCAGATTAAAAAACTTTGCAGTTTAATTGGATCAGATGTGATATTAGGAATAAAATTTTCTAATGCTATTTTAACTTCAAATAACAAAATTAAAAAATTCAGTAATTTACCTAAATATTATGTGTTGTTAGTTAAACCAAATTTTGGGTGTTCAACAAAAAAAATATATTCTGATGTTAAAAAGTTTACCAAACCAAAGTTCAATAATCCAAAAAAACAAATGTTCAGTCCGAATTATTTAGTTTGCCAAAATAATGCTCTTGAAAAGATAGCTTTTTTAAAATATCCGCGACTAAAAAACATTAAATTATTTTTACAAAACCTTAATACCCCTCTATTTGTTAGAATGACTGGATCTGGATCTTCAGTAATTGCTTATTATCAATACTCAAAAGACTGCAAGTTAGCAAAAGTTCAGTTTCAAAGAAAATTTAAAAATTATTGGTGCAATGTATCAAAAACTATATAAATTTTGTTTTTTTGTGCTATACGAAATTAATATTGGGGCGTAGCCAAGCGGTAAGGCACTGGTTTTTGGTACCGGCATCCTAGGTTCGAATCCTAGCGCCCCAGCCATTTATGGACAAATTATTAGATAAAATATTTTTCAGATCAAAAAATCTTGATTACATAAGTCAAAACATAAAAAAAATTACCCAAGAAACCTCAGCCTACAAAATATTTCAAGCTATAAATAATTTTAACGAAACTAGCGAAGTTAGATATGTTGGTGGATGTATTCGAAAGATTATAAAAAAAGAGCAAGTAGATGATATTGACCTTGCTACAAATTTAATACCTTCAGAAGTTTGTGATGCACTCAAAAAAAATAATATTAACTTTTATGAAACAGGAATAGATCATGGAACAATCACAGCAATTATAGGTGATCAAAAATACGAAATTACTTCTCTGAGAAAAGATGTTTCAACAGATGGTAGACATGCTAAAGTTCAATATTCATTAGATTGGAAGGAAGACTCAAATAGAAGAGATTTTTCTATTAATGCAATTTATTCTGATAAAGATGGAAATTTGTTTGATCCTCATTATGGTAAAAAAGACCTAGAAAGCGGAACTGTAAAATTTATAGGAAATCCAGAGGAAAGAATTCAAGAGGATTACTTAAGGATATTAAGATACCTACGTTTCTTTTTAAATTATTCTAATAACAAACATGAGCTAGAAATTTTTAGAACTATCAAAAGAAATATTGGAGGAATTTCAAAACTTTCTTCTGAAAGATTAATAGAAGAATTAAAAAAATTAACAAAATCAGATGGGTTTATTAAATTATTTAAGGATAAAGAAAGCCTTGAGTTAATAGAAATAATTTTCCCTCAATTAAAAAATCTTCAAAGTTTTAAAAAGTTAAATGCATACGCAAAGAAAAATTTATCTAAAATTGATTTTATTTTATTGATTTCATTATTAATTATTGATGGAACTGATAACGCAGATTATTTTTTATATAAATTTAAAATTTCTAATAAAAATCAAAAAAGAATAAAATTTGTTGATAGTTTTTATAAGCAAAAAGTAAATATCAATTATTTTACTGAAAAAAATTTGAATAAAATTTTTTATTTTAATGGAAGGCAAGCTGTGACTGATATTATTAGTTTTAAGTTATTTATTTCAAAAAAATTAGAAAAAAAACTGGTAAAATTACTTGATTTTTATAATAGCAAAACTACGCCAACCTTGCCTGTTGGGGCAAATATTCTTATGTCAAAGTACAATATCCCTGAAGGCAAAGTTTTAGGAAACAAATTGAGGATGATAGAAGAAATTTGGGTTCAAAACGGTTTTCAAATCTCAGATAAACAAGTTCAAAAAATTGCTAAAGGTTAAATATATTTTACGTCTTTAATCTCAAAATTTTTCATTCCTGATGGAGTGGTAATTTCAACTAAATCACTTTTATTTTTCCCAATTAACCCTTTGCCGATTGGAGATTGAAAAAAAATTAATTTTTGTTTTAAATCAGCTTCATCTTTACCAACAATTTTGTAATTTATTTTTTCCCCTGTATCTAAATCTTCTAAATAAACTGTAGAACCAAAAATAACTTTTCCCTCATTATTTAATTTAGTTACATCAATTACATTTGCTCTAGCAATTATGTCGTTGATTTCTGTTATTCTCCCCTCACTGTGAGATTGCTCTTCTTTTGCAGCATGATATTCAGCATTTTCTTTTAAATCTCCATGAGACCGAGCCTCAGCAATTGCAGCTACTATTTGAGGTCTTTTTTTTTCTTTTAAATAAACTAATTCCTCTTTTAATTTATTAAGACCATTCAGTGTAATTGGTTCTTTATCCATTTCTTATTTCCATTTTACAATTGGAGGTAACGACATTAGTATCCCCTCAACATTCCCACCTGTTTGAAGACCAAATTTCGTCCCTCGATCATATAATAAGTTGAATTCTGCGTAACGACCTCTTTTAATATACTGTTTCTCTTTATCTTTTAAAGTCCATTTTTTTGAAACTTTTTTTCTTATAATATCATTAAATAACATCTGAAATGTTACCCCAACATCCCTTACAAATTTAAAATCATTTTCAAAGTTTTCATTTTTATAATCAAAGAAAATACCACCAATCCCTCTTGCTTCATGTCTATGGGGTAAATAAAAATATTCATCACACCATTTTTTATATTTGGAATAATAATTTTTATTATGTTGGTTACACATAAGCTTTAACGTTTTATGAAAATTATTTTTTTCATTTATATCTTTTATAGCTGGCGTAACATCCATTCCTCCACCAAACCAATTTTTTTGTGTACAAATATATCTTGTATTAAAATGCATAGCAGGGATATGAGGGTTTTGCATATGCATAACTACAGATATCCCTGAAGCCCAGAAACTTGGATTTTTCTCAGCACCTGGAATATTTTTTTGGAATTTCTTAGGAAATTTTCCATATACTCTTGAAAAATTGACGCCCACTTTTTCAAAAATTTTTCCATTTTTAAGAATTCTGTATTCTCCACCCCCTTCATCTTTTTTGGTATTTCTTTTCCAAGAGGTAGACTTGAATTTTAATTTATTCTTCTCAAGCTTGATGATGTCATCACAAATTGCATTCTGTAAAAGTTTGAACCAATTACTTGATAGCTCTTTTTTAATATCTATATCCATTTTAAATCAATTTAATCTGCCTTAAACTTTCTGCTAAGACAATAGCAACAGAGGAAGCAATATTAAGTGATCTAGCCTTATTATTCATTGGAATCTTTAATCTATCTTTGATTAGTTTATGAACCTTTTCAGGAACACCTGCGCTTTCTCGCCCAAATAATATTGTGTCATCTGATTTAAACTTAAACTTAGTATAAGATATGGATCCCTTGGTTGTCATTAAAACAATTCTCTGATTCTGTTTTTTCTCAAAAAATTTTTCAGAGCTTTGATAAAAATCGATTTGATCAAGATCCATGTAGTCCATGACAACTCTTTTGAACCTTTTATCAGACAAAAGGAAACCACAGGGCTCTATAATTTCCAATTTCGCGCCCAAACAAGAGCAAGTTCTTATTATTGCTGCTGTATTTTGAGGAATATCTGGCTCATATAAAGCAATTCTAAGGCCCGAAATGGTTGAATTATGTGTCATTCTATCAGTAGTAAAAATAATATTTTATATTATATGAATTCGTATATTAAGTAATTTAAATCGAAAATAGACAATATAAACAGTTACTAATCGTGTCAGACAAAAAACCAAAAAGAAGAGATTTCTTATTTACAGCTTCATATGCTGTTGGAGCAGTTGGAGCAGCTGCAGTAGTTTGGCCGCTTGTAGACCAAATGAATCCTGATGCATCAGTAAAAGCATTGGCAAGTACAGAAGTCGATATTAGCTCTTTAACACCAGGCAATACAATAACTGTGCTTTGGAGAGGAAAACCAGTTTTTATAAGAAGACGAACTCAGGAAGAAATAGCTGAAGCAAGATCTGTTAAAATGGAGGATTTAATACACCCAGAAAAAGATGAAGATAGAGCAAAAAATCCTGAATGGTTAGTAATGCTTGGTGTATGCACTCACCTTGGATGTGTTCCTTTAAATGATAAAGGGGATTATAATGGATGGTTTTGTCCTTGTCATGGTTCACACTATGATACATCTGGAAGAATTAGAAAAGGTCCAGCACCATGGAACATGGAAATTCCAAAATATGAATTTGTTAACACTAACACAATTAAAATTGGATAAACTATATGAGTGATCACGAATACACACCTAAATCAAAAGCTGGAAAATGGTTTAATGATAGATTGCCATTATTAACTTTAGCAAATCATCTAACTGATTATCCGACTCCAAAAAATTTGAATTATTGGTGGACCTTTGGTGGAATATTAACTTTTTGCTTGATAACTCAAATTGTTACAGGATTAACTTTAGCAATGCACTATATCGCTCACGCTGATATGGCATTCGAAAGTGTGGAGCACATAATGAGAGACGTTAACTATGGTTGGTTAATTCGATATATTCACGCAAACGGTGCTTCTATGTTTTTCCTAGCAGTTTATATTCATATTTTTAGGTCATTGTTTTATGGGTCATACAAATCTCCTAGAGAGATCATATGGATAATTGGAATAATTATTTATTTATTGATGATGGCTGCAGCTTTCATGGGTTATGTTTTGCCTTGGGGTCAAATGAGTTTCTGGGGTGCAACTGTGATAACAAACTTATTTAGTGCAATCCCATTAGTTGGCGAAGGTATAGTGACTTGGTTGTGGGGAGGATATTCTGTAGACAATCCTACCTTAACAAGATTTTTTACGCTTCATTATTTGATACCTTTTTTAATACTGGGATTAGTGGTTTTACACATTTGGGCATTACATGTTCCTGGTAACAATAATCCTGTTGGTATAGATATTAAAAAACCGTCAAAGGATACAGTTCCTTTTCATCCTTACATAGTAATTAAAGACGGATTTGCATTATTGATGTTTATGATTGTGTTTGCTTTTTTCGTATTCTATGCGCCTAATATTTTAGGACATGCAGATAATTATATAGAGGCCAATCCATTAGTAACCCCAGCACATATTGTACCTGAATGGTATCTCTTACCATTTTACGCAATTTTAAGATCAGTCCCGGATAAGTTACTTGGAGTAGTTGCTATGCTATCAGCAATTTTAATTTTAGCAGTTTTACCTTGGCTAGATACTTCAAAAATAAGATCAGCAGTATTTAGACCGCTCTATAAACAATTTTACTGGATACTAGTAGCTGATGTTTTAATCTTAGGTTACATGGGTGCTATGCCTGCTGAAGGGCTATATTTATTAATTGCAAGAGTTGCAACTGCTTATTATTTCCTTCATTTTTTAGTTATTTTACCAGTGCTAGGATTAAAAGAACGAACCATTCCTTTACCATTAAGTATTACGGAACCTGTGCTTGGAGGGTCACCCAATATGGCTATGGCTAAAAAAAAGGAAAGTAAACCAGAATAGTGAAAAAAATTTTTAAACTTTTTTCAATAATAATACTGTTATCCCTAAATAGTTATTCAGCAATCTCTGCAGAAAAAGTTGAGTACTTAAAAACTGACTGGAGTTTTAAAGGATTATTTGGAAAATTTGATAGGGCCTCACTTCAAAGAGGATATCAAGTTTATACGGAAGTTTGTGCAGCGTGCCACTCAATGAAGTACTTAAGCTATAGAAATTTATCAGAAAAAGGTGGACCCGAGTTTTCTGTGGCTCAAGCAAAAGCAATTGCTGCTTCATTTGAGGTAACAGATGGACCAAACTCAGATGGAGAAATGTTTACTCGGCCAGGAAAACTATCTGATAAATTTGTCATGCCATATGAAAATGTTAAAGCTGCTGAAGCTGCTAATGGAGGAGCATATCCCCCAGATATGTCAGTATTAGTTAAAGCTAGAGGAGGGGGAGTAGACTATATATATTCTTTATTACAAGGTTATGAGGAGGCTCCAAGTGGAATGACTTTAGACGATGGAGTTCATTACAATAAATATATGTACGGTAACAAAATTAAAATGTCGGCACCTTTGTCAGATGGAATTATTGAATATTCTGATGGTACAAACGCTTCTGTTGAGCAAATGTCAAAAGATGTAACAACATTTTTGATGTGGGCTGCTGAACCTAGTTTAGAAGCTAGACACCAAATGGGATTCAAGGCTATCGTGTATTTGATAATTTTAACAATACTTGTTTATTTCAGTATGAAGAGAATTTGGTCACGTGTTGAATCTGAAGTTTAAGACATCACCATCTTTTACAATATAATCCTTACCTTCTAATCTCATTTTACCGTTATTCTTAGAATTCACCCAACCGTCATTAGCAACAAAATCTTCATAGGAAATTGTTTCAGCTCTTATAAATCCTTTTTCAAAATCTGTGTGAATTTCACCAGCAGCTTTTGGAGCTGTACAGTTTTTTTGGATTGTCCAAGCTCTTGTTTCTTCAGGACCAGAAGTAAAATATGTATCAAGTTCTAGAATTTTGTATCCTTTCTGGATCAACATACTCAATCCTGTATCTTTTAATCCGATCATATCCATATAATTTTTTTTTTCTTCATTTTCTAATTCATTAATTTGATTTTCAATATCAGCTGAAACTATTAAAGTGTTTTCTTCACCATATTTCTCAACGAAGGCATTTGTATAAATATTTCCCTCTTTCACACTCTGTTCATCAACATTACATACAAATATCTTAGGTTTTATGGATAACAATCCACTTTGGTTTAGTTGTTTAGTTTCAAACTGGGACTTAAGAATCGTTATATCTTTATCATTATTGATACAATCTAAAGCAATCTCTAAAATTTTGAGCTGCTCTTCCTCTATATTTTTCTTATTGTTTTTTTCTAATCTTTTTTGAATAGACTCTAAATCTGCAAGCATCATTTCAGTTTCAATAATCTCTAAATCTCTAATGGGATCTACCGTTGGATTAACATTCTGAATATCA
>CACBNI010000021.1 GCA_902540595.1 uncultured Pelagibacteraceae bacterium
TTAAATTTTACATTATTGGAGAAGTCTCATCACAATTACATAAAAATTATTATGAATCAGTTAGAAGAGAAATTGGTATTAATAGAATCACTAATAAAATAAAAATATATAAAAACTTAAAATATAAAAAAATTTTTAATTATTATAGATTATGCGATGTACTAATAATGCCGTCTATCAATGAGCCAGCTTCAATTTCAGTTTTAGAATCTTTGGGACAAGGAACCCCAGTAATTTGTGGAAATAATAATGGGACTAATTTTTATATAAAAAATAAATATAATGGCTTAATTTTTGATGAAAATAATAAAAAAGAACTAAAAAAAAAAATATTATTTTTTATTAAATCTAAAAAAAATATAAATAAATTTTCACAAAATTCATTTATTTATTTTAAAAAAAATTATTCTGAAAAAAAATTTTTAAATCAATTTGAAAAGTTGTTTAAATGAAAATTTATTATATAGCTGAAGCAACAATACCATCTACTTCTGCTTATAGTCAGCATGTGATGCAAATGTCAGCGCAAATATCCAAAAAAAAAAATTTTAAGTTAATTACAATTAATCAGAATAAAAATTTATTACATAAAGTTAAAAATATATTTAAATTTTATGATGTTAATAATTTTGATATAAAAATTGTTAATTCTTCTAATATAGTTTTTTTTAATAAAATAATGTTTATTTTAAATATATTAAAAGAGATCAAGATATTCGAAAAAAAATTTTTTATTTCAAGAAGTCCTATAGCATCATTAATTCTACTTTTGCTAAATTGTAAAATGATAGTTGAATTACATCATCCATTCCATAATAAAATATTTTTTAAAATATTTAATTTACTCTCTAAAAGAAAGAATCTTGTTCAAATTATTGTTATTTCAAAAAACTTAAAAAAATATTTAATAGAAAATACAAATTACAATATAGAAAATAAAATAAGTGTGTTACCCGATAGTGCAAATCAAAAACAACCTAATCTTATTAAGAGTAAAATAAATTTTTCTAATAAAAATGTTGGATATGTTGGGTCTTTTTATAAAGGTCGTGGCATAGAATTAATAAAAAAAATATCTTTAATTTTAAAAGATTTTAATTTTTATTTAATTGGAGACTATATTAACTACAAATTTGATACACAAAATTTTCCTAAAAATGTTAGTTTTTTAGGCTTCAAAAATCAAAGTAGTTTAAAAAAATATTATCATATTTTTGATATTGTTTTGGCTCCATATTCTGATGATGTAAGAGTATTTGGAGATAAGCTTGATACAAGTAAATTTATGTCACCACTAAAAATATTTGAATATATGTCAAATAAAAAAATAATTATATCTTCAAATAATCAAGTCTTGAAAGAAGTATTAAAAAATAATTTAAACTGTATCTTATGTAATTATAAAAATCCAATAGAATGGGCAAATAAAATAAGAATGGTAAGTTCTGATATATCTTTAAAAAAAAAAATTTCGATGCATGCTTATAGTCATTTTAAAAGCAAATATACATGGGAAACTCGAGCCAATAAAATTCTTAATTTATTAAATGAAAAATATTTTATTAATTGGAAAAAATAGTTTTTTAGCTAAAGCTTTTAATTTTCTAAATAAAGAAAATTTTTATTCTCATAGAGAATTTAAAAAAATAAAATTTGAAAAATATGATAAATTGATACTTTTAAGTATGCCTAATAAATATTTTGTGGAAAAAGAAAAGAATTTTTTTTTTGAAAAAAAAATATTAAAAAAATTTATTAACAAAGAAATACATTATATTTCTTCTTCAAAATTATATCCAACAAAACCTAGATGTTCAGAAAAAATAAAAAAACTTAACATTAAATTACCTTACACTTACAATAAATATATGGTTGAAAAATTAATAAAAAAAAATACAAAAAAATATTTTATATATAGATTATCCAACGTATTTCTTAAAAACTCATACTCTAAGAACACTTTTTTTGACTTGCTATATAAAAATTATCATAACTTTAAAAAAATTGATTTTAATATAAACCTAAAAAGTGAAAAAGACTTTATTTCGATAAGTTCTCTTAAAATAATTTTTAAAATGATGCTACATGATAGAATTGAATATGGCTTGTATAACGTAGGCTCAGAGAAGGGTCTTAATATGAAAAAAGTAATCACCTTGTTTTTAGGTAAAAAGGTTTTTAAAGATGCTAAAACTATAAAAACTGGAAAAAAAAATAGTAAGTCAAACTTTAGATATATCAAAAATAACGAATTTACTTAAAATTAATAAAAAAGATATTATAAGAGAAACAATAAGAGAGTTAAAAAAATGAAACAACAACTATTAATTACAGGAGGTCTGGGTTTTGCAGGTAAAAATTATTATTTTAAAAATAGATATAAGTGGAAAAATATAATTATAATTGACAAAAATTCTTACGCTTCAGATCTAAAGTATTTTAAAAAAATAAAATTAAAAAATCACAAGTTGATTATAGGTGATATATGCAAAAAAAACTTATATGATAAATATATAACACCTCAAACTACAATAATACACTTTGCAGCTGAATCTCATGTAGATAAATCTTATAATTCTTCGTTAAACTTTACAATGAGTAATACTTATGGATCTCATGTACTTTTAGAAATTTGTAGAAAAAAAAAACCAAAAAAAATAATTTTTATTAGCACCGATGAAGTTTATGGAGAAACATTTAAATATAAAGATGAAAAATCATTATTAGAACCTACCAATCCTTATTCAGCCTCTAAAGCTGGCGCAGATTTATTAGCACAAACGTATATTAAAAGTTTCAAGTTACCAATTATTATAGTTAGATCTAATAATATATATGGGAATAGGCAGCATTCAGAAAAAATAATACCAGCTATTATTAAAGCTTTAACTACAAGAAATAAGGTACTTATTCATGGAAGAGGTCAAACTTTGAGGCATTTTTTACACGTAGATGATTTTTGCGAGGCAATAAATCTAATATCTAAAAAATCTAAAGTTAGAGAAATTTATAATATAAGAGGAGAAAAATGTTATAAAATTTTAGATTTGGTAAAAATGATGTCTAAAGTCAAAAATTTAAATTACAAGAAGTGCTATAAATTTATAACTGATAGACCTTTTAATGATAAAATTTATAAAATTTCAGTTTCAAAATTGAAAAAACTTGGTTGGAGAGAAAAAAGAGTTTTTAATGAGGAAATTAAAAATTTAATCATAAATAAATCTTTTATATAAATTTCTTTATGAAAATAATTCATATAATTTCAGGACTGGGTCCAGGAGGTGCTCAAGTAGTTCTAACTCGAATTTTAGAAAATGATAAAATAAATCAGCACCTTGTCATATCTATGATGGATCTAGGTATATATGGTGATCAAATTAAAAAATTAGGTATTCCTATTTATACTCTTAATTTCCCTAAAGGGAAAATTAGATTAAAAGGATTAATTAAATTATATAAAATTTTAAAATCAGAAAGACCCGATATTGTACAAACGTGGATGTACCACGCTGATTTAGTTGGTGGTTTAATATCAAGAATAGCTGGAATTAAAAATATTTATTGGAATTTAAGAAATTCAACTTTTACTGTTAAAACTCAATCTTTAAACACAATGTTAATAGCAAAGTTTTGCGCACTTTTATCAGAAATTATTCCAAAAAAAATAATCATAAATTCTTATGAGGGTAGAAATTTTCATTACCAATTAGGCTATAAAAAAAATATGAAAGTAATTAATAATGGATATCCAGAGAGAGATATCGTTAATAAAAATAGTAATCATAATAAATTTGTTTTCGGTATGTTGGCAAGATGGGATCCACAAAAAGATTATAATAATTTCCTTGAGGCCATACATTATCTAGTGAATTCAGAGGAATTTAAAAATTTGCAAAAAAAAGTTGAAATAAAGTTTTTATTAGCTGGACACAAAATCGATAATAATAATTCGAAGATAAAAGAGCTGATCAATAAACTTAATATAGGTCAGCAAGTTGATCTCTTGGGTGATTTCAAAAAAGATCAGGTTGATGAGTTTTACAATCTTATTGATGTGCATGTTTTGTCAAGTAGAAGTGAAGGTTTTCCAAACGTTGTTGCCGAGTCTATGAGGCTAGGTATACCCAATATTACAACAAAAGTAGGAGATGCAGAGGAAATTGTTGGTGATACTGGATGGTCGGTAGAGCCAAGAAATAAGTTTAAACTAGCTGATAGTTTTTTAAAAGCTATGAATTTATATTTCAACGATCAATCAGCTTGGAAGGAGTTAAAACTAAAAGCGAATCAGAGAATTAATAATTCTTATAATATTAAAAAAATGTTGTATGAATTTAATGATACTTGGGGAACTCTTGATCAAAATAAAAAATTAGTAAAGGTATTTCATATAATTTCTGGATTAGGATCAGGCGGTGCTCAAGCTGTATTAGCGAGATTAACAGGATACGACAAAAATTATTCGCACACTATAATTTCATTTATAGATTTTGGAATATATAAAAATTATTTTGAAAATAAAAACATAGAATTGTTCAAATTAAATATGAAAAAAGGAAAATTTTCTATTTATGGATTTATAAAATTATATTCAATTTTGAAAAAAGAAAAACCAGATATTATTCAAACATGGATGTATCATGCTGATTTTTTAGGAGGACTTATAGGCAAATTTATAGGAGTAAAAAAAATTTATTGGAATATAAGAAACTCTAATTTAACTAAAGAATGGGCTTCAAATTCTACCATTATTTTATCAAAAATATGTGCCTTTTTATCTAGGTGGATACCATCAAAAATCATTAGCTGTTCATTTAAGTCTAAGAATACTCATGTTTCAATTGGGTATGATGAAAAAAAAATTCAAGTTATAAATAATGGTTATGATTTTGATAAAATCAAATTTATTGACAAATCAAAAAATCCAATTTTTAAAATAGGCATGCTTGCTAGATGGGACCCACAAAAAGATTATGTTAACTTAGCAAATTCACTTATTGAATTTTCAAAGATTACCAATCAAAACTGGGAAGTGTACTTAGCTGGTGATATGATTGATGATGATAATAAAAAACTAAAAAAAATTTTTAAAGATGAGATATTTAAAGGCAAAATTTACTTCGAAGGCATGATTCATGACATTGACTCTTATTTCAAAAAAATTGATGTACACGTGTTATCAAGTGCTGGTAATGAGGGTTTTCCAAATGTAATTGCAGAGGCAATGAGTTATGGTATTCCTTGTATTTCAACTGATGTTGGAGATGCATCATTAATTGTTGATAAATTTGGGTGGGTTGTACCTATAAAATCTCCAAAAATATTAGCTCAAAAATTGCTAAACGCATCTGAGGAATATTTCGTGAATAATAAAGATTGGGAAAATAGAAGAGTAGAATCTAGATCGCATGTCAAAATTAACTATCCATTAGAAAAGATGGTAGAAAATTATAGAGCTATTTGGGATAGTTAATTGTATATATACTTAACATTTTACACACTAGTAGTTTTGCTTGGGGTAAAAATTGATAACTCTTTGACATACGCTAGTAAAAGATTTTATCTATTCTTAATTTTTGCTCTTTTAGTTTGTTTTTCTACTTTCAGACTTGATTTAGGCACTGATATTGGACGCTACACAAGAGATTATGAAAAGGTATCTAATCTTCCATGGTTTTCAATAATTGCTGGATTTGATGCTATACCATACGATTTTCTATTTTCTTTGTTGTACATCGTATTTGGTAATATTTTAAAATTAGACTTTTGGTCGATTAAATTATTTATATCTTTAATATTCTGTTTTGGATTTTATAAATTTTCAAAAAAAATAGACAATTTTGCTCTTTCAGCAATAATACTTATACCTGTCTTATATTATTTTATTTCTTTTTCACTTCTAAGGCAATCAATTTCCATTTGCTTAGGTCTTTACCTCGTTACTCTTATTATGGAAAGAAAATATTTGTTGTCTTTTTTGTTTACTTTAATAGGAGTTTTATTTCATAAATATTTTTTTATATTTTTCATAATTACAATTCTCAATTTCGTTATCAGTAATACAAAAAACTTTAAAAAAATGTTTAAGTATTTATTAATTATATTTTTCTCAGTTTTATTGTTTGCTTTATTATATAATTATGCCCTTAGAGGCCATTATAATTGGTATGTAATTAGTTCGCCAAGCAATCATGAACTCCAGTATCCTTTTTTAAAATTATTATTCTTAAATTATTCTTACTTTATAATCTTTTATTTTATTAGTTTATCAAATTTTAAAAACTTTGATTTAGAGGATAGACTAATTTTTATATTTATTTTATTTGGAATTCTTTTTTTAATTATTTATCCATTTAGTAATATAGTTACTTTACGTTTTATGATGTATTTTATTGTTATAAATCCATTAATAATTATAAAATTAATGAAATTCTTAAATAATAAAACAGATAATATTATATTGATTTTATTATTTTTATTACATTCTACTTACATGGTATTTTTTTTCAATTTCTCAAAACATAAAAGCTCATTTATCCCTTATAAATTATATTTTTTTTAAATAATAATGATATATGTAAAATGGAAACTCTTTTATGTTAAATTTTCTACCATATATTTTACTAATTGTTTTCAACCTAATAATATTAATTAATTTTAATAAATTAGTGAATATTATTAATATAAGCGATAAACCGAATGAACTTAGAAAGATTCACTCTAAACCAATTCCAAGTATCGGTGGTTTAATAATAATTTTAAATTTATTCTTTTTTTTAGCCCTATCTTTTTATGATGAGGAAATTTTTCAAGTCTTTGAGGGTGAGAGAAGTATGTTGGCACTTTTTGGTGCTAGTATGCTTATTACATATTTTGGTGCTTATGATGATAAATATGGAATTTCTCCAACAAATAAACTTTTGATTTTAACTATAATAATATTTATGGCTCTTTTGTTAGACAATGATTTAATAGTAAAATACTTAAATTTTAATAATAAATTAATCATTAATATTGAACAATTTAGCATATTTTTTTCTATACTTTGTTTTATAATTTTTTTGAATGCATTTAATATGTTTGATGGAATTAATGGCCAATCAGGCACTTATTCTATAATAATTTTAATTTTTTTGTATATTAAGAATCCCAATATTTTTGTAATACTTCTATTGTTATCAATTACTTTTTTTCTTTATTTAAATTTTAAAAATAAAACTTTTTTAGGTGATAATGGATCTTATTTATTATCCTATTTATTGTCATGTTTAATTATAAAAAATTATAATCTTATAGAAGTAGTTTTAACGGTGGAGGAAATAATTTTACTAATGTTATATCCTGGACTAGATCTTTTAAGATTATTCATTGTGAGATCATTGAAGGGCAGTCATCCTTTTTATCCTGACGGTAATCATATACATCATATAATTTTAAATAAAACTCAATCTCAAACCAAGACTCTTTTTATAAATTTATTTTGTATATGTGTTCCCATATTCATTTATTTATATACAAAATATATATATGTATCCCTGTTATTAACTTTAAGCATGTACTTATTTATTTATATTTATTTCAATAG
>CACBNI010000022.1 GCA_902540595.1 uncultured Pelagibacteraceae bacterium
ATTAAAATAAAAAGATCATATTTATGATCCTTCCTATAAAGTTTTTCTTGTTTAATTTTATTCTTAGATACAATCAATTTGTTATAAAACCTTGGTTTAGTTAAATCATCGCACCATCCCATACTTTTTTTTATTTTTTTAACTTTAAGTTTTGTATTTGGTTTTGTTAATCGATCTGCACGATAATACAAATTTCCTAATTTAAATAAACCTTTTGGAGTTGTTTTATCACCCTCTTTTTTTTTTGAAAGAATACCGTTTTTACCAACACTACATTTAAATTTAAATTCATCTATTTGAAGTGTTTGTTTATTTTTCGATAAAATTATCATAGTCTTATATTTATGATTAAACAAAATTTAGCAATTTATTCAATTCCAATTTTGTATGAAATTTTGAAAGAATTAGAGACAGATCTTAATTATAATATAGTTTATATTACAGAAAAAAAAAAATTAGAAAATCTAGATCTTTCAAATTTTTTAGTAATTACTGAAAAAAAAAATTTGAAACTCAACAATTTTTTGCAAATTTATTTTCCATTGAAAATTTCTCAATTTATAGAAAAAATAAACATTCAATTCATTAAATTTAAAAGTAAAGAGAATTCAAATATTAATATTGGAAAATATATTTTAAATATAAATTCTAGAACGCTCACGATGAATTCAAATACTATTAATTTAACTGAAAAAGAAGTTAATTTAATTCTTTATTTACATAGTTCGAATAAACCTGTGAATATCAAAACACTTCAGCTTGAAGTATGGGGGTATAGAAATTCTTTAGAGTCTCACACTGTAGAAACTCATATCCATAGATTAAGGAAAAAAATTTTATCTACCTTTAATTTAGATGATTTAATTGTAAGCAAAAAAGATGGATATTATTTGGAATTATCTAAGAATATCTAAATTAAAACTAACTATCACTCTATCCTCATCAGATTTATTTTCTTCAACTGAATGAGGAAGGTAAGCAGGAAAAATGATTAGATCTCCGTCCTTTATTTCAATACTAGCAGTGTTTGAGTTTAATTCAGTACTTTGAGTTGATTTTGGATAAATATTTCTTGATATGATATTTGGATTAGATGCTTTAAATTTCCCACAGTTCTGAGGTGCTTTAACATAGTACGCAGCACTTAAATAATTATTAGAATGTGTGTGCTCAATATTAAAATTACCCTTTTTATTAATAATAGCCCAGAAAGATGTACACTTAATTTTTGTGATATCAAAAACCCAACCATAATTTTGAAAAACATCTTTAATATGTTCATTGATGTGATTTAAAAATCTATTTGGAACATTATCTTTATCATTTAGATCAAATGATTTTGAGTGCCATCCGTTAACATTTGATTTTTTAACACCAACATTATCTTTTTCATATATTTGATATATGTATTTTAAAAGCTCATTGTTTAATTTTTCATAATTATTAACTTGATATTTAAATACTGGTTGTGGAAAAAGCTTAAGTATTTGATTTTTGTTAGACATATTAAATTTTTAATTATTTTTTATTCTTGCACCTATCTGTTGAATAACTTTTGACGACAAATTAGTTCCATAATCTAACGCTTTTTCTATTGATAAATTATTTATAATCCCATGTAAATATCCAGCTGCAAATAAATCACCTGCACCAGTTAAATCAACTATATTTAAATTATTTTTAGCATTGCATTCAAAAATTTCTTTATTTTTAATTGCAATTGCACCCTCAGCACCTCTGGTAATGATTATATTTTTATCTATTTCTTTTGAAAAATTTATTGCATCCTCAATAGATGAGCCATCTATCAATGACAAAATTTCCTGTTCATTCGCAAAAACTATATCCAATTTATTTTTAACAAGTTCAAGAAATTCGTTTTTGTGTCTCTCAACACAAAATAAATCTGACAATGACATAGCTACTTTGTTTGAATTATTAATGGCTTTATCAAAAGCTTTTTTAGGATCACCTTCATCCCACAAGTATCCTTCCAAAAAAGTTATTTCACTTTTTTTGACCAATCCTTCATCTACATCTTTTTCGTTAATTTTTCCAGCAATTCCAAGAAAAGTACACATTGTCCTTTCAGAGTCAGGTGTAATTAATATTAAACAGGTTCCTGTTGGAATATTTTCTTGTTTTTTTGTATATAAGTAATTCACTTTTTCTCTTCTTAATCCATAATCATACTTGTCTCCCAAATCATCTTTGTTAACTTTTCCAATAAACCCAACTTCATTACCCAATTGTGATAAACCGACTATAGAATTTGCAACAGAACCGCCTGAAATAGTTTCTTCTATTTTAAGTTTTTGAATTAGACTTTGAAATTCTTTTTCATCTAAAAGTTTCATTGTACTTTTTACTAAATTATTTTTGATTAGAAATTCATCATCTACTTTACAAAGTACATCAACGATTGCATTCCCAATCCCTAAAATTTTCATATTAAGCTTTTCTTGTAACTATGGATTTTTTTCTATTAGGATAACAAGTGGTGCATATTTTACAAGTTAATCCATAACATTCTCTTGCTTTACAGTATTCTCTTCCATAAAAAATTATCTGTAAATGAAGTTTAGACCATGTTTTTTTTGGAAAAATTCTTTTTAAATCATTTTCTGTTTGAACTACATTTTTACCATTGGTAAGACCCCATCTTTGAGCAAGTCTGTGTATATGAGTATCTACAGCAAAAGCTGGATATCCAAAACCTTGGGACATTACTACACTTGCTGTTTTATGACCTACACCAGGAAGTTTTTCTAGCTCTTCAAAAGTTTTTGGAACTTTTCCATTGTGTTTTTCTAAAATTTGTTTTGACATTAAATAGATGCTCTTTGCTTTAATTCTGAAAATTCCAATACTTCTAATTAATTTTTCAATTTTTTTTCTGCCTAATTTTACGAAATGCTCTGGTTTATTATATTTAGGATATATATTTTTTGTAACATTATTCACATTAACATCAGTACACTGAGCTGATAAAAGGACTGATACCAAAAGTGTAAAAGTATTTTTATGTTTCAAAGGAACGGGAGCTGAAGGATAAATTTTATTTAGAATTTTTATTATTATTTTTGCCTTCTCTTTCTCATTCATTATGAAAAATCAAGCAAATCTCTCATTGAATACAAACCTGGTTTTTTTTTCATAAGCCATTTTGCAGCTGTTAACGCTCCATCGGAGTATAAAGCTCTATCAAAAGCTTCATGGTTTAAAGTGATTATCTCTTTACCACTTGAGAATTTAACTTCATGTTCTCCTATAATTTCACCTTTTCTTAGTGAGTTAAAATTAATTTTGTCTCCGTAAGGAAAAGACTTTTTGTTAAAATACTTTTTACCAATTAAATTATAAAGATTTTTACCCTTTCCGTCTGCAATACCTTTTCCTAACATTAAAGCAGTCCCAGATGGAAAGTCTTTTTTATGTTTATGGTGAACTTCAAAAATTTTACATAAATAGTCATCAGTTAATGATTTTGCGGTTATTTCAGTTAAGTACATCAACAAATTGACTCCTAAACTCATATTTCCAGCTTTTAATATTGGAATAATTTTGGAGTATTTTTTAATTTGGTTTTCTTGATTTCTATCAAATCCAGTTGTTCCAATTACAACTTTTTTTTTTAGTTTTGATGCAATTTTTAATATCTCAAGTGTACATTTAGGAATTGTAAAATCTATTATTATATCAGTTTTTTTAAATGCTTTATCTGTATTGAGCTCTAGTTTAATTCCATGAATTTTCTTATTTAAAATTCTATCTTCTGTAAGAGTTTTTAGATTAAAGTTTTTATTTTTTTTTGAGGATTTAATTAATTGTTGCCCCATTCTTCCCATGCAACCAGATATCGCAAGATTAATTTTTCTCATTATTAAAATACTAACTCTTTTTAATTAATTAGTCTTTTAATTTTTCCAGAAATCTTTTGCTTTTTGAAAGAATTTTTTAATACTTGGATTTGATTTTTCGTTCTCTATCTCTCTAAATTGTTCTAATAACTCTTTTTGTTTTTTATTCAAATATACTGGCACCTCAGTTTTTACTTGAACATATAAATCGCCATAATCACCTCTTCTCATGAAAGGCATTCCTTTACCTTTTAACCTGAATTGTTTTGCGTTTTGAGTACCATCTGGGATTTTTATTTTAGCTTTACCTCCATCAATAGTTGGAATTTCAATCGTTGTTCCTAGAGCAGCATCAGCAAGAGATATAGGAAATTCAAAAAATAAATTTTCATCTGATCTTTTAAATAATTCATGTGAATGAACGTTAATAAACAAATAAAGATCTCCAGTTGATCCTCCTCTGCTCCCAGCTTCTCCTTTTCCGGCAAGTCTAATTCTCGTACCATCATCAACACCCCTTGGAATAGTTACTGATATTTTTTTTGAGGCTTGAGTTTTTCCTTGGCCATTGCAATCAGTGCAAGGGTTTGTAATTTCTTCACCATTTCCATTGCATTGAGGACAGGTTTGCTGAACAGTAAAAAAACCCTGATTAGATCTTATTTTACCATTACCACCACAATACGAACATGTGTCAGCAGAAGAACCAGGTTTTGAACCATTTCCTTTACAAGTCCCACATTTTTCTGTAGTTGAAAACTTTATATCTTGTTTTTTACCATGATAAGCTTCTTCAAGTGATATAGATAAATCATATCTTAAATCTGATCCTCTATTATTTGTTCTCCTGCTTCTGGATCTTCCACCACCACCAAAATCTCCAAAGAAATCTTCAAAAATATCTGAAAAATCTGCACCACTAAAACCTCCAAATCCTCCACCAGGTCTTCCACCTCCATTCTCAAAAGCAGCATGACCAAAGTTATCGTAGTTTTGTTTTTTCTCTTTATCAGAAAGTATTCCGTAAGCTTCACTAGCTTCTTTAAATTTATCTTCAGCTTTAGTGTCGCCAGGATTTTTATCTGGATGATATTTAACTGCTAATTTTCTGTAGGCTGATTTTAAATCTTCTGGACTTGCGTTTTTACTAACGCCTAGGACATCATAATAGTCTCTTTTAGCCATTTAATTACCCCAGACATTGGATGTCAGTTTATGCGCTTTTTTCTTTATTCTCGTCTTTTACTTCTTCGAAATCAGCATCAACAACATTTTCGTCTTTTTTACCTGCATCATCACCACCATCATCTTTTCTAGATTCTGGTTTAGCACTCTGTTGTGATTTATAAATTGCTTCTCCAAGTTTCATGGAAGCTTGTACTAAAGCTTCAGTTTTTTTCTTGATATCTTCAATATCCTCACCTTTTAATGCTTCTTTTACAGCTGATGATGCATCTTCAATTGTTTTCTTTTCTGCATCAGAAACTTTTGCTCCATGTTCTTTTAAGTTTTTTTCCGTGGAGTGAATTAAAGTATCTGCTTGATTTCTAACATCAACCGACTCTCTTTTTTTCTTGTCTGCTTCTTTGTTAGCCTCAGCGTCTTTAACCATTTTTTCAATTTCTTCATCACTTAACCCACCAGAAGCTTGAATTTGAATTTTTTGCTCTTTACCAGTTCCTTTGTCTTTTGCAGAAACATTTACAATACCATTTGCATCAATATCAAAAGTTACTTCAATTTGAGGAACTCCTCTTGGTGCAGGAGCAATACCCACAAGTTCAAAATTACCTAAAGCTTTGTTGTCACTAGCCATTTCTCTTTCACCCTGTAATACTCTTATGGACACAGCTGGTTGATTGTCCTCTGCAGTTGAAAATACTTGGCTTTTTTTAGTTGGTATTGTTGTATTTTTATCGATTAGTTTTGTTGAAACACCCCCTAGTGTTTCAATACCAAGTGACAAAGGAGTAACATCTAATAAAAGAACATCCTTAACATCACCCTGTAATACACCGGCTTGAATTGCAGCTCCCATTGCAACTACTTCATCTGGGTTCACACTTTTATTAGGTTCTTTTCCAAAAAAGTTTTTTACTTCTTCCAGAACTTTTGGCATTCTAGTCATACCACCAACCATAACAACTTCATCAATTTCACTGGCATTTATACCAGCGTCTTTTAAAGCTGTTTTGCATGGTGGAATTGTTCTAGCAATTAAATCCTCAACTAAAGCCTCAAGTTTAGCTCTAGTCATTTTTAAATTAATATGTTTAGGACCTGTTTTATCTGCGGTAATAAATGGTAAATTAATATCTGTTTGTTCAGCAGATGACAATTCAATTTTTGCTTTTTCTGCAGCTTCCTTTAATCTCTGTAAAGCAAGTTTATCAGATTTGAGATCAATACCATTGTCCTTTTTAAATTCAGATACTAGATAATCAACAACTGCATTATCGAAATCTTCACCACCTAAAAATGTATCACCATTAGTAGATTTAACTTCAAAGACACCGTCACCTAATTCTAAAATAGAAACATCAAATGTTCCTCCACCTAAATCGTATACAGCAATTTTTTTATTTTGTTTTTTATCTAAACCATAAGCTAGTGATGCAGCTGTTGGTTCATTTATAATTCTTAAAACTTCTAGTCCAGCAATTTTTCCCGCGTCTTTTGTCGCCTGTCTTTGGGCATCATTAAAATATGCTGGAACAGTAATTACTGCTTTAGTTACAGCTTGTCCTAAATATTTTTCAGCTGTTTCTTTCATTTTTTGTAAAATAAAAGCAGATATTTGAGAAGGAGAATATTTTTCACCTTTAGCTTCAATCCAGGCATCACCTTTTTCAGAATTCACTATTTTAAACGGAGCTGCTTCGACATCTTTCTTAACTGTTGGATCATCAAAGTTTCTTCCTATTAATCTTTTAACTGCAAAGATGGTATTTTCTGGATTTGTTACAGCTTGTCTTTTTGCAGGCTGTCCAATTAATTTTTCGCTTTCATCAGTAAAAGCTACAACAGAAGGAGTGGTTCTTGCACCTTCTGCGTTCTCTAATACTTTAGCTTGCGTTCCTTCCATTATTGCAACGCATGAATTTGTTGTACCTAAGTCTATTCCAATAATTTTACTCATAATGTTTTATCCTATTCGTCATATAAGGTTTAAATTCTGATCTACAAGCTGATCTAAGAATTATTTATCCTCTATATTTTCTTTATTTTCTTTATTTTCCTCAGTTTTTTCTTCTTTTTTAGAAACTTTCTTAGAAACACCAACTAAAGAAGGTCTAAGAAGTCTATCTTTGATGGTAAATCCTTTTTGAATTTCCTGAATAATTGTTCCGGGTTCTTTTGCATC
>CACBNI010000023.1 GCA_902540595.1 uncultured Pelagibacteraceae bacterium
CTGCAAAACCAACGGCAGATGTAACTACACCAAGTACAGCTGCAATTAAAGCGCTTAAGAAATTAAATATTAATAAAATTTCAATTTTCACACCTTATACTAAAAAACTTAATGATGAGGTTTTAAAATATTTTGATGACGAGGGTTTTGAAATTACATCAAATTCTTATTTTGATATTAAGTCAGATTTTGATATTGGAAAGATTGATCAAAACTATTTGTATCAGGTTTTGTCAAAAATTAACTTAAAGGGTGCTGATGCATTATTTGTTTCTTGTACTGCCTTGCCAGTTTTGCCTTTAATAGATAAGCTAGAGAAGAAACTAGACACTACAGTTTTGACTAGTAATCAGGCATTGATTTGGGATACGCTTGAAAAAATAAACAAAAATAATTCAGTTGAAGGTTTTGGAAAATTATTTCAATTAAATTAATGTCGTTCACTAAAGAAGAATACAAACTTAGATTAAAAAAAGTTCAAAAAATGATGCAGGACAAAGGTATTGAACTTTTAATTTCTCATGATGCAAATAATATAAATTATTTGACAGGTTATGATGCCTGGTCATTTTACTATGCGCAATGTGCAATTATTCATATTAATTCTGAGGAACCGATATGCTTTGTTAGAGCTCAAGATGCAGGAGGAGCGTATATAAAAACTTATCTAAAACATGAAAACATTTTAGTTTATGATGAAGAATATATTCATAATTGGCCAAAACACCCGTACGATAGGCTGGTTGAAATAATAAAAGATAGAAAATGGGACAAACTATCAATTGGATTTGAAATGGATGCTCATTTTTTTACAGCTTATTGTTATGAAAAAATAAAAAATGGTCTTCCAAATGCAAGCTTAAAAGATAGCGATCGATTAGTTAATTGGGCAAGATTAGTTAAGTCAGATGCTGAAATCAGTTATATGAAATCTGCAGCTAAAATATCAGAAAAAGGAATGAAAACCGCAATGGAGGTTATTAATCCAGGAATAAGACAATGCGATGCAGTAGGTGAAATTCAAAAAACTTTATTTTATGGAACAGAGGATTTTGGAGGTGAATACTCTAGTATAGCAACTTTGCTTCCAACTGGAAAAGGAACATCGGCTTCACATTTAACTGCAACACAAGAAAAATTTGTTGATGGAGAGGCTACAATTGTTGAATTATCTGGAGTTTATAAGAGGTACCATGCGCCAATGGCTAGAACTCTGTTACTTGGAAAGCCTAATCAATTAAAAATTGATACAATGAATAAAACAATTGAGGCTTTAAATTCTGGGATAAATGCAGTTAGGCCTGGAAATACAGCAGATGATGTTGCTCAAGCATTTTGGAAAATTTTAGATAAATATGGAATTGAAAAGAGATCTAGGACTGGCTATTCAATTGGCGTTGGTTATCCACCAGACTGGGGCGAACATACTCTTAATATCTATAAAGGGGACATGACTGTACTTGAGCCAAATGTGTGCTTCCACATGATTGCAGTAATGCAATTTGGAGATTGGGGTGTAGAGGCTTCAGAAGCTATAAGAGTAACGGATAATGGATCAGAATTGTTTTGTAATTTTCCAAAAGACCTTCATATAAAGAACTAATTAGCTATTGAATTCTAACTATACAAATGTTTTATATTTGAACTGATGTCTAAAAATCCAGAATTCGTCAAATTCGATAAAGTTGATAAAAGTTACGATGGTAAAGTTTTAGTTGTAAAGGATCTTCAATTAGATATTGCTGAAGGTGAATTTATAACGATGCTTGGTCCATCTGGCTCTGGTAAAACTACTTGTCTTATGATGCTAGCAGGATTTGAAACTCCAACAAATGGTGAGATTCTTTTAGATGGTAAAATAATTTCAAATATTCCACCACACAAAAGAGGTATTGGAATGGTATTTCAAAATTATGCTCTTTTTCCACATATGACAGTCTACGAAAATTTAGCTTTTCCTCTAAAGGTTAGAAAAATTGAAAAAAACGAAATAGATAAAAAAGTTGATAAAGCCTTATCCATGGTTTCATTAAATGGATTTGAATCAAGAATGCCTGGACAACTTTCAGGAGGACAACAACAAAGGGTAGCAGTTGCAAGAGCTTTAGTTTTTGATCCATCTGTAGTTTTGATGGATGAACCTTTAGGAGCATTAGATAAAAACCTTAGAGAAAGTATGCAGTATGAAATTAAACATATTCATGAGAACATTGGAGTAACAGTAGTATATGTAACTCATGATCAAAGCGAGGCACTAACAATGTCAAATAGAATTGCAGTTTTTAATGATGGTAAAGTTCAGCAGTTATCAAATCCATCAGAACTATATGAAAAACCGGTAAATTCCTTTGTCGCAGAATTTATTGGAGAAAATAATACTTTCAATGGAGAAGTATCGGACATTTCAAATGATAAGTGTAAAGTTAAGTTGTCAAACGCAGATATATTAGCGAGCCCTATTTCAGTCAAGTCTAAGGGAGACAAAACAACTGTTTCGCTAAGGCCTGAAAGAGCTTTGATAGAACCTAAAGAACAAATGGATAATATGTTTAGTGGCAAGATAGAAGAAGTAATTTATCATGGTGATCATACTAGAGTCCGAATAAATTTATTAGGTAATCCTGAATTTATTTTAAAAGTCCCAAACAGTACCTCTAACTTAGAGCTTAAGGTAAATGAGGAAATAAAAATAGGATGGAATAGTTCTGATGCAAGAGCATTAGACCCAAAATAGACAACACATCCACTAAACTAATTTTAATCAGTTCAGTTATTGCTGTTGACTCTTAATAACCATTTTGGTGTAATTTACTTATATAAATTAATTTATATTAAACGTTTAAACGGAGGAATAATGAGAAAATTAAGTAAATTGTTACTTGCTCTTTCTTTTGTTGTATCTGTAACTTCTTCAGCCTTTGCTGTTACTGTAGCATCTTGGGGTGGAGCATACACAGATTCTCAGAAGCAAGGGTATGGAGATCCCACAGCTAAGAAACTTGGTATTGATATTAACTGGGTTGATTATTCTGGTGGACTTTCAGAAATTAAAGCACAAAAAGAAGCTGGGGCTATAACTTGGGATATTATCGATGTATTTGCATTTGATACTATTAATGGTTGCGATGAAGGGATATTTGTTAAATTTGATTTTGACAAAGACTTTCCAGCAGCTCCAGATGGAACACCAGCAAGTAAAGACTTTTTTGCTCCAATGCCAAGTGATTGTGCAGTAGGAAACATTCTTTACTCTTGGAATTATGCTTTCGACACAAGAGCATTCGGTGGAAAAGAGCCTAAAACTATTAAAGACTTTTTTAACACTAAAAAATTTCCAGGTAAAAGAGCGATCTACAAAAGTGCTCTTACAAATCTAGAAATAGCTTTAGCTGCTGACGGAGTTAAAATGGGTAAAGGTGGAGAGGTGATTTACAGAAAACTTGAAGCTGAAGGTGGTGTTGATAGAGCTATGAATAAAATTAAAGAACTTTGTAACGATCCAAATGGTGGATGTGTATTCTGGTCTGCAGGTGCTCAACCACCTGAATTATTAGTTGCTGGAGAAGTAGTAATGGCAACTGGTTGGAACGGAAGATTTTTTAACGCCGAAGTAGGTGAAGGTGCTCCAATTAAACAAGTATGGGATGGTCAAGGTCTTGACTATGAGTATTTTGCACTTGTTAAAGGTGGACCAAATGAAGCAAATG
This sequence comes from uncultured Pelagibacteraceae bacterium, assembly GCA_902540595.1. Lineage (GTDB taxonomy): Bacteria > Pseudomonadota > Alphaproteobacteria > Pelagibacterales > Pelagibacteraceae > Pelagibacter. The sequence goes on from CACBNI010000023.1 coordinate 3,708, forward strand.
CTAAAAAAGCTTTAGCTATGATGACTAACACTGAGATGTTAGCTGGTAGTGCTAAGTACATCGCATATGCACCATATAGATTATCATCTCTTGACATCATCAAAGCTAATGAGCCTTGGTACAAAGATGGTAAGACAGAAATGATGCCACAGATGCCAACATCTCCTCAAAATACTAAGAGATATTTCTTAGTTGATCCTTTCTACTGGGCAGATAATGGAACAGAGATTGGTGAGAAATGGGAAGCAATGAAAGCTACTTTAAAATAAATCAGTTTCAAACACTGAATTAATATAATATATTTAGGGCGGTTAATAACTAACCGCCCTTTTTTTATGAGCTCAGAAATAAAACAAATTTTAACTACTGACGGAATACCATTAGAAATTAGTTTAAAAAAAGCCGAGAAGAAAAATAAAATTAAAGCATTTCTTCTTGTTGCACCATTACTTTTATTTTTATTTATCACTTATGTCTTTCCAATCGGAGAGATGTTTTCAAGAAGTATTGACGATAAAATGATTACTAACATGCTTCCAAAAACCTTCAAAGAAATGGAAAAATGGGATGGAAAAGAGTTGCCATCAGAGGAAGTTTTTACTGCTTTTTATATAGATTATAAGGTTTTGATTGAAAATCAGACTCAAGGAAAACTTGGTCAAAGATTAAATAAAGAAAAAAATGGTTTTAACTCCATAACTAAAAAATTAATGAGACAAATTAAAAGAAATAAAATTGATGAAAGCCAAAGCATAAAAGAACAAATAATGAAAGTCCATAAAAGATGGAGAGATGTCGAATATTGGCAAGCAATCAAACGAACTGCTCCTCCTTACACTATGGCAAAATATTTAAAAGGTATGGATATGTACTTTGCAGCGGATGGAAGTATTGCCCAGGTCGATGAAGACAGAAGAATTCATAGAATACTTTGGTTAAGAACCTTAGAAATAGCATTGTTTGTAACAATTTTCTGTTTTTTAATGGGTTATCCAATAGCTCACTTACTTGCAACATTGCCAATGAAATATAGCAATCTTTTAATGATATGTGTCCTATTACCTTTTTGGACTTCATTGCTTGTCAGAACTGCTAGTTGGATGATCTTGTTACAACAGCAAGGGGTAGTAAATGATTTCTTTGTACTGATTGGTCTTGTTGCAGACAATAATAGACCAGAGATGATGTACAATAAAGTCGGAACCTATGTTGCTATGACACAAATACTACTACCTTTTATGGTTCTTCCACTTTATAGCGTGATGAAAACAATTTCACCGAGCTTAATGAGAGCTGGTAAATCTTTAGGAGGAACCCCGTTTATTGCTTTTTGGAAAATTTATTTTCCGTTAACTATTCCAGGTATTGGAGCCGGATGTTTATTGGTATTTATTTTAGCTATTGGATATTACATTACACCTGCTTTGGTAGGAGGTGCTTCTGGCACTTTAATTAGTAACCAAATTGCATATCATATGAAAACAACTTTAGATTGGAGCTTTGCATCTGCGATGGGACTAATGTTGTTGTCAGGTGTTTTAGTGATTTATTGGATTTATAACAAATTAGTTGGAGTAGATAATATTAAATTAGGATAACTATGGCATTACCAAGTTATACAGAAACAAGATATAGAATTTGGCATTATTTTTATATTGCAATTTGTACATTTGTATTTTTCTTTTTAATTGCACCTTTATTTGTAATTTTTCCCTTATCATTTAATGCAGAAGAATTTTTAGTTTTTTCTGAAGGAATGAAAAGACTTGATCCTGAAGCTTTCTCTTTTAGATGGTATCATGAAATGGTTTATGGAACTAAAAATCCATGGGGTCTTGCAGCAAAAAACAGTTTTATTATTGCAATATTTGCAACTATCGGATCAATTATTTTGGGTACATTAGCTGCCTTAGGCCTTAGCAGTAGGCACATGCCATATAAAGGTTTAATTATGGCAATTTTAATTTCACCAATGATCGTTCCATTAATTATATCTGGTGTTGCTATTTTCTTTTTCATGGCAAAAGTAGGCTTAGCTGCAACACATACAGGAATTGTATTGGCTCATATTATCTTAGGAACTCCATTTGTTGTAATAACTGTTACTGCAACTTTATCAGGATTTGATCATAGCGTTACAAGAGCTGCGGCTAGCTTAGGAAGTAATCCGGTTAATACTTTTATGAAGATTACTTTACCTTTAATACTTCCAGGTGTAATTTCTGGAGGATTATTTGCATTTGTAACGTCATTTGATGAAGTAGTCGTGGTATTATTTTTAGCTGGATTAGAAAATACTACAATTCCAGTTCAAATGTGGACTGGGCTGAGAGAGCAATTGAGCCCAACAATTTTAGCAGTTGCTACATGCTTAATCATTTTATCAACTTTGATTTTAGTTACAGCTGAATTATTAAGGAGAAGATCTGAGAGGTTGAGAGGAATAAATAGTTAAATCTTATACCGCCTCTATTATAGTAGCAATCCCCATCCCTAAACCTATACATTGGGTAGAAAGTGCATACTTTTTATTTTCTCTCAACAGCAACGAAGCAGCTTTACCTGTAATTCTGGCACCAGTTGCTCCCAAAGGATGACCTAGAGCTATAGCGCCTCCATCTATATTTACTTTCTTCCGTTCTATATCCAAATCTCTTATGCATGCTAGAGATTGAGAGGCAAAAGCCTCATTTAATTCAACTATATCAATATCCGTAATTGAAAGATTAGCTCTTTCCAGTGCTTTTTGTGATGCTGAGATTGGACCTAATCCCATAAAATTTGGATCACAACCTATAACCGCTGTAGATTTTATCCTTCCAAAAATTTCTAACTTATTTTGTTTAGCAAATTTTTCCTCACAAATTAATGTAACTGCAGCACCGTCCGTTAATGCTGAAGCAGTTGCTGCAGTAACTGTTCCATCTAAATCAAAAGCAGGTTTTAATTTATTTAATTTATCCATATTACTACTTGGTCTAATGTTTCCATCAATATCACAATTATTTACAGTAACTATTTCATTTTTATAATTTCCATGATTTTGTGCATAATTTGCTTTCTCATGACTCTCTAATGCAAATTCCTGTTGTTCTATTCTTGAAATTTTATATTTCTTTGCAACATTTTCTGCGGTAATACCCATTGATAAATATAAATGGGGATTTTGTTGATCATCATCTTTGAATGGATATGGCAAAGGATCAAATCCAGTCCTTACTCTTGTCATACTTTCAACACCACCACATAAAAAAATTTTTCCTGAGCCCATTGCAATTTTGCCTGCCGCTATATGAATGGCCTCCATTGAGGAACCACACCATCTATCTATTGTCATACCAGGGATTTTAATGTCTAAATCAGACAAAAAAGTAACTAATCTACCAATATTAAAACACT
>CACBNI010000024.1 GCA_902540595.1 uncultured Pelagibacteraceae bacterium
TTATTCTGGTGCAGGAAGAGGTGTTCATAAAAAATATAAAAATAAAAATTTATATGAGTCTTTAAAAGCTTATGGTGTTGGTAATCATCGACATAATTCAGAAATTGATCAGATGTTAAAAAAATTTACTAAGAAAAAAATTGAGGTAAGTTTTACACCTCATTTATCCCCAATGTTTAGAGGTATTTTAAGTACTATTTATTTAGATTTGAATAAAAATGTAAATCAATCAAAGGTCATAAGTTTATTATCAAAGTTCTATAAAAAAGAAAAATTCATTAAAATTTCTAAATCAAATACTCTAATAAGTACAAATGATGTTATTAATACAAATAATTGTCTAATTTCAGTCTGTAAATCTAAATTCAAAAATAAAATTATAATACTTTCGGCAATAGATAACTTAATAAAAGGTGGAGCGGGGCAAGCGGTTCAGAGTCTAAATAATCGATTTAACTATCCTGAAACAACTGGATTACTATGAGATTAATATTAAGTTTATTTCTACTATTATTTTTTTATAATTGTTCTTTAAATAAAGATTCTAAATATTGGACTGAGGATTCCACTAAGAAGAAGGACAAGAAAGAAATACTCTCAAAAATATTAAAAAAATCAAAAGATATAACCAGTATGACATTGGAAGAATATAAAATATATATAGAAGACTATACGAAAAAAAGTAATTATCCTGATATTAGTAAATGAAAAAAATATATAATATTGCTGTAGTTGGCTTAGGACAAGTTGGTATTTATTTACTTAATGAGCTAAATAACAAAAAAAAAAGTATTGAAATAAAAACGGGAACAAAAATTAATGTAGTCGCAATATCTGCAAAAAATATTAAAAAAAAAAGAAAATTTAAAATTAATAAGAGAATTTTTTACTCCAATCCTCTTGACATACTTAAAAAACATAAAGTTGATATTTTATTTGAGGCAATAGGATTATCTGACGGAATATCTAAAAAGATTGTAGAGAAAGCTTTAAAAAGTAAAGTTCACGTCATTACACCAAATAAAGCTTTAATTTCTAAACATGGAAATTATCTAGCAAAATTAGCTGAAAAAAATAATGTTAACTTAGAGTTTGAAGCTTCTGTAGCAGGGGGGATCCCAATTTTAAGATCAATTAAGGAGGGATTAGCGACAAACAAGATCTCAAAGATTTATGGAATATTAAATGGAACATCAAACTATATCTTATCTGAAATGGAAAATTCTAATCAAAAATTTAATGATGTTCTTATTAAAGCACAAAAATTAGGCTACGCTGAACCAGGCAATCCTAAATTAGATTTAAATGGTTTTGATGCTTTTGCAAAGGTAAGAATTTTATCTGCACTTGCATTTAATAGTAAAATTTCACAGCACAAATGTTTAATGGAGGGGATAGAAAAAATTGAATTAAAAGATATAAAAATTGCTAATCAATTAGATTTAAGAATAAAACTTCTTGGCATAACGGAATTGAAAAAAAATCAACTCTTTGAATCAGTACACCCATGTTTAGTTAATAAAAAATCTTATATTGGTAATGTTAACGGTGTAATGAATGCAGTAATTCTTGAAGGTAAACCAGTTGGTGAAAGTATTCTTCAAGGTGAAGGTGCAGGTCCTGGTCCTACTTCATCTTCTCTACTTTCCGACTTATTGTCTATACTTAGAGGGAATATTAAAAAACCTTTTGGAATTCCATTTGCTCAATTAAAAGCTCTAAAATCTTATAATATAAATAATTATACAAATTCACTATATTTAAGGTTTGAAGTGAGAGATCGACCTGGAGTTTTATCTCAAATTACTAATCGTTTAGCCAAGTATAAAATATCCGTAAAAAGACTTATCCAAACTCCTGATAAAATAAATAAAAAAGCTACAATTGTAATAATTACTCACAAAACATCTGAAATTAATTCAAAAAAGTGTCTATCAATTTTCAAAAATAATAAAAATATTCTAAAATTTCCTACATTAATTAGACTTTATAATTAATGGAAATTTATATTAAAATTTTTGAAGTTATCTTTCCTGTCTTTTTTGTAATTGGTGTTGGGTACTATCTAGGAAAAAAAAATCCAAAATTTGATACAAATTTCATAACTGTTTTTGCTGGAAATATAGGTACACCAGCAATGATTTTTTATACTGTAACAACAACTGGAATTACATTAAATATTTTTATCCATTATTTTGTTTATGCGTTATTAATGATAGGTGGGTTTGCCTTAATAGGTCTAATATTATTATTTTTATTAAGAAAAGACTTAAGTATGGAATTGCCTCCATTAATTTTACCTAACACAGGTAATATGGGTATTCCAATTTGTCTTTTTGCTTATGGAACTGAGGGGTTAGGTATAGCTTCCGCTGTTGCTTCAGTTATTATTTTGTTTCATTTTACACTAGGTATTTTTTTGGCAAAAAAAAAATTTTCCTTAGATGTCGTTGTTAAAAGCCCACCTGTTTATGCTATAATTATATCTGTTATTTTTTTATTTTTTCAGATTCAAACACCATTATTTCTTGAAAACACCACATTTCTTTTAACGTATGCAACAATATTTTTAGTTCTAATGTCCCTTGGTGTAGCCTTAACAAAACTTAAATTTTCGTTAAAAAACTCAATTTTACTATCTTTATGTCGAGTAATATTGGGTCCCATAATTGCATTTATTATAATTTATTATTTTAATTTATCTGGATTTGCTGCAGGTGTATTATTAATACAAAGTGCTATGCCTAGTGCTATATTAAATTATCTAGTAGGTAGCATGTACTCACCAAAAAAAATTGTAGACAGTATTGCTAGTACTATCGTTGTATCTACTATCATTTCATTTTTTACAATTCCAATAGTAGTATTCTTTGCTTTAAAATACTTCATTTAATAGATATTGTTTAAGGGTGAAGGCTATAATTTTAAATGCATCGGCCTGGATGATCGTTCCAGTTATGGATGCTTTTGCTAAACATTTAAGTGCTTCTATGGATGTTTTTCAAATAGTTTGGGCAAGATATTTCTTTTCAGCACTTTTTACATTATCTTTAATGTTAGTTTTTTATAGAAGAACTCTTGTTTGGAGCAAAAATCCTAAATTACAATTGATCAGAGGTTTTGTTTTGGCCTTTTCTACCTTAAGTTTTTTTTATGCAATTTCTGTTATTTCACTTCCAAAAGCTTTAACTTTAGCATTTGTAGCACCTATAACTTGCACTGCTTTTTCTCCAATATTTCTAAACGAGAAGGTTGGGATTAGAAGATGGTCCGCTGTTTTAATTGGTTTCTTTGGTGCCATGATTGTAATTAGACCTGGTTTTATTGAGGTAAATTTAGCAACTTTAGCAGCAGTTACTTGTGGTATTTGTTATGGGTTTTATTTTATTATTACCAGAAAATTGAGCACTTCTGACAATTCTTTATTAACTTTATTATTTACTAGTTTAGTTGGTTTGACATTAATTAGCTTATTTGTGCCCTCTGTTTGGGTTAAACCATCTATAACTGAGTGGATTTTAATGGTTTTAATCGGCCTTATAGCTGCTGTAGCGCATCTTTTTTTAATATTATCACTCAAATATACTGATGCATCTAAATTAGCTCCTTTAGGCTATACAGAGATTATTACAAATATTCTTATTAGCTATTATTTCTTCAATGAATTACCAGATAATTGGACCTATTTAGGTTTATTTATAATTGTTCTTAGTGGGCTATATATATCTAGAAGAGAATATTTGATTAATAGATCTAATTAATAGTAAATAAATAGTTACCAATATATAATCTATTACATTAATATATAATTTTAAAACATTGTAATTATTAGTTTATTTGTTTTATATATATTGAATAATAAACATAAAATTTTTAATCAACCAAAGAAAATAGAAAATTAATTACCTTTATTTTAAAAAGATAAAGGAAAAGTTTAGAGTTTTATAGAGAAAATAAAGCAGGATAGTTAAAAGTGTTTAATACCAATGGTTATTTTAGCTAATTAAACACAAAATTCAAAATAGTTATTCGAATAAGTGGGTAGGGGAATAAAAATTCATAAAAAATTATTTGAAATTTAAGAATAAAACGATCCTTGTTAACATTAAAAAGTAAAGTAATGCAGTTATAGAATATATGTTTTAAACGGCCATAGAGGGGCTTTATTTAGTTATATCTCGATATATAGTACAACTAAAGGGTGCATAATGCTATTTATGTTAAAATAAGCTTAATTATTGAAAAGTCGTTGATTTTACAAGTGATTTTGACAATAAAATAGACCTAAAATAACACTAAATATCAACATTTTCAGATCTCAATAAACGCAGCTTTGTCTTTATCCCACCTTTGCCTGAGTATCCACCCAGTCCTCCATCAGACCGAATTACTCTATGACAGGGTATTTTCGGTGCATAAGGGTTTTTTCCACATGCATTAGCTACTGCACGGGCTGATTTTGGGCTTTTTATGCCAATAGCTATTTCTTTATAAGTTTTTAGCTTTCCTTTTGGTATAGTTTTAAGATATTTCCAGACTTTTAATTGAAATTTGGTTCCCTTCATCAATAAAAATTTAAAATAATAAAACAAACTATAAAGAAAATAGCTAAAATAGTGAGATAAATCGTTTCTAGAGTTTTCCCAGTTTTTTTATACTGAATAAAACTTAATATTACAAAACCAAGGGAAGTAATTAAGAAATATATTGGTTCAATTATTTCGTTTATAACCATTTTTAATTTATATTTCATCCTCATTGAGCTCGCAATATTATTAAAAGTCTTTTCATTAATAAATTTTTTTATTTGACATTAGAAAACATTTGATTTATTACTAACGATAATTAATGGTTATCAATAGTAATTTATGAATAATGTTATTTTAAATATAGAGAACTTAAAGGAAGAAACTTTATTGAATTTAAAAAATTCTAAGGCTGAAAATACTATAAGAGCCTACAAATCAGACTTTAAAGATTTTAATACATTTTGTGTTAAGAACGGATTTAAATCATTACCTACAGAACCTAAAATAGTTTCTTTATACATGACCTACTTATCCACAAAAAATAATAAAATCAGCACTTTAAAACGAAGGCTTGTGTCTATAGGAGTAATACACAGATTAAAAGGGCTTTATTTAGACACAAAGCACCCGTCAATAATTGAAAATATTTTAGGCATTAAACGTAGAAAAGGTAGCATTCAAAAAGGTAAAAAACCTATATTAATCAATAATTTGAAACAAATTATTAATATAATTGATGAGCAAACTAAAGACGATATTAAAAAACTAAGAGATAGATCTATAATCCTAATTGGATTTTCGGGTGGATTTAGAAGAAATGAAATAGTTTCTTTAGATTATGATGATTTAGAATTTGTTGAAGAAGGTCTAAAAATAAATCTGAAAAAATCAAAAACCGATCAATTTGGAGAAGGGTTAGTAAAAGCTCTTCCCTACTTCGATAACAATCAGTATTGTCCAGTTAAATCGGTGAAAAAATGGCTTGAAATATCAAAAATTAAATCTGGATCATTATTTAGAAGATTTTCCAAAGGTTCAAAATTGACGGAATATAGACTTACTGATCAAACTGTAGCTCTAATAATAAAAGAATATTTGGAATTGGCAGGTATAGAAAGCAAAAATTACTCTGGACACAGCTTAAGATCGGGATTTGCAACCTCAGCTGCTGAGTCTGGTGCTGGAGAAAGAAGTATAATGGCAATGACTGGCCACAAAACAAGTCAGATGCTAAGACGATATATAAAAGAAGCAAATTTATTTAAAAATAATCCGTTAAATAAAATTAAATTATAAATGAAAAAAAAAACCTAGAAAAATATTTGTTACGGGAGGAGCTGGCTACATAGGTTCACATCGTGTGATATCACTTATTAAAAAAGGATTTATACCAATTATAATTGATAATTTTTCAAATAGTTTTCCTAATGTAATTAAAAAGCTTGAACTGATTACTAAAAAAAAAATAAGTATTTATAATATAGATTTAAGAGATAAAAAAAAACTAAATATTATCAAGCATCAACTTCTGAACTTTATGGTAATGTCAGAGAAACACCACAAAATGGAAAAAACTCCTTTTTACCCAAGAAGTCCTTATGGTGTTGCTAGACTCTACGTCTACTGGATTACTATTAATTATAGAGAAGCATATGGAATTTTTGCATGTATTGGAATTTTATTTAATCATGAGTCCCCAGTTAGAGGTGAGACCTTTGTAACAGGAAATTTTGTAAGAAATGAAGTTATGAAATATTTTGATTACGAAGTGCATGAAGAATTTTAAAAATGCAAATTATTTTCACGATAATGGTTTCTTTGTTGGAAACAGCCATGAAAACCTAACCAAAAATATTAATTTATTAAGAGATATTTTATTTTAGACTTTCTAGATTATCCTTATTTTTATAGAATAATCCATGATTTTGGAAATAAATCATTAGTGCAGATTGATTTATCATTAAACCAATTTTTAGGAGCGTATATAATTTTATCTTTACTATTATTTAGCCAAGCACCCCACCAGCTAAAGCTGCTATTTGCTATAATATTAATTTGGCATAATGACATTAAGTACATATCTAAAAAAGAATTTTTTCCATGATTAACATCAACAATAGAATGGTGATAATTTAAATTAAAATTCTCTCTAACCCATGTAGAATCATCAGTGAAAATAAAAAATTTTGCATTTTTCAAA
>CACBNI010000025.1 GCA_902540595.1 uncultured Pelagibacteraceae bacterium
AAGGAATTAAAAGAAATAACATTAAATGAAAAATTTATATCAGGTCAAGGAAATGAGAAACAAATTGAAAATTTCCAACAAGTTTACAAAGACGATTTAATCAAAAATAATAAAATTAATAAAAAAATAAAAGCTGTTGTTGCATGCGGTAATGGAACTGCAGGTATATTCGCTCCTGATATTTTAAGAGGAATAGGTTGCGATGTAATCGAACTAGATTGTAATCTCGACTGGACATTCCCAAAGTATAATCCTAATCCTGAAGATTTAGAAATGCTTCATGAAATAGCAAAATCTGTAAAAGAAAATAATGCTGATATAGGTTTTGGTTTTGATGGAGATGGTGACAGAGTTGGAGTGATTGACAACAAAGGTAATGAGATATTTTCAGATAAGATTGGTTTATTGATTGCTAGAAATTTATCAACAAAACATCAAAATTCAAAGTTTGTAGTAGATGTAAAATCTACAGGTTTATACGCAAAAGATAAAGTATTAGCAAAAAACAACTGCGATACGATTTATTGGAAAACGGGTCATTCTCATATTAAAAGAAAAGTTAATACAGAAAAAGCTTTGGCTGGGTTTGAAAAAAGTGGGCATTTCTTTTTTAATCAACCACTAGGTTATGGATACGATGATGGTATTAATTCTGCAATTCAGGTTTGTCATTTACTAAATAATCAAAATAAAGAAATGAGTGAAATTATTGATGAATTACCTATAACTTATCAATCACCTACTATGGCTCCTTTTTGTAAAGATGAAGAGAAATATCAAGTGGTTGAGGAATTAGTAAAACAGGTGGAAAAAGTTAAATGTGACAAAATTAAAATAGATGATCAAATCATATCAGAGATTTTAACTGTAAATGGAATTAGATTTTCTTTTGAGGATGGTTCATGGGGTTTAATCAGAGCGTCATCTAATAAACCTTCATTGGTAGTTGTTACAGAAAGCCCAACTTCAGACAGTAGAAAGAAAAAAATCTTTGATTTTATTGATGATTTACTCCAAAAAACTGGAAAAATTGGAGATTATGACCAAAAGATTTAAAGGTAAATAAACATCATTTTCAACTAAAAAGTGTTCATAAAATTGTAAAGAATCATTTAAAATTGCATTATGAGGTGATGGAGGGAGACTGAAGTCACCTCTTTTTTTTTGTGAGATTTATAAACCTTATTTTTCATATATACCTAAATTATGGCAGATAAAAAAATAAGATCCGTTGCGAAAACTTTTTCTTGGAGGCTTTTTATTTTTATTTATTGGGTAATATTTGGCTACATTTATACCGGAACATTTGTAGGAGCTGGAATTTTAGGGGTTGGATCAATTATTCCACTTTTTTTCTATTACTTTCATGAGCGGATTTGGAACAAAGTTAAATGGGGCACCAATTAAATAAACTTTTTAAGTTTATCTGAGACTATTACTTTTTTGTTGTTGATATAATCCTCGTGGTTTTTTTCTATATTTTTAAGTTCATATAAATAATTTACCATAACACCAAAAGATCTATTAAAGCCAACCTCTGATACATTGGCATTTATATTTATATCCTCAACTATAGCTCCATTTCCTAGATGAAATCTTGTTACATCATTAATAGGTAATTGCTTATGGTTTTTTTCATTAATCAAATAGTGAGCTACTAATTTTAAAATAGCATCCTTATTAGATACAATTCTTGTATCACCAATTTTTAAATCTGGAGATTTTAAGAAAGATATATTTTCTAAAGGAATATTCCCTAGAATATTTTTTATTTTATTGTCCTCTAAATATGAAAACCAATCTCTAAAGCCTGGAATAGGTGACAAAGTTCCAAAGTGTTTTATGTTAGGTAATTCTTCTTGGATTTCATAAACAACTCTTTTAATTAAAAAATTTCCTAAAGTAACTCTTGATAAACCTTCTTGACAGTTACTTATAGAATAGAATGTTGCAGTATCATAATTTTTATTCCCAGTTGAGTGTGGCTTTGTAATTTCTTGTATCGATTTACCTAGGCCATTTGTAAGTGCTACTTGAACAAATATTATGGGCTCGTCTTCAAGTGCTGGATGAAAATATGAAAAAAATCTTCTATCCTCCCCTAGTCTTCTCTTAAGTTCATCCATATCTTTAATCTTATGAACTCTCTCATATTTCATAATTTTTTCTAAAACTGCTGCTTTTGTATCCCAAGTAATTTTGGCTAATCTTAAAAATCCAGGATTAAACCACGACTTAAATAGTTCTCTTAAATCGTCATCCAAAGGTTTTAATTCCGAATTCTCCTTTAATACTTTCAATAAATCTTCTCTTAATGAGACTATGGTAGAGATACCATTTGGAGCCATATTCATTCTTCTAAATAGTTCTCTTCTCTTTCCTTCAGATACTATGAATAAATTAAATAAATTTTTGTCGTTCTGAGTTTTTTGATAAATTTCTATAGCTTCTGATACCTTCGTGTGACTAGGTTTAAATTTCTCGTTAATTTTTTTGAAAAAGGCAAGTTTATTTTCAGTAGTAAGAGTTTGATATAAATCGGTAACATCTCTTGCAACGGTAATTCCAAAAGCTGCACCTTTATTAGAGATTAAATCATCACATAAAGACAGTATTGTTTCTAAATCATTTCTTTTAAGCTCAGTTTTCTTAAATAGTTTTTGGCCTACATCGGCTATGGATGAGATGATATCTTTTAAGTTAAAGATGTTTTTCATATCTAATTTATACTTAAATATTCGTAAAAAGATCTTATTGATACAATTATCAAAAATGAGCCAAAAATCTTACTCAATAAACTTTTATTAATTTTATATACCGCTTTAGCACCCATACGCGCCATTAACATCGTCACAGGCACAAAGACAATAAAACCTAATAAGTTTATGTAACCTAAACTAAAGGGAGTATTAACATTATTGATAATTTTACCACCTAATATCATTGTAGTTGTTCCTGTAACTGCAATTAAAATACCTACAGCAGCAGCTGTTCCAATAGATTTTCTAATGTCATAACCAAAGGTTCTCATAAAAGGAACCATTAAAGACCCACCACCAATGCCAAGAGGAACTGAAATAAATCCTATAACAATTCCTGAAATATTTTTAACTATATTGGATATTTTTTTAGGATTTTCTAAAAGCTTTTCTCTTATAAAGATAAAAAATAAACCTACGATAAATGCAAAAATTGAAAAAAATAAAACTAAAGCTGGTGTTTTTAAATTAACAGCTAAAAAGGTTCCGGCTATTACCCCGAATAAAATAAAAATACCAAATGATTTTACCATCTTAAAATCTACAGCGTCATATTCCATATGTGTTTTGGTGGAAATTATTGAGGTGGGAATAATGATTGCTAAAGAAGTACCAACTGAAAGATGCATTCTTGTAACGATATCAAAATCTAAAACTGTAAAAGCATAATATAAAGCAGGCACCATTATTATTCCTCCACCAACACCCAATAAGCCAGCCATAAAACCAGCTACTGCTGCAGCAATAGCTAACACGACTAATAAATTTATAATTTCATTAATATTTGAGATGTCCATTATATATTTTCCTGATTGGCTTTCTCATTATTTTGAACAATTGTCATTATATGTTTTGTTTTTTGAAAATCTGACTCACGCGCCATTAAATTATCACTTAGATATCTCTTCCATTCTTTTGATCCTATTTGGCCGTGATATAAACCTACTGTATGTCTCATTATATGATTAACCTTTGTTCCTAACTTAACTTCTTTTTTAACATACTCTAAAAGCTGTTCAGCAACTTGCTCTCGGGATGGGTTTATTTTTGTGTTAAATATTTCTCTTTCAATTTCTATTAATGAATATGGGTTTTGATATATAGATCTTCCTATCATTACTCCATCGCAGTGTTTTAAATGATTGTTAATTTCAGCTACTTTTGAAATACCTCCATTAATAATTATTTCTAAATCTGGGTTTTGTTTTTTAACTTCATAAACCATGCTGTAATTGAGTTTTGGAATATTTAGATTTTGCTTAGGAGAAAGTCCAGTTAGCATTGCTTTTCTTGCATGCAAAATAAATGTTTTTGCACCTGCGTCTCTCATTTTGTGAATAAAACTATTTAGATATTCAAAACTTTCTACATCATCAAATCCAATTCTAGTTTTAGCTGTAACTGGAATATTGCATGATTTAACCATTGTATTTATACATTCGGCAACTAGATCTGGCTCTTTCATCAAACAAGCACCAAACATATTTTTTTGAACCTTTTTACTAGGACAACCTAAGTTAATATTAATTTCATCATAGCCCATATCTTCTGCAATCTTTGCAACTTCAGCCAGCTCCTCTTTATTTGAACCTCCAACCTGTAACGCTAAGGGTTTTTCCTCAGGGCTGTAAGATAAGATTTTTTTTCTATCTCCATGTATTGCAGATTTTGTTGCAACCATTTCAGTATAAAGCATCACGTTTTTACTCATTAATCTTAAGAAAAAACGATCGTGTCTATCTGTGCAATCCATCATTGGAGCAACAGATATTCTTCGACTAATTTTACTATTAATATCCAAGAGGTTTACCCATTATTTTATCAGGTAGCCATGTCACTATTTCTGGAAAGATACACAAAATCAAAATAGCTAAAGCCATTATAATCATAAATGGTATAGAACCTTTTAAAATTTCTGACAAACTAACATCTGGGGTAATTCCTTTTATTATATAAAGATTTAATCCAACTGGTGGAGTAATTAATCCTATTTCCATATTTATAGTAAATACAATTGCAAACCAATATGGATCAAATCCTAAAGTTGTTATTACTGGCAATAATATTGCTGAAGTCATAACAATAACTGCAACTGGAGGTAAAAAGAAACCTGCAATTAAAAGAAATATATTTATTAGAAGAAATACCACCCATTTGTTTGAGCTTAATTCTACCATGCTCTGCGCTAAAGACTGGGTTACGTAAAGTTGTGAAAGTGTAAATGCAAAAAGATATGAAGCTGCAATGATAAACATTATCATCACACTTTCCTTCATTGAAACTTTAACAATATTCCATATTTTTTTTGGTTGATAAATTTTGTAAACAATTGCAATTAAAACAAAAACTAAAAAAGCTCCCACTCCTGATGCCTCTGAAGGAGTTGCTACACCACCATACAATACATATAAAACACCAGCTATGATTGCTAGGAATGGAAGTATTCTCGGAAGGACTTCAAGTTTTTCTTTTAAAGAAGGAGGTGTTCTATTTCTTAAAGCTTTTGCAGCCTCTTTATCAATAAAATAACTGTGAATGAGAGCCCATATGGCAAACATACCTGCGAGCATAAACCCTGGAACTAAACCGCATAAAAACAATCTACCAATTGAAGTACCTGTTGCAATTCCGTAAACTATTAAAACTATACTTGGTGGAATTAAAACTCCTAGTGTACCTCCTGCAGCTATTGTTCCGGTAGCAATTTGATCTGAGTAACCTCTTTTTCTCATCTCAGGTATCCCCATTGTTCCAATCGCTGCACATGTAGCTGGACTAGAACCACTTAAAGCTGCGAAAATTGAACAAGCACCTATGTTAGAAATAACCAAACCACCTGGAACTCTCCAAAGCCATCTATCTAATCCAGTATACAAATCTTTACCTGCGGGAGAATTGGCTACTGCCATACCCATCAGGATAAACATAGGTATTGAAAGTAAGACAAATGAATTCAGTCCTGCATAAAAAGTTTCTGCAAAAACATCTAGCATTTGAAATCCTTCAAATGAAACCAAAAGAACAATTGATACAAAGCTCAATCCAAAAGCAATTGGAATTCCTGAGAAAAGAACTATCAAAGTAAAAACTGCAACAATTATTGCTATTATTAATGGATCCATTAATTTTCGTCCTTTTCGTCAGTTAATTTCATTATCTCCGCTAAATACTGAAGTATCATTAAAGCTGCCCCTATCATCATAGATGAATAAGGCACCCATAACGGTGGATCCCATACGGTTCCAGTCGTATAATTTTTTGTAAAAGCTTCTTCGACCATTAAGAAACCAAAGTAAAATAGTATTAAAAAGAATAATAAACTTAATAAAGATGTAAAAATTTTTAATCTTAAAACGTTTTTTGAGGATAAAAAGTCATAAATCCACTCCATACTTACATGTGCTTTTTCACTCAGAACGTATGCGCTTCCAATAAATGTGGAGGCAACAAGTAACATTGTTACAAGCTCAGTTTGCCAGGTGATGGCTCTTTGAAAAAAATATCTCTCAAAGACTAATTCTACAATTATTAAAATTGATAAAAGTAGCGCTGTAACAGCAAAAGCTCCACACACTTGGGCCATTAAGTTACAAAATTTATAATAATTTTTTTTCAT
>CACBNI010000026.1 GCA_902540595.1 uncultured Pelagibacteraceae bacterium
TATTTTTATATTATTTTTGCTAATACATTCTGATGCAAAATGGGGGATAATGGGCATCATTGTAACTAGTATTTTGCTGTAATTTTCAATTATAGTTTTTTTTGTATAATTTCTTTTAATCTCACGACTTAAAAACGAATACATCTCATGAAGATTGGCAATTAACTTATTGTAGCTAAAATTCGTTAAGTTTTCAGTCATTTTTTTTAAATATTGATTTGTATATTTTGATAAATTATTTTTTGGATCCTCATCATGATCTCTAGCGATTTCTTCAGAAATAATTTGATCTAGTTGCCAAAGTTTTTGGAGAAATTTATGAGATGAGGATATTCCTTCATCTGACCACTGTACATCCTTCTCAGGCGGGCTGTCAGAAAGAATAAATAATCTTGCTGAGTCGGCTCCATAGTTTTTAATGATATCCTCAGGATCAATTGTATTTTTTTTTGACTTTGACATTGACTCTGACGGACCAACGGTAATTTTTCTAGATTTGTTATCTTTTTCAAACTTCTGACCATTAATTGTAATTATTTCATTAGGGCTTAACCACTGATTATCTTCATTTTTATATGTTTCGTGACAAACCATGCCTTGGGTAAAAAGACCATTAAATGGTTCTTTAATATTTAGTTTTTTATTTTCATGAGATAAAGCAAGCATGAAAAATCTTGAGTATAGTAAATGCAAAATTGCATGTTCTACTCCACCAATATATTGATCAACTGGCATCCAATACTTAATATCCTCATCATTAAAACCACTTTTGGTTTCTTTTGGTGAACAAAATCTTAAAAAATACCAAGATGAGTCAACAAATGTGTCTAATGTATCTGTTTCTCTAGTATATTTTTTTCCATTTATTTCAATCAATTTCCAATCATCAAGTTCATCCAAAGGATTACCCATTGAGTTTAATTTTTCTATTTTAGGAAGTTTTACCGGTAGTAGTTTTTTGGGTACTTTTTTTGGATTACTGTTTTCATCATATAAAATTGGAATAGGACATCCCCAATATCTTTGACGCGAAACACCCCAATCTTTTAACCTAAAATTAATTTTCTTTTTTCCTAGATTATTTTTTTCCAGATATTCAATAGATTTTATTATTGAGTTCTCTGGGCTCTTTAAACCATTTAAAAAAGATGAATTGATAATCAAACCGGGACCTGTATATGCCTCTTTGTGAACCACAAAATTATCATTTTCATTATATGGTTTCACTACAGTATTAACTTTTAATTTATATTTTAACGCAAAATCCAAATCTCTTTGGTCGTGTCCTGGACAACCAAAAACTGCACCAAATCCATAATCCATTAGTACAAAATTTGCAAAATAAACTGGTACTTTAATATTTTTATCTAATGGATTAATAGCCGTAAGATCTGTTTTGTAACCTAACTTTTCTGCACTAGCAATAGCTTCTTCCGTGGTTCCTGTTCTTGAACATCTTTTTTTAAATTCTAAGAAATCTTTATTATTTTCGTATAATTTTGAGATAGGATGATCTACAGATAAAGCTAAGAATGACATACCAAATAAGGTGTCTGGTCTAGTTGTAAAACACTTAATTTCTTTTATATCTTTTGAATTCTCTATTTTAAAGTTTACCTCGCATCCAAATGATTTTCCTATCCAATTTTTCTGCATTACTTTGACTTTATTTGGCCACTCATCTAAAGCGTCTAGGTTTTCCAGCAACTCATTTGAAAATTTTGTAATATTAAAAAACCATTGATTAAGTTTTTTTCTCTCAACAGGTGCTCCAGATCTCCAACCTTTTCCATCTATTACCTGTTCATTAGCTAGAACAGTTTGATCGACAGGATCCCAATTAACATATTTTTCTTTTCTGTATACAAGTCCCTTGTCATAAAGCTCTAAAAAAAATTCCTGTTGGTGCTTATAATATTCAGGAGTACACGTAGATATTTCTCTATCCCAATCTATAGACAATCCCAATTTTTTTAGTTGAGATTTCATATTTGAAATATTTTTTTCTGTCCATGTTTTGGGGTCTAAATTGTTCTGTCTAGCTGCATTTTCAGCGGGCATTCCAAACGAGTCCCAACCCATTGGATGAAGTACATTAAAACCCTGAAGTCTTTTAAATCTAGCTAGAACATCACCTATAGTATAGTTTCTAACATGTCCCATATGAATTTTACCAGATGGGTAAGGAAACATTTCTAAACAATAAAATTTTTTTTTACTATGATCTATTTTTGCAGTAAATAATTTCTGATCTTCCCAAATTTTTTGCCATTTTTCCTCTATAATTTTAAAGTTATATCTCTCTATATTCACTTAAATTCGATGCTTTATAATTATTGTTTTGTATTTTTAGGATCAGTATACGGTACAAAGTTTTCTTTATCTTTTTTTTCTTTATAAATCGCAGCTTTTTTTAAAATTGATTTTGTTAATTCTTTTTTTAAAACTCCATCTGATTTTGAAATTTTACAGTCTAAAGCAGTTTCACATTTCTTATAAAATATTTTTATGTCTAATGCATCAGATCTAACTTCGTTTGTTAAAAAGCGTATTGCAATTTTTATTGACTCACCTATTTTTTGATTTTCGGTGTACCAATCTGTTACAATAATTCCCCCGCTATAATTTGCAGTAGCAATAGGCATAAAATCTATCGTATCCAAAGAAGCTCTCCAAAGTTCATTTGAGGTTGCAAATTCATAAGTGGTACCCTTAGATTTTTTACGCATATCATTGAGTCTGAACCCCTTACCTTCTTCAAGGTTTTTTTTAACTCTCTGCTTTGGATCAGGAGAAACTTTTCTTGCATCAGCTCCCCATTTACCTCCACATGAATATGTCGGTAATATTAATAGAATAATTAATATTAGTTTAAGATTGATAAATTTAGTCATTTTGGTCAGGTTAAAGCAAGCTTTACACTAGTTTTTAATATTTTGAACAAAAAACAAGCATACTTAAAGTAATTATGTTGTAAATATATCACACCTGACCAATATTTTAAATATAATCCCCATATTTTCAGAGATTTTGAAGAAAAATGCTAAAAGCAAAATGTTTATTATTAATAATAACAATTAATAAAGGAGTAATTAATATGAACAATTTTAAAAAAATTGGTCTTTCAGCTTTAGCAGGTTCTTTAGCTGCGTTCTCAGCGAATGCAGGTGAAATGACTGTTTCTGGAGGAGCAAACATATATATGACAGCAACGAATGAGTTGAATAAAACAACCTATTCAATGGATGATCATGTAACATTTTCTGGTTCAGGTGAATTAGACAATGGTATGACTGTAACATACAGTCTACAATTAGATGGTGATGAAGCTGATGATGGTGTAGTTGACAACCACTCAATCAAAATCGACACTAATGGTTCTGGAACAATAACTTATGGTGGTCATGGTACTGATACTGTAATGGCAGGTTGGGATGATAAAACTCCAAATGCTTATGAAGAAGCGACTGATGGTTTAACTACATCTGGATCTAACCAAATAATTAATGGTATTGGTGGAAATGACGTAGTGAGATATGACTCAGAGTCATACGGCGGTGCAACTTTTCATGCTTCAATGATGATGAATTCAGCTGCAGCTCAAAATGGTACATACATGGACATGGGTGTTTCTTATAGTCCTGAAATGGTTGATGGTTTAACAGTTGCTTACGCTTTTGGTGAAACAGAAGCAACTGCTGGTACTGTAATTGATGATCAAACGTACTACGTTATATATTCGTACGGTCCAGTTACTATTGGTTACCAAGAGTCAGAGTCTGATGCTCCAACTGCTACAAACTCAGATGAGACAGAAACATTAGGTATTTCTTACCAAATAACTGATGATTTCTCAGTATCATACAACACGCATGACTTTAATGATGGTGCTCAAACTGTTGATGAAGAATTCACAGGTATTTCTGCTTCATACACAATGGGTGGTATAACTATCGCTGGTCACGTGAATGAACTTGAAAACAGCGGTGGTTCAGCAACAGCTGCCGATGTTGAAGGTTATGAATTAAACGTAGGATTTGCATTCTAATTTAGTTTATAATTAAATATTTAAAGGCCCCTTTTAGGGGCCTTTTTTTTTGAAAAAGTTAATTCCCGCAATACCAACAGCATTTGTTAATTTTATTTTTTTTATGTTACCGTTTGTTATTCCTCCAAGAGCCACAAATTTATCCTCAGAAGTATTTATATAGTTTTTGAATTTATTAAGGCCTAAATAATTTTTATTTTTTTTAAAAATAGACGAAAAAAATATTCTTTTAACTCTCTGCTTTTTTTTAATATTAATTTCTTTAAAATTATGTGCTGAACCCAACAACATAAAGTCCTTTTTAAAAGAATAACTTAAATGACTATATTTTTGGTTAAATGAGGGTAAATAAGCTCCGTTTATTCCTAATTTTAGAGCTAATTTGATGTTGTTAGCTAAAATTAATTTGAAAAAATTTTTTTTACAAAAATTTTTAAGATTTATTATATCTTTAATATTGTCTATTTTATCATAATTTCTATAAATGATTATTGTATTTTTGTCTTGGCATTTAATTAAATCTGGTTCAAAACTGTTTATAAAAAAGTATTTTTCTAGAAAAAACATATGAATAATTCAATAGAGAATTTAGATGATATAAAAAATAAAATTAAATTAAAACTAAATAATCTAAAAAAAGATAAAGTTCCTAAA
>CACBNI010000027.1 GCA_902540595.1 uncultured Pelagibacteraceae bacterium
AATAAACTCATTGTTAGTAAGCCAAATAAAATGAGGTACCAATGCAACCAAAAATACTTCTGTAGTTATCAAATATTTAAAATCAAATTTTCGGTCTTTCTTAATAAAGATTAGATAAACAAATAAGAAATCAATAGACACTAAAAGATAAAGAAACAAGTATTTCGATAAAAAACCAAAAGCTGCAAACAGACCAACTAAAAAACAGTCAGAAAATTTAATGGTTTTTCCATTAAATATTCTCCATGCATAATAAGCCGTAAGAGACCAGAATGGGAGTTGGCAAACGTTTACGTTAAATTCTGGAGAAGTAAAATTATAAAAATAGATAGTTTCAATTAGTAAAATTGATATTAAACCTAATAAGTTATTGTTTAGGATTTCTTTAGAGAGCTTGAAGACATAATAAAATGAAATAATTACAAAAATTTGACTAAGAAAATAATAAGCCCAATCTTGTGAACCAAAAATTTGGTAAAAAATCTCTGGAAAAAAAGCGCTCATGGGTGGATGCTTGTTAAATCCCCAATCTAAATTACTTCCCCAAGCTAAAGCCTCAATGGTATCAAGAGGTAAATTATGATTCGTAAGGGATGGAATTAAAGTCCAGAACATTAGATGAGCTGTAACAAAAATATAAAAAATATTATTTATATTTTTGCTGTTAATGCTCATTTATAAATATTTATATTAAATCAGGTTGCTTGACACCCCTAATTTGCTGAATATACTCCGGAACTCAAAATTGACCTATGCCAAAGACCACTAAAGCAAAGAAAAAAGCTGCTAAACCAAAAACTAAAGTTGTAAGCAAACCAAAAAAGGTTGTAGCTAAAGCACCAATTAAAATTTCAAAAACATATCTACCAAAAGATACTGAAAAATATATGTGCGAAAAACACAAAGTTTTTTTTAGAATTAAATTGAATGAGTGGAAAAAAGAATTAGTGAAAGCAAACAATGAAGCATTATACAATGGCAGTATGGATGACAATAGTATTTCAGCTGACATTGTTGATCAAGCAAGCTCCTATACTGATAAAAATGTGGAAATGAAAGCTATCAATAGACAAATAAAATTAATCTCTGAGATTGATAAAGCTTTAATGAGAATTAGAGACGATACATATGGATTTTGTTTAGATACTGCAGAACCAATTGGATTAAAAAGGTTAATGGCAAGACCGGTTGCAAAATACACTATTGCTGCTCAAGAAAAGCATGAGAAAGATGAAAAGGTTCATGCAGATGACTAAAAAAAATAAAAGAAAATCCACATATCAAAATTCTATTTCTTTTTTATTTGCCAAAAAATATATCTATTTTTATTATCCTTTTATTTGGGCAATTTTAATACTTTACTTATTTCTTAAATGAACAAAAAATTAATTCTTATAATCATTATAGTTCTAGCAATTGAATTATCTGGAATGGGAATTTTTAGTTCGTTGTACAAATTGGTAAGCTAAACTTAAGGTTTAGGAATAACAGCATTTTCATCCATAAAAGCGTATCCCTTAATCACAGCTTCACGTTCAGAAATTTCAGAATACCATCTGGACAAATTTTGATATTTTTTAAGCCCAATATCATGCCATTCGTGTCTAGCAATCCATGGCCACGTCGCAATATCAGCAATTGAATAATTTTCACCCGCTAAATATTTATTTTTTGATAAATGATCTTCTAAAACCTCATAAATACTTTTTGTCATTTCAAAATATCTTTTTTCCCCAATTTCACTCAAACCTTTATTGAAACGGTAAAAATAATGATATTGACCTATCATTGGTCCAATCAACCCCATTTGTGCCATTAGCCACTGATCAATATTTAATTTATTCTCTTTATCATAAAACTTACCACTTCTTTCTGATAGATAGATCAAGATTGCCCCAGACTCGAACACTGCTTGCTTGTTATTTGAATGATCAACAATTGTTGGTATTTTTGCAAAAGGGCTAATCTTCTTAAATTCAGGTTTAAATTGATCCCCTTTAGCTAAATCTAATTTTGTAACTTTGTATTCGAACCCTATTTCCTCCAACATGATGCCTATTTTTTTTCCATTTGGGGTGTCAGATGAAAACAGTTCAATCATTTTTAATACCTAATCTTTCCTGTGCAGCTTTTGAGGTTGTTGTAAATTCAAATCTTAACTTTTCATCTGGTTTTGCGTACTTAAAACAGCCTCTTGCAGCCAATGCTCCCTCATGAAAGCCTGATAAAATTAATTTTAATTTCCCTGGATAAGAACAAATATCTCCAATTGCAAATATGCCATTTATATTAGTTTCAAAATTTTCTGTGTTAACCTCAACTTTTTTTTTATCAATATTTAAGCCCCAATCCAATATTGGACCAAGTTGCATAATTAATCCAAAGAAACCTAGTACGTAGTCAGATTTAATGTCTTTTACTTCTCCTTCATCGTGTTTGATTTTAACTGAATTAATTTTATTCTCTCCAGAAACAGAATCTAATTGATATTTGGTATATAAATTTATTTTGCCTTGATCATTTAATTCTTTTACTTTTTGAACACTTGCCTCCATACCACTAAATCCATCTCTACGGTGGATTAAATTTACTTTAGATGTATTAGAAAGTTCTATAGCCCAATCTAAGGCCGAGTCTCCTCCACCAAAAATTGAAATAGTTTTATCTTTAAAAATTGTTTTGTCTTTAACCGCATAAAATAGTGAATTTCCCTCAAATTTTTCACATTCTTTAACTGGGAATTTTCTTGGTTCAAAGGATCCAACGCCTCCTGCAATAACAATACTTGCAACATCAAATTCTTTATTGCCATTAGTTTTTACATGCCAACGATCATTAACTTTTTTAATTTCTTCCACTCTTTGGTTTAAATGAAAATTGATGTTGAACGGTTTGATTTGTTTTAAAAGATTATTGGTTAATTCTTCACCAGTGCACTCAGGAATTGCTGGAATATCATAAATAGGTTTATCAGGATAAAGCTCAATACACTGTCCCCCCGCTTTATCTAAGTTGTCTACAATCTCACAAGTTAGTCCAATTATTCCAAGTTGGTGTGCACAAAATAAACCTGTTGGACCTGCTCCAATAATTAATACATCTGTTTTGTTCATTTATCCTTGCTTTGATGGAATGTTAACCACTAATCCATCTAGTGTATCTGAAACAATAAGCTGACAACTTAATCGACTATTTTTTTTTGGTTCAAATGCCATATCTAACATGTCTTCTTCCCCGTCTTCTTTCACTGGAAGTTTATCCAACCACTCTTCATCGACATATACATGGCAAGTAGCACATGACATTCCTCCTCCACAATCAGCATCAATACCTGGAATATCATTTTGGATCGCACCTTCCATCACCGTTAATCCATTTTGGACATCAATAATATGAGTTTTGTTATCTTGAGTTCTGTAAGTAATTTTTGGCATAATTTATATATAGGTTTTTATCTATATTGAGCAAGTAAGTAAAATTGACCAAGGAGCTTTTTAGATAATTTTAGACAAAAAAAAGGGCAGATATAAATTTATACCTGCCCTTAATTTAAATTATTAAGTAAAACTACTTAGCTCTTTTTCCGCTAACACTAGTTGCAGCAGCCCAGATTACTAGACCAAATGCAATTTTGTTAATAAAGTCTGCTAAGTTGTAAACAACGTTAAGTGAGTCAGCATCTACTCCACCTGTTAGGTAACCAAATATGTAACCTAATGGGTAAATAGCCCAACCTACTGTAACAATCATTCTCATTGCACCAAATGCAGTTACAAGAGCCTTGCTTCCACTTTTTGCTGCAGCTTTTCCAGCTTCACCTGAGAATACTTCATAAAGAATGTATATCCAACCTGCCATTCCGACTATAAAGCCAAGAGTAGCGTTGATGTATCCAGCTTCACCTAAGTATCCACCGATTAACATTACCAATGAACCAAGTAACAATCTCCAGAACATTCCAGAGTTTGCTTTACCGATAGCTGCTAGAATTAAATAAAATTCTACCATCTGTAATGGCACAGTAATTAACCAGTCAATATATCTGTAAACAGTTGGTGAGTCTCCAGTAGCAACCCATACTTCTCTCATGTACATGTAGTGTATGAATGCAATACCAGTTACTAGCCCAGCAACAATAACTGAAGTTCTCCAGCCTGCTGCCACGTTACCAA
>CACBNI010000028.1 GCA_902540595.1 uncultured Pelagibacteraceae bacterium
TTTAAAGTAGTATTGTTTTTAAGTGCTGTCTTTGCAATTTTGGCAGCGTTGTCGTAGCCTATGTGGGGCGCTAGTGATGTAACAAGCATTAAGGAATTATCTAAGTGTTCTTGTATTTTCTTCTTATTCGCTTTTATTCCCCTAACACAATAAATAGCAAAATTTTTGGTGCTGTCGGCAATTAGATCAATCGATTGCAAAATGTTTTGTGCTATCAAAGGTTTAAAAACATTTAATTCAAAATGACCATGTGATCCAGCCATCGTTATACCATTGTGGTTTCCAATAACTTTTACACAAACCATTGTAACAGCCTCACATTGAGTAGGATTAACTTTACCAGGCATTATAGATGAACCTGGTTCATTTTCTGGTAAAATTAATTCTCCATAACCTGCTCTAGGACCAGATCCTAAAAATCTTATATCATTAGATATTTTCATTAAAGCGACTGCACAAGTATTCAAAGTTCCAGAAAAATTAACTATCGCATCATGCGCTGCAAGTTCAGCAAATTTATTTGGAGCAGGTTTAAATTTTATTTTTGTATATTTTGCGATCTCTTTAACTATTTTTTTATCAAAGTTTTTTTTAGAATTTATTCCTGTTCCAACTGCCGTTCCACCTTGAGCAAGAAAAAAAATTTCCTTTAATGCATATTCAATTCTTTCGATACTTTTTTTTACTTGAGTATGATATCCTGAAAATTCTTGACCTAAAGAGAGAGGAGTTGCATCTTGAAGATGTGTACGTCCAATTTTTACTATATTTTTGAATTCTTTAGATTTTCTATTTAATTCTTTTTCTAAAATCTTTAAGTTCGGCAACAATTTACTTAACGTTTCTTTTGCAACAGAAATATGCATTGCAGTTGGAAAAACATCATTTGTAGATTGTGATTTGTTTACATGATCATTTGGATGAACTGGTTTCTTTGAACCTTTTTTTCCACCCATCATTTCTATCGCACGATTAGCAATAACTTCGTTAACATTCATATTTGTTTGTGTTCCAGAACCTGTTTGCCAGACTTTTAACGGGAAATTATCATCCAACTTACCTTTAATTACCTCATCTGAAGCTTTAACAATTGCTTTAGAAATTTTATTATCAATTAATTCGTCTTTTGCATGAACTATTGCTGCAGATCTTTTAATAATTGCAATAGATTTGATTATGGAAATATTTACTAAAATTTTGCCAATATTAAAAAATTTATTTGATCTTTGGGTAGATGCTCCCCACAATTTATCATTAGGAACATTGACACTTCCAATGCTATCGAATTCTTTTCTTAATTTCATTGATTAATTTCTAAGTTACAAATAATTATAAATATACAATAAATTATTAAAAACATACAGGAGCAATATGTCGAATTTTAGCAAAGTAGGAACTTTCATGAAAACTTTTGGCCAAGAAGTCAAAACAGAGCCTTCATTAAGTACAGACAAAATCAATAAATTAAGGATAGATCTTATTAAGGAGGAATTAGAAGAACTAACAGATGCTATGAGTAAAAATGATTTATTAGAAGTAGCTGATGCTTTAACCGATATTTTGTACGTTACTTATGGGGCAGGGCACGCATTTGGAATTGACTTAGATAAATGTTTTGAAGAGGTTCAAAATTCAAATATGAGTAAGTTAGGTGAAAATGGAAAACCTATATATAATGATGCAGGGAAAGTGATGAAAGGACCAAATTATTTCAAACCTAATCTTTCTAAATTTGTATCTTAAATTTCTAATTTTAGATCAACTGCTGGAGCGCTATGAGTAATAGATCCAACCGAAATTCTATTAACACCCGTTGCAGCGATAGACTTTACTTTTTCTAAACTTATATTTCCTGAAGCCTCAGTTTCATATTGTTTATTTGATATTTTGACTCCTTGTATTAAACTTTTAATACTCATATTATCAAATAATACAGTATTAAACTTAAGCCCTAATATTGATTTTAGTTGATTGAGGTTGTCTATTTCGACCGTAATTTTTCTACCTTTTTTATCTTTGATAGCTTTAGTGACTAAACTTCTTAGATCTGAACTTGCTATATGATTGTCTTTAATCAAATATTCATCACTTAAATTAAATCGATGATTTGTTCCACCTCCTAATTTAACAGCATATTTTTGAATTACTCTCAGATTTGGAATTGTTTTTCGTGTACAACAAATTTTTGTTTTTTTTCCAGCTAGCTTTACAAATGCATTGGTCTTTGTAGCTATACCAGAAATGTGAGATAAAAAATTTAATGCAACTCTTTCAGCTATTAATATATTTTTTGCATTTCCCTTTATTAAAGCAACTAAAGAACCTTTTTTTACCTTTGAGCCATCTTTCTTTTTGATTACGAATTTAATTTTACTATCAATTAGTGCAAAAGCTTGTTTAGCAAATAACAATCCACCAATAATTGCATTTTGATTTGATAAAAGTTTAACGGTTACAATTTTATCATTTTTAATTAAACCTGAAGTTATATCCCCAGAAGGATAAAGATCTTCATTTAATGCTAATTTGACGGTATTGCGAATAAATTCTTTGCTAAGTCTAATTTTTGACACTTATTATCTGCCGATAGCTGCCATTTTCTCTACTGAAATTCTTGCTTTCTCGATAGTCTCTTTGTCCATAATAATTTCACCTGTTTCATTTTCTAAACAATCTAAAATTTTTGGAAGAGTAATTTTTTTCATATGAGGACACATGTTACATGGCTTGATAAATTCAACATTGGGATTTTCAACTTCAATGTTATCACTCATAGAGCATTCAGTAACCATCATAACTTTCTTAGGCTGATTATCTTTGACATAATTAATCATTCCAGAAGTAGAACCTGCAAAGTCACTTGCTTTAATAACATCCGGAGGACACTCAGGGTGTGCAATTATTTTTATTCCAGGGTTATTTTTTCGAATATCATGTATTTCTTGCTCGTTAAATTGATCATGAACAATGCAAATACCTTTCCATGATATAATTTCCACATCAGTTTGTGAGGCAACATATTTTGCAAGATAGTCATCAGGTAAAAATATTACTTTTTTAACTCCAAGTGATTTTACAATTTTAACAGCATTAGCCGATGTACAACAAACATCAGTTTCTGCCTTAACATCTGCAGAAGTGTTTACATAAGAAACGACTGGAACCCCTGGGTATTTTTCTTTTAATAATCTCACATCCTTACCAGTTATTGATGAAGATAATGAACAACCTGCATCCATGTCAGGTAAAATTACTTTTTTTTCGGGATTCATTAACTTTGCAGTTTCTGCCATGAAATGAACTCCTGCCATTAAAATTATATCTGCTGAAGTTTTAGAAGCCTCAATTGCTAACGCCAAAGAGTCCGCAGAAAAATCTGCAACTCCATGATATATTTCAGGAGTTTGATAATTATGAGCTAGAATGACTGCGTTCTTTTCTTTTTTTAACTTATTAATTTTATGAATATACGGCGCGTGAACTGACCACTCAATTTCAGGCATAACCTTAGAAATTTTTTGGTAAATTGGATCTGTTGCTTGCTTTACTTCTTGTGTAAATTCCATGCAGATTTTTACCAATTTGAAAGATAGTTGTCATTCATTTATTATGAGACATATTGCGGTCGTGCTGAAATTGGTAGACAGGCACGGTTGAGGGCCGTGTGGATCTAGTCCATGAGAGTTCGAGTCTCTCCGACCGCACCAATTAATTAGTCATTTA
>CACBNI010000029.1 GCA_902540595.1 uncultured Pelagibacteraceae bacterium
AGCTAATGCCATCTCAAATGGTTGTTTTGCTTTTGCTATTGCTGTATTTACTAAGACACCATCACAACCAAGCTCCATTGCAATCGTAGCGTCTGATGCTTGACCCAAACCTGCGTCGATAATAACGGGAAGTTTAGTTTGCTTTCGAATAATTTGAATATTAATTTTATTTAATATTCCTAATCCAGAGCCAATCGGTGCCGCTAAAGGCATAATTGCATCTGCTCCAGAGTTTTCTAAACGTTTTGCCATTAAAGGATCATCATTACAATAAACCATAACCCTAAACCCTTCCTTGGCAAGGACCTCTGTTGTTTTTAAGGTTTCAATCATGTCTGGAAATAAATTCGTTTTATCGCCTAAAACTTCAAGCTTGACTAGCTTCCATCCTCCAATTTCTCTTGCTAATCTTAGTGTTCTTAAAGCATCTTTTGAGTTAAAACAGCCTGCTGTATTTGGAAGATACGTAATTTTTTTTGGGTCAATGTAGTCCATTAAGAGTGGTTTATTTTTATTTGAAATATTCACACGTCTTACAGCAACTGTAACAATTTCCGCACCAGAAAACTTTATTGCTTTTGCACATTCTGCCATGCTTTTGTATTTCCCAGTTCCAACTATTAATCTTGAATCAAATTTTTTTTTTGCAATTATTAATTTATCTTTTTTCAAACTATCCTCCTCCGATAAAATGAACTATTTCAATTTTATCATTTTTTTTTAATTTTATATTGTTAGATCTTTTTTTATCAATAATTTCTTGATTTAATTCAATTGCTACTTTTTTTAATGGAATATTAAGATTTTTTAGAAGATCAGAAATTTTTTTACAAACTTTTAACTCTACAAATTTTGCTTTGTTTAAAACCGCTTTTAATTCAACAATTTTAAGCAGTTTCTGTGCAAACGACTCATCTGTTAAAGTAACTTTCCACTTAATGGCACTTTCCCTTAATCTTTGCCTAGACATTTCTAATAGACCAAAGTTGCTTATTCTGCCTATCTGTATTCTAGCTCTATCTGACCTGCATTTTTCTTTTAGTTTTCTCTCAACCAATCGTCTGTTTCCATAACTTAACATGTCAATAAAATCTATTATTATTAAACCAGATAGATCTCTTATTTTAATTTGTCTTGCAATTTCTTCTGCTGCTTCGATGTTTGTATCTAAAGCAGTACTTTCAACATTTTTACCCTTTATGGAGCTTCCTGAGTTTATATCTATGGATACTAATGCTTCTGTGGGGTTAATAACTAAATAACCTCCTGATTTAAGTTTAATTTCAGAATCAAAGATTTGATTTAATTTTTGCTCAATATTTTCCTGAATGAACAAAGGTACTTTACCTCTATATTTTTTCACTTTTTTAACACTAGATGGCATCATTGTTTTCATAAAAGACTGTGCCTTTTTATAACCATCTGTACCCTCTACAATTATATTTTGGGTATTATCATCAAACATGTCTCTTAAAGTTCTTTTAATAATTTCACTTTCTTGATGAATAAGTGATGGAGCGATAGAATTAATTGCATTATCTTTGATTTGACTCCAGGTTTTAATAAGAGTTATTAAATCATTATTGATTTCATTTTTAGTTTTATTACTTCCTGCTGTTCTAACAATTAACCCCATTTCTTTTGGAATTTCGATTTCATTTAAAATTGTTCTTATTTTTTTTCTATCAGCAGGATTAAAAATTTTTCTCGATATACCCCCACCCTTTGGTGTATTCGGCATTAAAACTATATATTTTCCAGCGATAGAAATGAAAGTACTAAGAGCAGCTCCTTTTTGACCTCTTTCATCTTTAATAACTTGAACAAGTATAACCTGGTTTGGTTTTATAACTTCCTGAATTTTATATCTTTTAAACCTAAACTTACTTTCTTTCTTTTTTTCCTCTTCAGTATTATTCTTTTCGTCTATAATTTCTTTATTTTCTGTCTGATTTTCTATTTCTTTCTCAATAGGATCATCTATCTCTAATTTTCCTTCAGCGATATTTTCTTCCTCTTTAGCCTCAACTTGTTTTGAAAGTTCTTCTCTAGCTTTTTCTTCTTCTTCTTTAATTTTATCTAAATCAGCCTTTGGTATTTGATAGTAATCTGATTGGATGTCATTAAAAGACAAAAAACCATGCCTATCTCTTCCAAAGTCAATGAAAGCTGCTTGAAGAGATGGCTCAATTCTACTTACTTTACCTAAATAAATATTATTTTTTATTAGGTTATTCTTTAAACCTTCGTATTCGTAATCTTCAATGTTTTCGTCAGATTTAAGAACAACTCTAGTTTCATTTGGATGCGAAGCATCGATATATAAATTTTTTTCCATAATATTGTAATTGTTGATTTCATTAAATTTTCTAGGTTTAAATAAATTTTGTTTAATTCTTGTGCCTTATCTTTAACAAATTCCAAGATATAATGGAATTAAAATGCATAAGTTTTTAAAGAATATTCTTATTATTTCTATATCCATAGTTCTTTTAACTAGTGTTTTGATAGTTGGTGTCTTGTGGACTTACTCAAATGATATTCCTGATTATAAATTTTTAAAAAATTACAAACCACCTGTTTCAAGCAAGGTTTACTCAGGAGAAGGAGAGCTTGTTGCAGACTTTTCTCAGGAAAAAAGAGTATTTGTACCTTACAACTCAATCCCTAAAAATGTAATAAATGCATTTTTATCTGCAGAAGATAAAAATTTTTTTTCACACCCAGGTGTAGATGCTAAAGGAGTATTGAGAGCAGTAGTTAATAATATATCCAATATTATTTCCTCAAACCGATTAGAGGGTGCTTCAACAATAACGCAACAAGTTGCTAAAAATTTTTTATTAACAAATGAAGTAAGTATTAATAGAAAAATTAAAGAAGCAATTTTGGCCTTTAGGATCGAAAGAGCACTTTCTAAAGAAAGAATTTTGGAATTATACTTAAATCAAATATATTTAGGTAGTGGAGCTTATGGAATAGCAGCTGCTAGCCTGGAATACTTTGATAAATCAATTAGGGATATAAATTATTCAGAAGCTGCATTGCTAGCCGCAT
>CACBNI010000030.1 GCA_902540595.1 uncultured Pelagibacteraceae bacterium
CTCTAATATTTTTTTAGTGTAGCCCCCTTGACCAAATGTGCAGTCGATAAAGGTGCCGCCATATTGAGGGGAAATAATGCTAATAATCTCTTTTAGCAACACCGGATAATGCTTTTGCATCATTGGTGTTATGGCGGCGTCCATTTATTTCTTTGAAGACCATTAATTTTTTTGTCTTCTCAAGAATGCTGGTATTTCAAGATCATCCTCTTCTTCTTCATCTGAGGATAATAAATCATCTGGACTTGAATTTTCTGTTTCTGAGCTAAATAAATCTGGAGAGTCTGAGTCTACACCAAATTCTTTTAAGTCATTTGAAACATCATCTTCAACACTGTCTGTTGAATTAGTCTCATGCTGTGTCTCAACAGCCTCTTGGGTAAAGGATTTTTCCATCTCATTTATTGTTGCATCTTCAACAACACTTTCTGTCTCAAGATTTGTACTCTGTAAAACTTCCTCATTTGTACCGTATGTTTGAGTATTTTCACTTTGTTGCTCCTGAACTACTTCATTTTCAAGCTTTAAGGCATTTGCGCCATGTGAAATAGCACTTGAGGTTGGGTTTGAAAAATTAAAAGCTACTGATGAACCCATATTAGAAAAATCAGAGTATCCAGGATTTCTATTTTGTATTCGATGAACCATATTTATTACTGACTTAGTTTCAGGTTGTTGCCCATCTAAAGATGTTGCAACAATTGAAACTCTCATTTTGCCATCAAGCTCAGAGTCTGTAATTGCACCAATAATTAATTCAGCTTCAGGATCAACTTCAGCTCTTACTTTATTTACTGCTTCATCCACCTCAAAAAGTTTAAGGTCTTTGCCACCAGTAATATTAACTAATAATCCCTTTGCACCTTTTAGAGTATAATCATCAATTAATGGATTGCTTACAGCCATCTCGGCTGCTTTAATAGCTCTGCCTTCACCTTCAGCTTCACCTGTACCCATCATTGCTTTACCCATTGAAGCCATAACAGTTTCAACGTCTGCAAAATCTAAATTGATTAAGCCTGGTCTAACCATTAGATCAGTAATACTTTGAACACCATGCATCAAAACGTTATTTGAAAGATTAAATGACTCCTCAAATGTTGTTTGTTCATTTGCTATTTTAAACAAGTTTTGATTTGGAATAACAATAATAGTATCAACATGTTTTCTCAATTCTTCTAAACCTTGTTGTGCTCTTCTCATTCTTGAGGGACCTTCATATAAAAATGGAAGGGTTACAACGCCTACAGTTAAGATATTTAATTCTTTAGCAGCTCTGGCGATGACATGAGCAGCACCAGTGCCCGTTCCACCCCCCATACCTGCTGCAATAAAAACCATGTTTGCACCCTGTAAAGTATTTACAATTTCATTTAAAGATTCATCAGCTGCAGCTTGACCAATATCAAGTTTTGCGCCTGCACCTAAGCCTTTAGTTAAATTTAATCCTATTTGAATTCTTGATTTTGCTTTGCTTAATTTTAAATCCTGAGCATCAGTATTGACTGCAATAAATTCAACTCCTTGTAGATTGTTTTCAATCATTTCATTAATTGCATTTCCGCCTGCTCCTCCAACTCCTAGTACTAGTAGTCGTGGTTGTAGTTCTTTAATTTCTGGTGCTTTAAAGTTAATTGTCATCTTAGTTCCCCTCGTTGTTATTAAAATGTTTTTCCCATTTAAGGCTAGCTCGATTTAAATTTGCTTTTTTGCTCGCATTTACCTTAAATTTTTCAAAAGCTGTTGGCTCCCATATTTGGAATGTTTGACCTTGACCAACAAACAACATGCTATTTTTTATTTTTGCATGTTTTAATAATTTTAATGAAATTGAAATTCTTCCTTCGCTATCAAATTGTAAATTAGTGCTTTCTGCTAGAATTGAAGTTGCAAAAAAATCTCTTTTTTCTTCAAAAGGATTTAAAGAGTCTATTGCTGATGAAATTTTTTCAATTCGATCCTGTGAACATGCTTCGATAGATGTATTGTTAAATGAAGGGTAACAAATTACACCATTGTATCCTAAATTAGAAAGATAAGATCTAAAGCTAGCTGGCACTGAAACTCTTCCTTTTTTGTCTAATTTGTTCTCGTAAGTACTTAAAAACATAAATTTTATAATTAAATTCCATAATTGGGATTTTATGGGAATATATGGGTATTTAGCTTACCTGTCAAACTTTGAATCTGCACTATTCTTCAATAAATTTAATGATTTTCTTTTTCAAATCCTTATAAAAAATAAATAAATCGGTTAATTTTTATGAAATTTTTTGTCGAAAAAATAGAAGATATGACTCATTTATGGTCATAGGGAGAACATTAAATTTATTTTTAAAATTAGTAAATTGCTAGATAAACTATAAGCCGGGTTCTGTCATTTAAACTTATCATTTGTCTAGGCTTAAAATCACTCTTAAGCTCAAGCAACTAACCCTGATGACTAGCCAAGGAAGGCTTTTAGTTTTCCAACAATGTCATCTCTACTTAGTCTTGCTCCCAGTGGGGTTTTCCAGCGTTCATTGTTACCAATAGAACCGGTGTGCTCTTACCACACCTTTTCACCCTTGCCATGTTATGGCGGTTTATTTTCTGTGGCACTATCCCTAGGGTTGCCCCCGCCAGGTGTTACCTGGCACTGTTTCCTTGTAGAGCCCGGACTTTCCTCTTTAACAAGTTAAAGCGATAAGTCGTTTATCTAGCTAGTGTAATCTATAACTAAACTCTAAAATATCAATAGTTTTATTTTAACTTTTTTACCAGTTTATTGCTTATAAAAAGACACTCTTGATCTATTATGCCATTTACAAGTTTTTGTCTAAATCTTCTCTGAAATGCAGTTGTCAGTAATTTTGAATATTTATATTTGTTAAACAAAATATTTTTTTGATATCCTATTTTATATAAATTTGTAATAAATTTCTTTATTTCTAACTTATCAACTGCTTGATTTCTTTTTTTAAGTAGTTTTTTTTCATTTAAATTAAGCCAATAACCAATTTTGTTT
>CACBNI010000031.1 GCA_902540595.1 uncultured Pelagibacteraceae bacterium
GTCTATCTTCTCCATCGCCATCCATTGGAATTACATAATCAAATTCTTTTTTTTCATAAATATATTTTAATCCAGATGCAATACACCTTGCGTGTCCTCTGTTTTGTTTCATGTTAATGATTTCAAAAGAGCGGATATTTTCTAGATTTGAATAAGTATCTACAATTTGTTGTGATGAGGCGTCATTTATTACTAAAATTGATACTTCGGCATTTACGCTATTTAGCTCTCCATTAATATTTTCAATTAATTTAGTCAACGACTCTCTATCGTTATAAATAGGAATTAAAATTGTATACTTTTTCATAAACTATCTTGAGCCTACACACACATTATCAAGGCACATATAATCTTTCAATTGATCTAGTTTAGATCTCTCTACAAAACCCTCCCAAACTGGTCTTGATTTTAAATGATAAGATAAATTACCAGCATTCCATTCATTTCCTAAAACAACATTTATTTTTGAATCATATTGCTGATCCCAAGCATATTGAGTTTTGATAGCAATTTCTTTTCCTAGATAATCTGTTCTCTTATCATCCTTTGAAATTGATACGTAAGCATAAAGTACAGGTGACAAAAAGAAAAAGAAGATAAATCCAATCACAAATGGTTTTAATTTTTTAATATTGATTTGATTTTGAAGCATATAGACAAACAAAGTCCCAAAAAATAAATAAATCTAATCCTCCTTTCTATAAATGGTTCGAAGATGGAGTAACCAACACGTGTTACAACGCCTTAGACATTCATATCGATCAAGGTAGAGGAAAAAACATTGCTCTTATCTATGATAGCCCCATTACAGGTAACAAAAACAAGTTCACTTACGAAGAACTTAGATCCAAAGTTGCAAAATTTGCTGGAGCATTAAAAAATCATGGAGTAAATAAAGGTGATCGAGTAATTATTTACATGCCAATGATCCCAGAGGCTGTGATTGCAATGCTTGGGTGTGCAAGAATTGGTGCAATACACTCTGTAGTCTTTGGTGGATTTGCATCTACTGAGCTTGCTAGCAGAATTGATGATAGTAAAGCAAAACTATTAGTGACTGCTTCATGTGGTTTTGAACCTGGAAGAACAGTTGAGTATAAACCTTTAGTTGATGAAGCAATCAAAATAGCAAATCACAAAATTGAGAAGATGATTTTATTCCAAAGACCAGGTCATGAGGTAAAATTAAATGCTCCTCTTGAAATTAGCTGGGATGAAGTAGTGTCCATTGCAGAACCAGCTGATTGTGTTGAGATGAATTCCAATGAGTTTGCATATATTTTATATACCTCAGGTACAACTGGAACTCCAAAAGGAATAGTAAGAGATGTTGGAGGTCATATTGTTGCTCTTAAGTGGACCATGAAAAATATTTATAATATTGATACCAATGATATCTGGTGGTCAGCGAGTGATATTGGATGGATTGTTGGACATTCATATATTGTTTACGCCCCACTATTTAAAGGATGCACAACAGTTTTATTTGAAGGTAAGCCAGTTGGAACTCCAGACGCTGGAACGTTTTGGAAAATTATTTCCGATTATAAAGTTAAATCTTTGTTTACTGCACCAACTGCATTTAGAGCTATCAAGAAAGAAGATCCTGATGGTAAGTTTTTTTCAAAGTATGATCTAAGTAGTTTTGAAAGTTTATTTTTAGCAGGTGAAAGAGCTGATCCAGACACGATTAAGTGGGCTGAAAATTTACTTAAAGTTCCAGTGATTGATCATTGGTGGCAAACTGAAACAAGTTGGGCAATTAGCTCAAATTGTACTGGAATTGAAATGATGGAAACAAAATATGGCTCAGCTTGCAAAGCAGTTCCTGGTTATGATGTAAAAATTATTAAGCCTGATCAAACTTTAGCAAAACCAAATGAAATGGGAGATATTGTAGTTAAACTGCCTTTGCCTCCTGGAACATTTCCAACTCTATGGAATGCGGATCAAAGATTTAAAGAAAACTATATGACTAATTATAAAGGTTACTATCAAACATATGATGCGGGTCATATTGATGATGATGGTTACATTTGGATAATGTCTAGAACAGATGACATTATAAATGTTGCTGGTCATAGATTATCTACAGGGGCTATAGAAGAAGTTTTATCAGAACATCAATCCGTTGCTGAATGTGCGGTGTTAGGTATTGCTGATAAATTAAAAGGTCAACTGCCAATCGGCTTAGTTGTGCTTAAGTCTGGTGTAGATAAAAATAATGATACAATTTCAAAAGAATGTATTCAAATGGTTAGAAATCAAATTGGGCCAGTTGCTGCATTTAAGGTGGTTATTGTTATAAAAAGATTACCAAAAACAAGATCTGGAAAAATTTTAAGAGGAACTATTAGAAAAATTGCAGATAATGAAGAGTATAAAGTACCACCAACAATTGATGACCCAGTAATTTTAAATGAGATAAAAGAGGATTTGATTAAACATAATATACTACATACGTAGAACTTAGTTGAATTCTAAAGGAGTTCCCTCGGGATATCCTAATATTTTCCTGTCCCTCATTTTTATTTTCCCAGCAATAATTGTATGCGTGGGTGTTCCTTTAAATTTGTAACCATTAAATGGAGACCATCCACATTTACTCTCTATATTTTCGTTTTTAATCTCAATCGTTTTGTTCATATCTACTATAGTAAAATCAGCATCATATCCTTCCTTAATAAAACCTTTGTTTTGGATGCCAAAAATTTTAACAGGATTTTCACAAACAAGATTAATTAATTGAGTCAAAGATAATTTTCCATCATTCACGTGATTTAACATAACAGGCAATAAAGTTTGAACACCAGGCATTCCAGAAGGAGAATTGGGATAATCTTTATCTTTGTTTTCTTTTAAATGAGGCGCATGATCCGAACCAATTGTGTCATTAAAATTGTTTCTCAAACCATACCATAACCTGTCA
>CACBNI010000032.1 GCA_902540595.1 uncultured Pelagibacteraceae bacterium
GAAAAGGCTGGAGAGGACCGTTAACTAATAAGATTTATAAGAGTAATTGGAATAAAGATTTAAAAAAGTTTTATTTAGAAAAGTCAATTGGTTGGTCATTAGCAATAGTAAAAAAAATAAATAAATTCTCAGCAGAAATTGAGACGGAAGATAAAATTCAAGGTGTTATTAAATACAAAGATATTTCCTGGACCAAAAAAGAATTTAAAAATTTATTGCAACCAGGTGACATTATATATGTGAAAAAAATAAGTGACAAACAATTTAGTTTACAACAATTACCCAAAATTAATGGAGGAATTGTCGTTATGGATCCTTTTACTGGAAGGATTTTGGCACTTAGTGGTGGATTTAGTTTTAAAAAAAGTGAATTTAATAGAGCGACTCAAGCGAATAGACAGCCGGGTTCTGCTTTTAAACCATTTGTTTATGCATTGGCATTAGAAAATAATTACACTCCAACATCTTTAGTATTAGATGCACCTTTAGTTTTAGATCAAGGTGAAGATCTAAAGATGTGGAAACCTGAAAATTATGGAAAAAAATTTTATGGCCCATCTACACTTCGAACTGGACTGGAAAAATCTAGAAATCTAATGACTGTACGAATTGCTCAAGATCTTGGCATTGAAAGAATTGTAAATTTTTCAAAAGATCTTAAAATTTATGAAAATCCAGAGGAATTATTGTCTATATCATTAGGTTCTGCTGAGACTACCCTTATAAATTTAACATCAGCTTATTCAGCTTTTGTAAATGGTGGAAAACTTGTTGAGCCAATACTAATTGATAGAATTCAAGATAGTGAAGGTAATACTATATACAATAATAACTTGAGACAGTGTATAGATTGTGACCAAATTTCCTACTTGAGTAACGATTATCCAAAAATTCAAAATAACTATAAGCAAATTTTTTCACCTGAAACCGCATATCAAATGACCTCAATTCTTGAAGGTGTAGTTCAGAGAGGTACAGGAAAAAAACTAAGAGACTTGAACTTAAATATTGCTGGCAAAACTGGAACAACAAACAAAAACACAGATACTTGGTTTATTGGCTTTACCTCAAACTTATTGGTGGGTGTTTATGTGGGCTCAGATAGCCCTTCACCTCTTGGAAAATATGAAACTGGTTCAAAAACCGCACTACCAATTTTTAAGGATTTTATTACGCAAGCTGTAAAAAAATCAGATGCCAGACCCTTTAAGGCAGCCGAAAATACAATCATGATGGTAGTAGATCCTAAAACAGGGCAAAAGGCTAAATTTTCCACAAAAAATACAATCATAGAGGTCTTTAAAAAAGAAAAAGTGGTTAGTGGAAAAGTTCTTTACTCAAATACAGATAGATTAGATAGCAATAATATACTAAAGTTTTATTAATGAATGATAATTTTCAAAATTATAAAGAAGAAATAGATAAAATAAATCAAAGAATTAAGGAGTATCTTTGAAAATAATAATATTTATTCAAAACTTCAGTCTCTAAATACAAAAATGCTAGAAGCCAATTTCTGGCAAGATAAAAGTAATTCTCAAAAAGTAGTTAAAGAAAAGAAATTTTTTGAGGATTTAATAAATTCTTTAAATTCATCTGTTGAAAAATTAAATGATTTTGAAGATTTAAATGAATTAGCTTTGGAGGAAAATAATTCGGACGTTCAAGGTGAAATTATACAGAATATTAAACAACTGAGATTGGAAATAAAAAAAAGTGAAATCAAATGTTTTTTATCAAGCGAAGCCGATCCATTAGATTGCTATATTGAGATTCATGCAGGTGCTGGAGGTACAGAGAGTCAAGATTGGGCTGATATGTTAAGACGAATGTATTTAAAATGGTCTGATAAAAAGAATTTTAAATCTAACTTAATAAGTGAACATAGAGGAGATGAGGCTGGAATTAAGTCAGCAACAATAAAGATTGAAGGAGATTATGTTTTTGGTTGGCTCAAAAAGGAATCTGGTATTCATCGTTTAGTTAGAATATCTCCATTCGACTCAGGTGCAAGAAGACATACAAGTTTTGCAAGTATCTGGATATATCCAGTTGTTGATGAAAATATTAATATAGAAATTTCTGAAAAAGATTTAAGAATAGACACTTATCGATCTAGTGGAGCAGGTGGTCAACATGTAAACACTACTGATAGCGCTGTAAGAATTACCCATTTACCCTCCAAAATTGTTGTACAGTGTCAAAATGAGAGGTCTCAACATAAAAATAAAGAGACATGTATGAATATGTTAAAAGCCAGATTGTACGATCATGAAATTAAAAAAAGAGAGGAACTAAATCAAAATACCGAAAACTCAAAATCTGAAATTGGTTGGGGCCACCAAATAAGATCCTATGTCCTACAACCTTACAGATTAGTTAAAGATAATCGAACAAATTTTGAAAGTACTAGTCCGGATAAAATTTTAGATGGTGATCTGGATGAATTTTTAGAACAATCACTCTATAAAATTAAATGAGAAAATTTTTATTAAAGTTTTTTATAGCAATTACTGTTTTAATTTTTTTACCAATAATTTATTTAAGTACTATTGGAATTGAAACAGAAAGTTTTAATGAACAGATAAAAAATAAAGTTAACGAGAGTAATAAAAATTTACAACTTAATCTAAAAAAAATAAAAATTAAATTAGATCCACTTAGATTAAAATTTAATGCCAAAACTGTTGGTGCTACTGTTTATTATTATAATAAACCACTTGAATTAGAATATATAGGAACAGAGGTATCTCTTGCGTCAATAATTAAAAATAAATTTGTTTCATCAAATCTTGAAATAGGATCAAAATCATTGTCACTAGGTGATTTAATTAAATTTGCTAGGACAGCTTACAAAGGCCCAGAATTATTTATTTTAGAAAAAATTATAAAAAA
>CACBNI010000033.1 GCA_902540595.1 uncultured Pelagibacteraceae bacterium
TTTTTTTTGGTCTTTTTCAGATGGACCAATATGTCTTTTTAAAAAGTCTTTTTGCGAATTATGTAACATTAGCTAGAACTCTCCTTTGCAAACTTTTCATATTCCTCTTTGTTCATTAAACTATCTAGCTCAGTGGTATCTTTCATTTTTAATTTAAAAAACCAAGCAGTGCCTTCAGGATCTTCGTTTATTTTTGAAGGATCATCAACTATACTTTGATTTATATCAACAACTTCCCCACTTACAGGTGTATAAACGTCACTTGCAGCTTTAGTAGATTCAACTACACCTGCAGTTCCATCTTTTTCGACATTTGAGCCTTTCTCTGGTAATTCTGCAAATACAATATCACCTAGCATTTCGGTTGCATGTTTGGTTATACCGATTGTAGCTACATCTTCCTCTAATGTTATCCACTCATGTTCTTTTGAAAATTTAACTTCGCTCATTAATTCACTCCTTTCACATAACTTTTTTTATAAAATGGTAACTTACAAATATTTGCTGGATATTTTTTGCCTCTTACTTCTAATAAAATTTTAGTATCAATTTTAGAAAATTCTTTATCAATATATCCCATCGCTATTGGTCCATTAACACTTGGGCCAAAGGTACCACTTGTTATCTCACCAATTGGTGTTTCAGTTAAGTTGAATATCTTGGTTTTTTCTCTAGCAATCAACCTTCCTTCAGGTTTAATTCCAACTCTTATTTGTTTTGCACCTTTTTTAATTTGGCTCATTATTTTATCTGAGCCAACGAAACCTCCATTCGATAATCTTTCTTTTGAGATTGCCCATTTAAGGTTTGCCTCTACAGGCGTTTTATTAAGATCTAGTTCGTGGCCATATAAACATAATCCAGCTTCTAATCTCAAAGTATCTCTTGCTCCAAGTCCGATCAGTTTTGCTCCCTTATTTATCAAACTTTTTGTGAATTCTTCTGCCTCGTCATTTATGATCGATACTTCAAAACCATCTTCTCCTGTGTATCCAGATCTAGTAACGAATACATTTTGATCATTAAATTCAAACCAATTACCAGTCATGAAAGTTAAGTCTTTAACTCCATTTATAATTTCATTTAAAATATCTACTGATTTTGGACCTTGTATTGCAACCAACGCTCTATCAGTGTTGAGTTCCATTTTGTATTTTTTAGACAATTTAGTGCTTAAAATTTCAAAATCTTTTTCTTTACATGCAGCATTTAAAATAATTAGATATCCATCTTTTAGTTTGGTAATTATAAGGTCATCATAAACACCAGCCTCTTCATTCATAAGAAAACTATACTTAGAACAATTTTGTTGCAGATTTTTTAAATCTAAAGGAAAAATTTTTTCAAGATCAGATGTCAAGTTTTCATTTCCATAAACAAATAATTGACCCATATGTGAAACGTCAAAAATTCCTGCATGTTCTCTCGTAAATTTATGCTCTTCAATAACACCTTTGCTATATTGAATTGGCATCTCATAGCCAGCAAATTCAACAAATTTAGCTTGATTATCTTGATGTAATTTATTTAAAGATGTTTTTTTAATTTCCATATTAACTCTTTTGTACCCATCTGTATATTTGCCTGAGAGTTTTACTCCTTCGGCGAGAATTTAATCTCTTTCCAGAGTTAATATGTTACGGTCCTTTTACCTGAGAGTTTCCTGGGTAGTTGCTCCTTCGGTGCCACATTAATTGTGATCTCTCCCGTGTATAAATACTCTATTAAATACGAACTAATGTCAATATTTTAAGCAGTCTTTTTTTCTGAAGAATAAAGATTATAAAATTGGAGCAACACAGCAAAAATAACAATTGCACCTCCGAAAATTACTATAAATGGTGGCTGTTCATTAATAAACATCCATGCCCAAAGAGGGCCTAAAACTGCCTCGGTTAACATTATAATTCCAACCATAGCTGAGGGTGTTCTTTGAGCACCAATTGTAATTAAAATAAAACCAAAACCTAGTTGCATAAAACCAGCTAAAAAACCTAGGAAAATATCATGTGCTGAAATTAAAATTTTTCCAGACATCAAAAAACCAATTATTAATGCAAAAATTCCAGCAATAAATTGTGCAGGAACCATATCAACATTAGGGTACTTTCTTACAACAAGAATTAAAACTGCAAAAGAAATAGGCATTATAAATGCAGCAATATTTCCCATCATTTGTCCTGTTGAGAGGGAACTTCCTACCATCAATAGAATTCCTGAAATTGCTAAAATAATTGAGGTGAGTGTAATAACTGAAATTTTTTCCTTTAAAAAAAAATATCCAAAGACTGCTAAAAAAATTGTTTGCGTTTGAATTATAAAATTAGCATTTGCAACTGTGGTGTTGTACATCGAAAAAACATATCCACAAAAACCAAATGATAAAATAAAACCTCCTAGAAATCCTGGAAAACCTAAATCATAAAATGAGCGGAATACTTGTTTTTTATAAGTTATAATCAAGTAAAGACTTATAATAATAAGGAAAAAAACTGTTCTCCAAAATAAAATTTGCCAAAGAGTGGCACCCTCAAAAGACTTAACTATTAATCCACCAAAGCTTAAACTACACGCACCTAGAAATACTAATAAGGGTCCTGGTAATTTTCTAATGATATTCATTAAATTTGATTAAGTAGATTATATGTATCCATCTCATACAGCTTAAATAAAGTTTCTGCATCTGATAACTCTATTTCCTTAAATTTTACTTTAGAACCTGGTGCTATTTGAACTAAACGGTCATAATCAACACTAGCCACAACCCCAATTTTTGGATAGCCACCAACTGTGCCATGATCAGATAGCATAATTAT
>CACBNI010000034.1 GCA_902540595.1 uncultured Pelagibacteraceae bacterium
GAATTTGCAACTAGTTTTTTAAA
This sequence comes from uncultured Pelagibacteraceae bacterium, assembly GCA_902540595.1. Lineage (GTDB taxonomy): Bacteria > Pseudomonadota > Alphaproteobacteria > Pelagibacterales > Pelagibacteraceae > Pelagibacter. The sequence continues at coordinate 24 of CACBNI010000034.1, forward strand.
AGTTGGAGACTACAGCACAGCTGAAAGAGCTTTTAGAGAATTTGTTCTTTCTAATAAAGATCACGAATTAGCAGGAAGTGCTCAATACTGGTATGCAGAAACATTTAGAATAAGACAATTATATACAGATGCTGCATCAGCTTATTTAGAAGGATATCAAAAATATCCAAAAGGCAAGAAGGCACCAATAAATTTATTAAAACTAGGTGTATCAATGGTACAAATTGGAGAAAAAGATCAGGGATGTAAAATGATCACTGGTGTGGAGCTGCAATATCCTAATGCAAATCAATCAGTAATACAAAAAGCAAAATATGAGTCCAAAAAATTTGAATGTATCAAACAAGACTCATAAAAATTTACTTAGCAAATTAAGAGATAAAAGAATATTCCAAATTTATAGAAAATTTGAAAATATTCTCAAACTGAACCAAGATTTTATTGTAGGGGTTTCTGGTGGTCCAGATAGCTTAGCTTTATGTTTCTTATCTAAAATTTATTCAATTAAAAAATCGTGTAACGTTTATTGCTATATAGTCGATCATAGACTAAGAAAAAACTCATCCACTGAAGCACAATTGGTAAAAAAACTATTAAAAAAATATAACATAAAGTCAGATATTTTAAGGTGGAATGGAAAAAAACCTATTAGCAATATCCAGTCTTTAGCTAGAAATAAAAGATATAGTCTTTTGATTAATCAAGCTAAAAAAATGAATATTAAAACTATTTTAACAGGTCATCATATAGATGATTTGTATGAAAATTTTTTTATAAGAATTTCAAGAGGAAGTGGGCTTAACGGCTTAATTTCTTTTAGTGAAAAAACTCTTAGAGACAAAGTCAATATTGTTAGACCGCTTATAGGTTTTGAAAAAAAGCATTTAAATTATGTTACCAAAAATGTTTTTAAGTCTTATATTGAGGATCCATCTAATGAGGATAATAAATTTAAAAGAGTGAGGATAAGAAAATTAATTAATCATCTTCAAAACGATGGGTTGGACAAGAATAAACTTTTGTTAACAATAAAAAATTTAAAAGACTCTAATGAAACTATAAAATTTTATGTTGCAAAAAATTTACAAGATAATTCATATATTTATAAAGATAAAAGCAAAATTATTTTAAGTAAAGAATTTTTTAATCAGCCTCATGAAGTAACTTTCAGATCTTTAACAGAGATAATTAAATTTGTTGGAAACAAATATTATTCTGTCAGAGGAAAGAAAGTTGATACTATTATAGATAAATTAAAAGGAGAGGCTAAAATTTCTCTTAAACTTACACTTGGAAATTGCATAATCCATAAAGTGAACCAATCAATCTTAGTTCTAAAAGAGCACTAAATATAATATTTTGGTTGATATTTTGTCACTTGTTTAATTGATAATAATTCTTATTTTATACCTATGAATTTAAAAAATCTGGCAATGTGGGGAATAATAGTTTTCTTAACTATAGGCCTATACAATATGTTCAAAAGCCCTCAATCAAATCCTAGAGGAGGCAATCAAATAATTTTTTCTGATTTTTTAACATCTGTTGATAATGGAGAAGTTGTAAAGGTTGAGATACAAGGTAAAAATATCAAAGGTGTTTACTCTAATGGTAATTCATTCTCTACTTATTCTCCAAACGATCCAAATTTAATTGAAAAACTATCTGAAAAAGGGGTGAGTATTTCAGCTGCTCCTTTAGAAGATAAAATGCCATCATTACTTGGTGTATTACTTTCATGGTTCCCCATGCTGTTATTGATTGCTGTTTGGATTTTCTTTATGAGACAGATGCAAGGCGGAAGAGGTGGAGCAATGGGGTTTGGAAAATCAAAAGCAAAAATGATGAATGAGCTTAAAGGAAAAGTTACATTTAACGATGTTGCAGGGGTAGAAGAGGCTAAAGAAGAAGTTGAGGAAATTGTAGAATTTTTAAAAGATCCAAAAAAATTCAGTAGGCTTGGAGGAAAAATACCAAGAGGTGCATTATTAGTAGGACCTCCTGGTACAGGAAAAACTCTTTTAGCTAGAGCGATAGCAGGTGAAGCCGCAGTTCCCTTTTTTACTATCTCAGGCTCAGATTTTGTCGAGATGTTTGTTGGTGTTGGTGCATCAAGAGTAAGAGATATGTTTGAGCAGGGAAAGAAAAATTCCCCATGTATAATTTTTATTGACGAAATCGATGCTGTTGGAAGAAGTCGTGGTGCAGGTTTAGGAGGAGGCAATGACGAAAGAGAACAAACATTAAACCAATTATTAGTTGAAATGGATGGTTTCGATACTAACGAAGGAGTTATTATAATTGCTGCAACTAACAGACCCGATGTTTTAGATCCTGCATTATTAAGACCAGGTAGATTTGATAGACAAGTAGTTGTCTCAAATCCAGATATAATTGGAAGAGAAAAAATTCTAAAAGTTCATGTTAAGAAAATTAAGATGGCTCCAGATGTAAATTTAAGAACAGTAGCAAGAGGTACACCGGGTTTTTCAGGTGCAGATCTAGCAAATCTTGTTAACGAGGCAGCTTTATTAGCTGCTAGAAAAAATAAACGTATTGTTACTTTGGTAGAATTTGAGGACGCAAAAGATA
>CACBNI010000035.1 GCA_902540595.1 uncultured Pelagibacteraceae bacterium
TATTGTTAGCGTGCATTTTGGACCTATACCAAAAAAAAATTCTTTATAATATTAAATTATTTTTTAAGTCTACGACCTTGTCAATGAAGACTGTAATTCTTGGTTAGTGATATAACCTTTTATATTTCCAGTCTTATCAACCACTTCACAATTTGCATTGGAACAAACTATTTGAGGTAAAAATTCCTCAATAAATTGATCTTCGTGTACTTTGATAACATTAGATTTATCAATATTGCCTACTTCATTTGGTTTTTTCATTATAATCTTAGCTTTAATTACTTTTGCTCTATTAACATCTTTTACAAATGCTTTTACATAGTCATCTGCAGGGTTCATGATAATTTCTTCAGGTGTTCCAACTTGAACCAACTTTCCTGCATTTAATATTCCAATATGGTCACCTAGTCTCAAAGATTCGTCAAGGTCATGAGTTATAAAAACTATAGTTTTTTTTAATTGTGATTGAAGATCTATCAATTGTTTCTGCATGTCACTCCTAATTAATGGATCTAAAGCACTGAATGCTTCATCCATCAACATGATATCAGTATCAGTTGCCAAAGCTCTTGCTAAACCAACACGCTGCTGCATACCTCCCGACAATTGAGCTGGATATTGATTTTCAAAACCACTTAAACCAACTGCATTAATTTTCTCCATAGAAATTTTATTTCTTTCTTCTTCAGCTTTCCCTTGCATTTCAAGTCCATAACCAACATTTTGAATAACTGTTTTATGTGGAAATAAACCAAACCTTTGAAATACCATGCTCATTTTGTGACGTCTAAATTCAATTAATTGTTCTTTATTTAAGTTCATCACATTCGTGCCTTCTATTAAAATTTCTCCATCTGTTGGATCAATTAATCTATTTAAATGTCTTATTAGTGTTGATTTTCCTGAACCAGATAAGCCCATACAAACAAAAGTCTCACCTTCTTCAATCTTTAGAGACACATTATCAAGCCCCACTGTATGGCCAGTATTTTCTAAAATATCATCTTTAGTTGCCCCTTCTTTCACTTGAGGTAAAACAGAATTAGGGTTGTTTCCAAAAATTTTGTATACGTTGTTAATTTCAATCTTTGACATTTTTATATAGTTTTAACAGGACGAGTACTTAGATCAAAGAAAAGAAAAAATACATTTCAACTCTTAATTGCATTGACAATTACTTATTAACAAATAATTATTTATTAATGGTGCAAATTGAAAAAATTGAAAAATTAAAATCAGATCTTAAAATTAAGTGGACTGATGGTGAAGAGAGCGCTTTTAATTACATGTGGCTTAGAGATAATTGTCCAACAGCTCATGATAAAGACTCTAGGCATAGAATGTTTAATATTTTAAATGTCTCAGAAAATTTAAATATAAAAAAATTTGAAATTAACAATTCAGGATATTTACAAGTAGAGTGGAGTGAGGGTGATCACACTAGCCTGTATGACCCAAAATGGTTGAGAAACAATTGTTACACTTTAAAAAATAAAAATAAATATATTTCTCCTTACGAATTGTGGAATAAGGATCTTAAAAGTAATTTCAATACTATTTGTATAGATCATGATGAAATTTTAAATTCAGATGAGGGTTTGGTTAAATGGCTTGAACTTTTACATCACAAGGGTATTGCAATTATAAAAAATGCACCAGTAAAAGAAAAATCTGCTTTTCCACTTTTAAATAGAATAAGTCATGTCAGAGAAACATTTTTTAAAACACCATTTGAGGTAATAAATATACCAAAGCCAAATAACTCTGCTTATACCGCTCATGCTCTTAGAAATCATATGGACTTACCTTGGTTTGAACTACCACCAGGTTATCAATTTTTGCATTGCCTAGTAAATTCTGCTAGTGGGGGCGACTCTTCAGCGGTAGACGGATTTGCTGTTGGTGAATATTTAAAAAATAATGAAAAAGAAATTTTTGATACTTTAGTTAGAGTACCTTTAAAATTTAGAGATATGGATTATACGCAAGAGTCTCATAGAGGTTTTCACGCACCTGCTATTAGCTTAACTAAGGACGGAGATTTTCATGATATAAGATTTAGTATAGCAACGATGGATGTTCTTGATTGTCGTCCTGATTTAATGGAAAAAGTATATAAGGCTCATCGGAGATTTGGTAAATTATTACATGATGAAAAATTTCAAATAAATTTTCGTTTAGGGCCAGGAGACATTTATTCTTTTAATAATAGAAGAATATTACATGGACGAACGGCATTCGATCCAAATTCTGGTCATAGACATCTACAGGGATATTATATGGATAGAGATGAAATAATTGGAAGGCTCAATTTTTTAAAAAAAAATTCTTAGAAAGTAAAATAAACCTAAATTTCGTATCCTTTTTCTTCTGGC
>CACBNI010000036.1 GCA_902540595.1 uncultured Pelagibacteraceae bacterium
TCAGCAAATTTAAATAAATTATATTTATAAGTGAGGATAAGTATAAATATACTTAATAAATAAATTAAATAATTATTATTAATTAATTTTTTATAATAATTTAGAACAGTTTTCATTGATAGATATATATTATAAGTGATTTATATATTCATAATGTTTATTAATATATTAATAATTCAAGACTATTGAATTCAAAATTTAATTGTATTTTAGATGAGTAAAACCTTAATATTTTTCCCTTGTTATAATGTTGAGAAAAAAATTGAAATTGTAATAAAAAAAGTTAGCAAAAAAATAATTCTTGATAAAAAAATAAAGTTTTTATTTATTAATGATAAATCTACCGATCATACAAAAAACAAAATAAAAAAAATTATAAAAAAATACAATTTAAATGGAATTCTTATCAATAATAAAAAAAATTTAGGATATGGAGGTGTCCAAAAAATAGCTTTTGAATATGCTATAAAAAAAAATTTTACTTTTGTTGTTATGATGCATGGAGACAATCAATACCCAGCAGATAAAATCAACAAATTAATCATTAACTTTTCACATGACAAATACAATGCAGTTTTTGGTACTAGAATGCATAGTGTTTTGTCTGCTTACAAAGGTGGTATGCCTATTTATAAAATTTTAGGTAATAAAATTTTAACTGGATTTCAAAACTTAATTTGCAATTCATCTATGAGTGAATTTCATTCAGGCTTTAGATCATATCGTGTTGATAGTTTAAAAAAAATTAACTTTAAAAAATTTTCTAATAAATTTCATTTTGATACAGAGATAATAATTGCTATGTTAAATAAAAGATTTAAAATTAAAGAAGTTCCTATGCCAACTTTTTACGGTGATGAGATTTCTCATTTAAAATCTATACCTTACGGTATTAATGTAATTAAGGTAACACTTAAATATAAATTTAAAAACAATAGATTATTTAAAAATGTTAAAAAAAATTAACGGGTCATTTAGAGATTATAAGAATCAAGTTTATGATTTTGATAATATTATTATTAGGAGAATTAAAGAAGAAAAAAAAAAAGATTATTTAGATATTTTAAATTCTAAGTTTTATTATGAAAATAAAAAAAATATAATAGAAACTAGAATAGCTGACGAAAATATTACTCAACTATTTCCAAATTATAAAAATGATTTATTTTTAACCCATAAAAAATTTGAATTTATATCTTATCCAATTGAATGGCCTTTTTTTTTATATAAAAAATGCTCATTATTTCATTTAGATCTACATATTGAGGCACTAAAACATAATTACAATATAATTGATAGTTCCCCATACAATGTTCAGTTTGCAAAAGGTTTAAAACCTACATTTATAGATTTTGGCTCAATTGTTTTTTATGAGGAAAATCAGCCCTGGCAAGGTTACAAGCAGTTCTGTGAACAGTTTTTGGGACCATTATTAATTGAAAATTATTCAAAGATAAATTTTCAAAAAATTTTAAACTTTAATTTAGAAGGTATAGATATTTCTACAACTTCAAGAATTTTACCAAAAAGAAGTTATTTTAATTTAAAAATATTACTTAATATTCATTTACATTCTTTTCTTATAAAAAAAATTGACTCTAAATCAAAAAAAAAAAGTAAAAAACAACTCTTAAAAAAAAATAATTTTATTCACCTTTTAGAATCTATTAAAAAATTAATAACAAACCTTAATCCAAATATTGATAGCTATTGGAAGAATTATGAAACAAAAGATAGTTACAATCTTATTGGTGAAGATGAAAAAAAAACAATTCTTATCAATTTTATAAGAGAAAATAAAATTCAAAAATTAATAGATTTAGGTTGTAACGAGGGTATTTTTTCAGAAATAGCGCTTAATAATGGATGTGAATATGTTTTAGGTATTGATAGTGATTATGCAAGTTTACAAAAAAGTTGCTTAAGGGCAGAAACTAAGTCATTAAATTTTTTGCCTTTATATATGGATCTAACAGAACCCACTCCCAATCTAGGCTTTAATAATTTAGAAAGAGATTCTTTTTTAAGTAGGTCAAAAATATTTGATGGAGTAATTGCTTTCGCTTTAATTCATCATTTATTTCTTTCAAAAAATATTCCTTTAAAAAAAATAGTTGATTTTTTTATGACTTTATCTCCTAAAGGAATAATAGAATTCGTTCCTCCTGAGGATCCACAGTTCATAGAATTAATTAAAAATAAATCAATAAAAAATCATGATTATAACGAAAAGAGTTTTGAATTTTTTTTAAATAAAAAAACAAAAATTATTAAAAAAATTAAACTTAAAAATAGTTTTAGAATTCTATACATTTATGAAAAGTAATATAATAC
>CACBNI010000037.1 GCA_902540595.1 uncultured Pelagibacteraceae bacterium
TTTAGAAAAAATAAATGCACTTCAAAAATTTTGTGAGATTGAACTTGGTAAAGGGGCAATAGTTTGTAACGATACTCCAGGTTTTTTAGGAAATAGGGTTGGTGTGTATGCTATGCAAATAGCAATGACCGAGGCCTTCAAAATGAAATTAACTGTTGAAGAAGCTGACGCAATTTTTGGAAGACCAATGGGAATTCCCAAAACAGGAGTTTTTGGACTTTATGATTTAATTGGCATTGATTTAATGGCCGATGTACTAAAAAGTTTTATAAAAGAATTACCTAAAACTGATAAATTTCATGAGGTTGCACAAGAAATACCTCTAATTAAAAAACTAATTGAAACTGGTTATACTGGTCGAAAAGGTAAAGGCGGCTTTTTTAGAATAAATAAAGATGGGGGTGCAAAAATTTTAGAGGCCCTTAATCTAGAAACAGGAGATTATTCTCCCAGCAAAAAAATTGATATTAAATCCGAAAAAGTTGATCTTAAAAAATTAATTAATCGAGATGACAAGTATGGAAAATATGCTTGGTCAGTAATTTCAAAAATAATAAAATATGCATCATCGTTGGTAACCGAAATTACAGATGAATTTAACGATATTGATGAAGCAATGAGACTTGGTTTTAATTGGTCTAAAGGACCTTTTGAGATGTTGGAAGAAATTGGAGTAGAAAACTTTTTTAGCAAAATAGATAACTATGATGGAAATAAATTTTTAGAAAATCTTGCAAAATCAAAAAATGAAAATTTTTATGGAGAGAGACAAAAATATACAAAAATTGAAACTTTAGGAAAAGTTAAGAGAAAGGCCCAAAGTATCGATGGAAATAGCTCTGCACAAATTTATAAATTTAAAGACTACAATATTGTTGAGTTTACCACAAAAGCAAACGCTCTAGATTATGACTCTATGGATGCTTTAAAAAAAGCAACTGATAAACCTTTAATTATTATTAATGAAAGTATGCAATTCTCTGCAGGAGTAAATTTAAGTTATACGATGGATTTTGCAAACAAAGGAGATTTTAAATCTATTGAAAAATTTATAAAATATTTTCAAGAAACGTGTAAAGAGCTTAAGTATTCAAAATATCCAGTGATATCTGCACCTTCAGGTTTAACTTTAGGAGGAGGCTTTGAAGTTCTTGTGCAAAGTAATTTTGTTGCATCGCATACGAATATTGTAATTGGTTTAGTTGAGACAATAGTAGGATTGATACCAGCTGGTGGGGGTTGCAAAGAAATGTTAGCAAGATGGCAGAATACCGAAGAAAGTAAAAAAGACCCTCATTTTGCTCCATTAAAAGTTTTTGACATTATTGGTTATGGTAAGACAGCAACTTCACCGGTAGAGGCAGAACCTTTAAAATATCTTAAGCCAGAAGACAAAAAAATAATGAATAGAAATAGTTTACTAGAAACATCAAAACAAATCTTAGACGAAAATCAAGATTTTAAATCGCCATCTGAATTAGTATTCAATTTGCCAGGTGAGAGTGTTAGGGGTGAAATGTACAAAGTTTTAGATAAACTTTATAATGATAAAGTTATACTCGATCACGGCATGGAAGTTGCTAAGGAATTAGCATATGTACTAAGTGGTGGAGATACATCAATAGACAAACAACTTTCAGAAGATGATTTGTTTAAATTAGAGCTAGATGCTTTTATGAAGCTTATTGAAACTCCTAAAACTCAGGAAAGAATAAAGCACACTCTAGCAACTGGAAAGCCTTTAGTTAATTAGTTTTCTAATAAATGAAATTCTTTTATATAATCAGGCCGTAATACATAATCTGTTTTATTTCCAACTTTAATTTTTTTTAAAGCATCCAATCCAAAAATTACTTTACCAACTGGTGTATATTCTCCTTGGTATAAAGGAATATCTTTTAAGATAATAAAGAATTCACTATCCTCAGTATCAAATTCTCCTCTAGCCATAGCAACAGTACCTGTTTTAAATTCGTAATCGTTACTTAATTCTGATTTTAATTTACCAAGCTTAGATTTACCACT